>JANOQG010000296.1:0-2830 GCA_031422255.1 Actinomycetes bacterium | reverse complement strand
GCTGCGCTGGCCGGCCGAGGCCGCCAACGGCGAGCTGGCGGCCGGCTTCACATAGCACGGCACCCGCATGATCTCGTCGTACACGAACGGTCCCTTTGATCGCAGCCCGTGCGATCCACACATGTCGCCATGGTCCGACGTGAACACCACGACGGTGTCGTCCCATGCCCCGCTGCGCTCGAGCGCGGCGAGCACCGTTCCGAGGCTGTCGTCGGCCAGCTGGTGGAGGCGGACGTAGTAGTCGAGCTGTCGCCGCCATTGCTCGCGATCGTCGGGCGGGATCATCCCAGCCAACCAGTGCTGCTGATCCCAGCGCCACTGACGGTGACACGCCGGCTTGGTGAGCAGGTCGTCGTCGAAGTTCTCGGGAAGGTGCTCGACGACGTTGGCATAGTCCTCAGTGAAGGGAGGAACCGCGGCGCCTTCCTTCCACTTCGCGGCGCCCAGCAGGGCCTCCGACGCCGCCAGCTCCGCGGGATGCTCGGCTTGATAGCCGGGCTGGTCGATCGGGAACCACATCACATCGTGCGGGTTCACCAGCGCCACGGTGAGGAACCAGGGATCGGCCTGTGCCCCGTTCGCATCGAGCCAACGAGCCGCCGAGTCAGCGATCACCGGGTCGAAGTGCACGCCGGTTCCCGCCCACCCCATGAAGTGCTGGTCGTTGCCATCCCAATCGGCGTAGCCATAGAGATCCATCGGCGGCGTGGGTCCGCCCGTGAGATGCCACTTGCCGATGTAAGAGGACCGGTAGCCGTCGCCGCCCAGCTGCGAGCCCAGCGTGGGGATCGCGGGGTCGAGGCTGTGATGCCAGTCGAAGACGGTGTTGTCATACACCTGGTGTCCGGGGAGGTAGCGACCGGTCATCATCGTGGCCCGTGACGGCGAACAGGGCGCTGAATGGGTCCAGTGATTCGCCAGCTCCACGCCCTCGGCCATCAGCCGCTCTCGCCATGGCAGGCGCACCGACGGCGGAAGCCACGAGCGCTCGCGCTCCTGGTCGGAGACGACGAAGAGCACGTTGGGTCGCCGGTCGGCCATGCGCGCAGTCTGGCACGGTGCTCAGACCGGCACGGACCGGCCCAAGACGGGACGTCAGAGCTGGGCGAACACCTCAGCCACCCACACGCGTCCGTCGGCGCCGACCGCCACCCCAACCCCCATGTGGGTGAAGGAGGGGTTCAGGAGGTTGGCGCGATGGCCCGGCGATGCCGCGAATGCGTTGTGGATCTGCAGCCACGGGTCCCTGCCGCCGGATGCCATTCCCACGTTCTCACCGAGCGCCCGGTAGCGCAGCCCACCGAGGCCGTCGCTGAGCGTCGAGTGCGCCAACTTGCCTGTTCGGGCCATGTACTGCGCCCACGCCTCCGCCTTCGCGCTCAACACACCGTGCTCATCAAGCTGACGGACCCCCGCCGTGCGCCGCATCGCGTTGGTGCGGTCGAGGAAGGACTGCTCCTCCTTCGGCAGGCATGCCGTCGCAGTGAGGGCGAGTACCACGACAGCGAGCAGGCCAACCGCTCGGCGCCGTCGGCCGGGCGCAATGTCAGATTCGGGGACCTTGGATTCGAACATCGGAAGTGTGCCTCCATGGGCGATTGACTTCAAACCGCAACACTAGACGCACAATCGCAACACATCGCGCATCCGGATCAGGGTTGCATCGGCATCGCGTCGTCCTGCCTTGACCCAAACAAGCGTTTGATGGACTATCCCGCAATGACCCTGACGCCGCCGTTCGAGATCGACGCCCTCGACCCGCGCTTCTACGACGATCCGTGGGAGGCCTACCGCTGGCTTCGGACCCACTCCCCCATCCACTGGGACACCAGGAACGAGCTCTGGTTGATCGCTCGGCACGCGGACGTGTCGCACATCTCGCGGAACCCTGAGCTGTATTCAGCAGCCGAGGGCGTGCGACCCCGCGTGGCGGCTCCGATGTCCATCATCTCGATGGACGACCCTGAGCACACGCGTCAGCGGCGGCTCATCAACAGGGGGTTCACCCCTGCCCGCGTTCGTGCCCTCACCGATCACATTCGTGACCTGTCGAATCAGATCATCGACGAGGTGGCGCACAAGGGGACGATGGACTTCGTCGAGGACTTCGCCATCCACGTGCCGCTCATCGTCATTGCCGAGCTCATGGGGCTCGACCCAGAACAGCGCGGCAACCTCTACGCGTGGAGCGACGCCATGATGGCGGGTGACGGTCACTCCGAACCCGACGACCCCGTCCTCCACGCCGCCGCCGACGCGTTCGGGGCCTACGCCGTGCTGTGCACCGAGCTGATCGAGGCCCGCCGAGCCGCCCCGGGCGAGCGCGACGACCTGATCAGCATCCTCACTCAGGCCTTCGACGACGGTGAGCTAGCGCGAGACGACCAGGGCGGCGCCCAGATCGAGAGCCCGGCCGGAGCACTCACGAACGACGAGCTGTTCATGTTCCTCGTGCTGATCGTCGTCGCCGGGAACGAGACGACGCGCAACGCGCTCAGCGGGGGACTCGTCGCCTTCTCGCAGTTCCCCGATCAGAAGCAGCGAGTGATCGACGACCCGTCGCTTTGGGATACCGCCGCCGACGAAGTCATTCGCTTCGTGTCCCCCGTGATGTCGTTCTCGCGCACGGTCACCCAGGACCACACCTACGAGGGTGTCGACCTGAAAGCCGGCGACAAGGTCTTCCTGCTCTACCAGTCGGCCAACCGTGACGAAACGGTGTTCGACGAGCCCGACGTGCTCAAGGTCGACCGCAACCCCAACCCCCACGTGGCATTCGGCATCGGCACACACTTCTGCCTCGGCGCGAACCTGGCCCGAGCCGAGGTGC
>JANOQG010000295.1:0-3194 GCA_031422255.1 Actinomycetes bacterium | reverse complement strand
ATCGGTCGTCACCCTGTTTGCAGCATCCAGCCAGGACCCGTGCCCCACTCCTGCGAGAGTGGGTCACCTGCCGAGCCGCCGGTCGGGGTCTGGTGAGGAGGGTCCGCCGTCCAGGCATGCCAGATCCGGGTATCGGTGGTCGTCGCACCGGGTGATGGTCTCGCCGGGCCCGTGCTTGGAGACGTCGCCAGCAGTGAAGTCTTCGAGGTAGCGCCCGAAGGGCCGGTCGTGGGTGGTCATCGACGCGAGCATGGCTCGCCGATTCCGTGGGGTCCGAGGGTCGTCACTAACGTCTGACCATGGTTGATGCTGATCTCACCGCCGCCGCCGAAGTCGTGGAGCTGGCCCGCCGTGTTGTGCAACAGGGCACCGCCACCCTCAATGCAGGCGGTGGGCCCGACGCCGACCAAGTGCTTGCGTACGACCTCGCCCATGCAGGCGCCGCCGTGGAGACTGCCCGTTCAATGCTGGACTACGGAGCGCTGGGGGCGGTCGAGGGAGCCATCACCTGCGCCTTCGTCGCTGACGCCATCGGCGAGCTGGCCAGCCGCCTGTTCGGCCGAGAGGCCACCTGGGGAATCGATGCTGCCGCGCTCGACGGCGCCCGGGACTTTTGTACCGCCTACCGCGACCCGGCGTTCCTCGCCGGCCTTGCCGGCCAGGAAGGTCCGCGCCACCTCGACGACGACTTCGAGCTCGTGCAGGACACCTTCCGTCGCTTCGCCGAGCAGAAGCTCAAGCCGATCGCCGAACACGTGCACCGGCACAACGAAGACATTCCCGAGGACATCATCACGGGCCTCGCCGAGATGGGAGCCTTCGGGCTCTCGATTCCCGAGGAGTACGGCGGCTATGGCACGGGCGGAGAGTCGGAGTACATCGCGATGGTCGTGGCTACCGAGGAGCTGTCTCGCGGCTCGCTCGGCGCCGGGGGTTCGCTCATCACTCGCCCCGAGATCCTCACCCGAGCGCTGCTGAAGGGCGGCACGGAGGAGCAGAAGCTCGAGTGGTTGCCCAAGCTGGCCACCGCTGAGGTCATGAACGCCGTCGCCGTCACTGAGCCCGACTACGGCTCCGATGTGGCTGGCCTCAAGGTGACCGCCACCAAGTCTGATGGCGGGTGGACCATCAACGGGGTGAAGACCTGGTGCACCTTCGGCGCCCGCGCTGATGTGCTGATGCTCCTTGCCCGCACCGATCCCGACAAGGGCGCCGCGCACCGGGGATTGTCGTTGTTCATCGTCCCCAAGGACCGGGGCGAAGGCCACGGCTTCGTGCTCGAGCAGGCGGGTGGCGGAAAGATGGAGGGCCGCCCGATCGACACGATCGGCTACCGAGGGATGCACTCCTACGAGATCGCCTTCGATGCCTGGACGGTGCCTGACGCCAACCTCGTGGGCGGCGAGGATGGCCTGGGCAAGGGCTTCTACCTCCAGATGGCCGGGTTCGAGAACGGTCGCCTCCAGACTGCGGCTCGAGCCGTTGGCGTCATGCAGGCGGCCTACGAAGCGGCCCGCCAGTACGCCGAGGACCGCAAGGTGTTCGGCAAGCCCATCGCCGACTTCCAGCTCACCCAGGTGAAGCTGACCCGCATGGCCGTCACGATCCAGGCCTCGCGGCAGGCGTCGTATGCCGTCGCCCGTCTCATGGCCAAGGGCGAGGGCGCGCTCGAGGCCGCGATGGTGAAGGCCTATGTGTGCAAGGCCGCCGAGTGGGTAACCCGCGAGGCGATGCAGATCCACGGTGGCATGGGCTACGCGGAGGAGTACGACGTGAGCCGCTACTTCGTGGACGCACGGGTGCTGTCCATCTTCGAAGGTGCGGACGAGACGCTGTGCCTGAAGGTGATTGCTCGGCGCATGGCCGAGACGGCGTAGCCACACCGTCAGGGCACGAAGGCGAGATCGACCACTGCAGCGGCGTTGGGAGGCGGGCGCATCGCCTCTCTAGGGTGGGGTCATGCGCTCCGCGAAGGACTTCTTCCGACCTCTTGCCGTCGGTGCCCCCGACCCCTTGCGGGAGATCCCCTTCCCGCCGTCCAGAGTCATCCACTTCTTCCCCGGGTCGAACCCGAAGATGGTGGCCAAGGTTCCCGACATCGCGCCCACCGTGGACATCCTCCTCTGCAACCTCGAGGACGGCGTACCCGCCACGGACAAGGAGGCCGCCCGCGCCGGGCTCGTCGAGGTGGGCAAGGCATGGAACCAGTCCGACACCCAGCTGTGGACTCGGGTCAACTCGCTCGACTCCCCGTGGGGCCTCGACGACCTCGTCACCGCGGTCACCGAGATCGGCGACAAGCTCGATGTGATCATGATCCCCAAGGTCGAGGGCGCCGAGGACATCCACTACGTCGACCGGCTCCTTGCGCAGCTCGAAGCCAAGGCGGGCCTCACCAAGCCCTTGCTCGTGCACGCAATCCTCGAGACGGCCCGCGGCGTGGCCAACGTGGAGGAGATCTGTGCCGCCTCGCCCCGCATGCAGGGTCTCTCGCTCGGCCCCGCCGACCTTGCCGCCAACCGCCGCATGAAGACCACCCGCGTCGGCGGCGGCCACCCGGGCTACCTGGTGCGCGAGGACCCGATCGACGGCAACATCGACGCACCCCGGGCCACCTACCAACAGGACCTGTGGCACTACACGGTCGCCCGCATGGTCGACGCGTGCCAGGCCAACGGGATCTTCGCCTTCTACGGCCCCTTTGGGGACATCAAGGACACCGTGGCCTGCGAGGACCAGTTCCGCAACGCCTACCTACTCGGGTGCGTAGGGGCATGGAGCCTGCACCCTGTGCAGATCGACATCGCCAAGCGGGTGTTCTCCCCCGACCCCGCTGACGTGCGTCATGCGCGCGAGGTCCTCGCTGCCATGGGCGATGGCACCGGAGCAGTGATGCTCAACGGCAAGATGGAGGACGATGCTTCGGTGAAGCAGTGCAAGGTGATGCTCGAGCTCGCCGAGCAGCTGTCCGCCAGGGATCCCGGGCTGGCCAAGGCCTATGCCGAGGTGGACGCCTGATGGCCGACGCCGGCCTCCGCCCCCGTCGCTCGGTGTTGTACATGCCGGGTGCCAACGAGCGCGCGCTCGAGAAGGCCCAGACGATCCCAGCCGACGCGCTGATCCTCGACCTGGAGGACGCCGTCGCTCCCGACGCCAAGCCGGAAGCGCGCGAGCGTGTGTGCTCAGCCGCCACC
>JANOQG010000294.1:0-3796 GCA_031422255.1 Actinomycetes bacterium | reverse complement strand
CAGGGTGCCGACGACGAGGTAGGTGGCCCGTTCTGTTGCGACCCACAGCAGGGCGACGAACAGAGTGAAGAAGAGCAGTGAGCTGCCGAGATCCTTCTGGGAGATCATCACGACGAGCGACGCTCCCCAGGCGAGCACAACCGGACCGAGGTGCTTGAGATCGGGGAGTGGGATGGGACCCAGCCGACGGTGGCTGACCGCAAGCAGCTCGCGCTTCTCGACGAGGTAGGACGCGAAGAAGATGGCGAGGAGGATCTTCGCGAACTCGCCGGGCTGGAAGTTGATCGGCCCGATGCTCACCCAGATGCGAGCCCCGAAGTACTCCCTACCCACGCCCGGAACGAGCGGGAGCATCAGCAACCCGATGCCGAGAAAGCCGATGGTCCAGCGATAGACCTCGAGGTCGCGCACACGGCGCACGAGGACAAGCGTGGCGATGAAGGCGGCGATTCCCACCATCGCCCACACCGATTGCAGTGCCGCCAAGCCCTTCGGGTTGGCTCGGGCTTCGTCGAGCCGCACGATGAACACGTAGCCCAGGCCGTTCAGGAGCCCTGCGATCGGCACGAGGGTTCCGTCGGCGTCGGGGGCGAGTCGGCGCACTGCCACGTGGGCGACGAGCTGAAGACCGAGCACGATCCCGAGGAACGGGCCGATGTTGGCTGGGATCACGGCGTCTTCGGCGAGCGATGCAAGGAGGTAGGCGCCCACGATGACGAGGGTGCCCAGCACGATGAGGCCCAGCTCGGTGTTCCGGCGGACGGCTCGAAGCATCAGTTCGTGGCCGTCGCTGCTGTCGTCGCGGTGGTGCTCGTGGTCGACGTGGTCGACGTGGTCGTGGTCGAGTCGACGAGCTCGTCCCGGTCGCGCTCGATGTTGACGACGAGTGTCCTCGCCCGAGCAAAGGACGGTTGCTCGTTCCCGGCGATCAGCCCCTGGAGGTAGACCGCGGGGACGTCCTCTCGGTCGATCCCCGTTCGCCGCGCGACCTCAGGGTCGATCCAAAGCAGACCACCTGGTCGGCCCTGGAAGATCACCACTTCATCACCGTCGAATCCGACGAAGTACGTGCTGGTGCCGTACCACTGGATCGTGGCGACGGCGCCGCCGATCACACCGACGATGAGGAGCAGGAAGAGGGCAAGGCGCCAGGTGAAACGGGTTCGCCGTTGCTTGGCGGCTTTGCGCTCTGCTCGCCGCTGGCGGCGGGTCGACTTCGCACCGACAGCCAAGCCAGGGGGCAGCTCGTTCCCGTCGCCCTCAGCGAGCGCGCTCGAGAAGCCGGCGAGGTCGGTGCTGGCTGCTTGGGTGTTGCCGCGGGCGGGTTCGTCGCCGAGGGCAGCGGATGCGGCTTCCGCGATTCCGCCGTCATCCACGACGTCGAGCAACAAGACCGTGATGTTGTCGCGCCCGCCCCCCGCGTTGGCCAGGCGCACGAGCTCGTCCGCTGCCTCCTGCGGATCGGCGAGGCGGCGCAGCACGGCTGTTATCTGGTCGCTCGTGACCTCGTTGAACAAGCCGTCGGAGCAGAGGAGGTACCGATCCCCGCGCACCGGATCAACCGGCCAGAGGTCGACCTCGACGGTTTCGTACACGCCGAGCACGCGGGTGACGATGTTGCGTTGTGGATGTACGTCTGCCTCGTCGGGTGTGATCCGCCCCTCACGCACGAGGTCAGCCACGATGCTGTGATCCTCGGTGATCTGCACCAGCGCAGAGTCGCGGAAGAGGTAGCCGCGGCTGTCGCCGACGTTGGCGATCACGAGGCGTTGCGGTACGGCCAGGTCGGGTGGCTCGTCGTCGCCCTCGGTCTCGTCGGGCAGCAAGGCCACCGCCACGACGGTGGTGCCCATCCCGCGCAGGCTCGGGTCGCCCTCGCCTTCGAGACGGATGCGGTGGTTGGCGACCGCGATGGCCTCGGTCAGCGAGTTGGAAGTCAGGTCCTGGTAGGCGACCTGGAGTGTCTCCACAGCGAGTTGTGAGGCCACCTCCCCACCCTGATGTCCGCCCATGCCGTCAGCCACCGCGTAGAGGCCCCGGTCGGGGAGCAGCACATAGCTGTCCTGGTTCACGGTGCGAAGCCGACCGACGTCCGTGGCGGCTCCCGTCTTCAGCACGATCCGACCCGACGTACCGCTCATGAGCTCAGCTCCAGCACGGTGTTCCCGATCTGGAGCTTGTCGCCCCGCTGCATCACCATGGGCCCCGTGACCTTGTGACGGTTGAGATAGGTGCCGTTCGTCGACCCGAGGTCTTCGACGTACACCTGGCCCTCGCGCTGGAAGACGCGGGCGTGGAGTTGCGATGCGAACGTGTCGTCGATGGTGATCTGGCAGCCGGCGGCCCGGCCGAGCGTGATCTCCTCACCCAGCGGGTGGGTGCGGCCCTTGAGCTCCGGCGGGGCGATGAGCCGGAGCAGGAGCGGTGCGTGCTTGCCCTTGAGCGTGGACCGGCGGGGGCCGCGCCTGGGCTTGGCTGGTGCCTCGACGAGCTTGGGCGGATTGACCTCGGCCCAGACGGCTCGCAGCACGCGTAGGAAGAAGAGGTAGAGCAGCAGCAGCAGGAACAGCTTGAGGAGGTTGAGGAGCTGGTCGGGCATGGGGCGGCCTAGGACGCCTCGAACCGCATGCGCGTGTTGCCGAAGGAGACGTCGTCGCCGTCCTGAAGCACCTGTTGGTTCACCCGTAGGCCATTCACTCGGGTGCCGTTGGTGGACCCGAGATCAACCACGACGAAACGGTCGCCCTGGGGACGGATCTCGGCGTGGTTGCGGCTGACGTTGGGGTCGGCAAGCACAAGGTTGGACTCGGGGTGGCGGCCGACGGTGATGATCGACTCAGTGAGCGAGAAGCGCTCACCACTGGGGAGCACAATCGAGCCAGCGCCGGCGCCACCATCGCCTTCGGCCATGCGTCCGGTGACGTGAAAGGCGCCGGTGTGCAAGCGCTCGTCGCCCACGATCCGTACCTCAACCGGACCCATGAAGGCGTAGCCCTCGTCACGAGCGTGCTCCCGAGCGGCGTCGGCTAGCTCCCGCGCCAGGCTCTCCTGTACGCCCTCGAACTGATCGAGGTCGCTGGGGGAAAGGGCCACCGAAAACGAGTTGGGCACGACAGTGCCGCCCCGCACGCTCACCGACCGATTGTCGTCCATCTCGCGGATCAGCCGTCGCCCCAGCTCGATCGGACGCAAGCCGCTCTTGAAGGCCCTCGCAAAGGCTCCCTCGACCAGTCGCTCGAGCCGGCGTTCGAACCCACGGATTCCCATCGCCCCGGAGGCTACCGGGCATGGTTCGGGCTGGGGATCGGCTGGAGGCGGTTGCTACGCTCACCGTCTCCACTCGGGCGAGTGGCGGAATAGGCAGACGCGCTGGCTTCAGGTGCCAGTGTCCTTCGGGACGTGGGGGTTCAAGTCCCCCCTCGCCCACTCTTGTGATGTCTCGGGACACCGTGCACAGGTGTCTCGGGGCATCGTTCACGTTTTGGGCTGTGGTTGGTAGTCGCGGCTCGGGTCGAGCTCGAAGTCGCGGAGGGTCTTTCCGTCGGTGGTGCTGATCCGGACGTGGAGGTCCTTGATGAGAATCAGGATTGGTTGGCCTCGGTGGCGGCGCCCGATCCCGATGTGGTGGAGGCGGCTGCCGTGGCGGAGGGTGACCTTGCCGCAGTCGTCGATGATGTCGTGGCGGACGCGCCAGCCGTTGTCGGCGAGGGGGACACCGATGGGGATCGGCTTGGGGCGGGCTTGGTATGCCTCGAGCGGAGTGCGGCGAACGAGTGCTGGGTGGGGTCGGATGGTG
>JANOQG010000293.1:0-2424 GCA_031422255.1 Actinomycetes bacterium | reverse complement strand
GCGGACGCCATGGCCCGGCTCACTCGCCCGAACCGCGGCAGCCAAGAAGCGCGCCGCGGCCACGATGATGACGACGACGACCAGTGGTGGGAACGCGACCACGCTCACGAGCGCCAGGATCCAGCCTTGCCGCCCGCGGTTCACCCAGACGTCTGGTCTCGCGAGGGCGCGTTGGAGGGGTCCGATGAAGAACCCGAACACCGCGGGGATCAGCACGAAGAAGGCGATGGCGAGCCACAGCGGTCGCAGGAGCTGGAAGTCGACGCCGTCGGTGTGCACCAGGCTGGACCCGACGACGGCGCCGGCGCCGAGCGCCGTGGTGACCTGCCGGAACCATCCCGGTCCGATCAACCAGTGGTCGACCCAGCGGTAGGCGGAGGCTCCGATCACGCCGAGGGCCGCCCCTAGAGCGAGGAGGTTGTAGGTGCCGAACAACGTCACCGGCCCGATGAGGAAGCCGTCGTCGCTGATCACCCCGCGCACGGAGTCGGGTGACAGGACCCGCAGCGCCAACATCGCGAGCCGACCGCCCACGCCCCCGACCAGCACTCCCAGCCAGATCCCGGCGAGAACGGTGGCGCGGATCTCCACGAGCGCGGTGCGCTCCCACGACACCTCAGCGGTGGTCGGGGCCTGTCGATCGGCGCCGGCGGTCGCTGGCTGACCGGCGGCGTCCAGGTTGATCTCCGTCATCACTGAGAGTGTCGCGCCGCTGAGCCCGCTCGGTTCTGAAGGCCTGAAGGCCGCCCGCCTCGAGCCCCTCGAAACCCTCCGTCTCGGCTGACCCCCGCCGCCCAAGCTCGCGAACCGGTCGGTGAAGTACGTCGCTTCCCCTAGGGTCCGGCCGCAAGCGAACGGAGGGTGATCATGGTCGAGGTCAGCGCCAACGGGATCGACATCAGCTACACGGTGCACGGTGACGGCGCCCTCGGCACGGTGCTCCTCGTCTGCGGTACCGGTCAGCCGGCTGCGATGTGGGAAGCCCTCGGCATCGTCGGGAGCCTGAACGAGGTGGGGTACCGGGTCGTCACCTTCGACAACCGCGGGATGGCGGGAGCGGCGTGCCCCTCGCCACCCTGGACGATGGGGGACATGGCCGACGACGCCGAGGCCGTGCTCGAGGCGATCGGGCCGTCGCACGTGCTGGGCGCCTCGCTGGGTGCGCTCATCACCCAGACGCTCGCCCTGCGCCACCCCGACCTCGTCCGCACGGCAACGTTGATGGTCGGCGGCGGGCAGTTCGGCCCGTCCTGGCAGCGGCTCATGACCGGCATCCTCGAGCTGTACTCCGCCGGCATCGAGATCCCCGACGACCTCGACAGCTTCCTGTTGCTCCAGGCGTTCCTCACGCCGGAGCAGCGGGGCGACCCGGCCATGGTCGAGCTGGCGCTGGCCCTGGCGGGGGGCCTGACCGAGAGCTTCGGACCCGGGGGGCAGCACGGCCAGTACTCGGCGAACGTGGGCTGGATCCGGGAAGACCACGTCACCGAGCTGGCCGGCATCGAGCCGCCGGTGCTCGTGCTCGCCAACGAGCACGACCCGGTGTTCCCCAAGGAAGGCCTGCGGGCCGTCGCCGCCGCCGTCCCCGATGGGACCTACGTCGAGATCGCCAACGTCAGCCACATCGCGTTCGATCCCGTCACCCTCGAGGCCGGGATGGAGGCGCTCCTCCCGTTCCTGGCCGCTCACTCCTGAGTCATCGCCGGATGCGGCTCGCGGGCTGGTAGTTGACCCCAGCGGTCTGGTCGACCCGCGCGAGGAGGTCGGCGCACGGCGGTTCGAAGTCTTCGGCGAAGCGCTCGGATTCGGCGACCCCGAGGTGCTCCCACACCGGTGTCGTGAGGCGGTCGGTGTCGTCCTCGATCTGCTGGCGCAGCGCGATCCCGGCGGGCGCGACGGCGCCGTCGTTCGCCAAGCCGCGCGCATGCAGCGCGGCCCATCCCGTCGCGAGGTCCTCGGGACGGGTGCCACGGGAGGTCGGCAGCCAGTCAGGCTCGTAGCCGAGCCAGGCGTTGTGGATGATCGACGCCTCCACGCCGGTGAGCCCGGCGGCGGCGACCAGGGCCCAGTGGGTGTCGCCCCGCCACTCGCGCACGCAGTTCACCGCGTGCCACCCCGACAGGACCGGATCGGTGGGGCGCGGCATCCGGCGATGGGCTGCCGCGAACACCCGGCCGACCATGGGCAGCTCGTCGACCACCGGCCACAGCAGCGGGCCCAGCCGCGCCAACGGTTCGAGGATCGCGGGCGCGTGCTGCGCCAAGCCCTCGAGGACCGCCGCGTCGCGTGCGTCCCACACGGCCTCGAACGTGGTCGATGCCTGCACGAGGTCGAAGGCCCACCGGATGCCAGCCGGGGAGATGGAGCCGAAGGCCGCGATCAGCGCATCTGGTCCGGCGGGTGCGAGCGGGGCGCCGCGCGCCG
>JANOQG010000292.1:0-7864 GCA_031422255.1 Actinomycetes bacterium | reverse complement strand
GGCGGGGCGACTGTCGTCGTGCACGAAGCCATGATCCGCTCCCTCATAGCGGACGACGGCGACGCCCGCCGCCTCTGCCGCCGCGACATCGGCCGGTGGCGTCCACTGATCGAGCGAGCCGACGATGGCCATCGTGGGGCAGGCGCTGCGGCTCGCAATGGCGGCGAGTGGCTCGATTGAACCGGGGCCACGCCAGTGCTCGGGCACTCGGAGCATGCCGTAGAAGCCGACGGCTCGGTGGAAGCGCCCTGTGCCCGCGGCCTTGAACGTGAACATGCCGCCCATGCAGAACCCAGTGATCCCGACGGGATCGACCGCCAGGAGGTCGGCGGCCTCCGCGAGGTCGGCGAGCAGCGAAGCATCGTCGATGGTGCCGACGGCGCCGAGGCGATCCTCGAGCGGGAGGTCCTCTCGGCCCGGCCACGGCTCGACGGCGCCGACGGCCCACCCGTGCTCGTCGGCGAGCCGCTGCGCATGCGCATCGAACAACGGCCGCAACCCCATGATGTCCGGAATCAGCACGAGCCCGCGTGTGGGCTCCGAACCATCAACCGGCCGACAGATCTCGATGGGGGTTCCGGAGGACAAGGCGGCACGCATGACACGGGTCTAGCGCGTCATCCACCGGAGATTCAGGCTCGATCCCTACGCCCCTTTTGGAGAGCGAATCAGGAGTAGCGATCGATGATGGAGGACTCGGCGAGGCGGGACAGGCCTTCCTTGATCGCCTGGGCGCGGGTGCCTCCGACGCCCGAGACGTCGTCCAGATCGTCGATCGTGGCCCGCATGATCTTTTGCAGGTTGCCGAATCGGGTGACGATGCGCTCCACCACAGGCTCAGGCAGCCGCGGGATCTTGGCGAGGAGCCGGTAGCCCCGAGGCTGGAGGTTCTCGTCGAGATCGAGCTGCTTGGTGGAGAGGTGCAGGGATGCGCCCACGGCCTTGAGGTCGAGGAGACCCTCGGTGCCCAGGTCGGCCAGCGCCCCAAGCGCTTCGGCGACGTGCCAACCGGCGGTTTCCCGGAAGTAGTCCTTGATCACGAGACGGCGGTCCTCCTCGACGCCACCCATCAGCTCTTCGAGCTGCAGGCGCACGAGGCGGCCGTCGACGCCCAGCTCGATGATGTCAAGCTCGATCTCCTCGGCAACCCGGCGAACCATCTCCGTGCGCTGGAGCACGGCGACGACATCGCGCACGGACACCAGGTTCTCGACCTCGACGGTGGACAGCGCCGCGGTCACCTCGTCGAGACGGTCCCTGTACCGCTCGAGCGTCTGGAGGGCCTGGTTGGCTCGGGTGAGCAGCCTGGGTATGGGCTCGAGCGTGTGCTTCTGCTCGCGGGCATAGACCGCCACGATGGCCATGTCCTCGGAGATCGAGATCACGGGGACGTCGATCGATCGGGCCACACGCTCGGCGGTTCGATGTCGAGTGCCCGTCTCCGATGTGGGGACGTTGGGATTGGGCACGAGGTGGACGTTGGCCCGGGCGATGCGGCTGGCGTCGGCAGCCAGAATGATCGCGCCATCCATCTTTGCCAGCTCCGACAAGCGCTGCGGGCTGAAGGCGGCGTCGAGCAGGAACCCACCTGAGCAGATGTTGAGGACCTCAGGCCCGTCGCCCACGACGACGAGGCCGCCCATCTTCGCCTGGAGGATGCGATCGAGCCCTGCTCGGAGCTGCGAGCCTGGAGCCACCACGGTGAGCGCCGTGAGCAGCTCAGCGCGGGGGCGGGGTGCCATCGCCTGATGCTACCGGTCGGCCCGAAGGCGACCCCGATGCGACTTCAGGCAGAGCGCCGCTGCTCGAGGTCGTCGGTGCAGATGAGGCGCACTGCGTGCTCGAGGGTGGCGACGCGCAGCACCTCGATCCCGGGGAGGTGCAGTGGCGCGCTGACCGGGACGACCGCCCGTTGAAAGCCGAGCCGCGCCGCCTCAGCCAAGCGACGGGCAGTCTGGTGCACCTGCCGCAGCTCGCCGCCGAGACCGACCTCGCCGCACGCGACGAGGTCGTCGGGCACCGCGATGCCCGCTCGGGCCGAGGCCAACGCGAGCGCCAGCGCGAGGTCGGCCCCGGGTTCGACCGTGCGTACACCGCCTGCCACCACCGTGTGGACGTCGCACTTGTCGAACGGAAGCCCCACGCGCTGTTGGAGCACCGCGAGGATCAGGGCCAAACGGCCGCTGTCGAGCCCTTGAGCCGAGCGGCGGGGGGTGGGGATCTGGCTCGGCGACACGAGCGCCTGCACCTCGACAAGCAGCGGACGGTGACCGTCGAGCACCGGGGCCACAATCGAACCCGGCGTGCCCGGTCGTCGATCGGCAAGGAAGAGCGCTGATGGGTCCGGCACGCCGGCGAGGCCGTCGCCGGTCATCTCGAACAAGCCCAGCTCATCGGTGGACCCGAACCGATGCTTGACCGCGCGCAGCAGGCGCAGCGCGTGATGGCGCTCGCCCTCGAAGGACAGGACCGTGTCGACCAGGTGCTCGAGCACACGAGGGCCCGCGAGAGCACCGTCTTTGGTGACATGGCCGACGAGGATCGAGGCCATCGCTCGCTCCTTCGACACTCGCACGAGGCGGTGCGCGCACTCCCGAACCTGCGCCACCGACCCTGGGGCTGAGGAGAGGGACGGCTCGTAGACCGTCTGGATCGAATCGATGGCGACGACATCCGGCTGCACGGACTCGATGTGCGCAAGGACGTGTGGGAGTGCGGTGTCCGAGACCAGCCACAGGTTCGGCGGGAGCGCGCTGAGTCGCTCAGCACGCAGACGAACCTGCTGCGCCGACTCCTCAGCGGTGACGTAGAGGCAGCGCAAGCCGCTCGTGGCCAGGCCAGCGAGCGCTTGGAGGAGGAGGGTGGACTTGCCGATGCCAGGCTCGCCGCCGAGCACCGTGACCGAGCCGGGAACGAGGCCGCCTTGCAGCACGCGGTCGAGCTCGCCCACCTGTGTGGCGGCGGGTGCCCACGCCTCCGTGTTCACCTCCGCGATCGGCATGGGCACGGCCACCGCGGGCCCGGCCGCGGAGATCACAGCGGCTGGCTCCACCAGCTCCTCGACGAGCGTGTTCCAGCCCTCGCAACCCGAACAGCGGCCCGTCCACTTGGGTTCGGTGGCCCCACACTCGCCACACCGGTACGTCGTCTTCGCCTTGGCCATGGCGAGAACCTACGCCGCGGGGTGTGACAGAGCGAACATCTGTTCGGCACTTCGGCGCTCTACGGTTCGCGCCGATGGCCCCCCGCACCGACTGGAACCCGATCTTGCGTGCCGAGTTCGCCAAGCCCTACTGGCCAGAGCTCCAGAACTTCGTCGCAGCGGAGCGGGCCGCTCACCCGGTGTACCCACCGCCTGAGGAGGTGTTCGCCGCCCTCCACAACACGCCGTTCGAGAAGGTGAAGGTGCTCATCCTCGGCCAGGACCCGTACCACGGCGCCGGCCAGGCCCACGGGCTGTGCTTCTCCGTGCGCCCGGGCGTAGCAGCGCCACCCTCGCTGCGAAACATCATCAAGGAGCTCCAGACCGACGTCGGGATCGACCAACCCGCGCACGGCTGCCTCGACGCTTGGGCGAGCCAGGGGGTGCTGCTGCTCAATGCCACGCTCACCGTGCGGGCAAGCGAGGCGGCGTCGCACCAGGGTCGGGGGTGGGAGCTGTTCACGGACGAAGTCATTCGTGCCGTGAATGCGAAGGCAGAGCGGGTGGTCTTCATCCTCTGGGGTGCATCGGCCCGCAAGAAGAAGGACTTCGTGGACACGACTCGCCACACGGTGATCGAGTCTCCACACCCCTCGCCGCTGTCGGCCCACAACGGCTTCTTCGGCAGTCGGCCCTTCTCTCGAGCAAACGCAGCGCTGCTCACAGGCGGCCGCGAGCCTGTCGACTGGCAGCTACCACCACGTTGACCTGATCTGTCGGCCTAAGGTCCGATCCATGCGTGCTGTCGTGTTGAACGGGGAACGGGATGTCTCGGTAGAAGAGGTGCCGGACGCCGTCGTACCCGGCCCCGATGGTCTGCTCCTGCGGGTCGAGCGCACCGCGATCTGTGGGTCCGACCTGCACCTGTACCACGGGCCCATGACCATCCCGGGGGTGCACCTCGGGCATGAGTTCGTAGGCACGGTGGAAGACGTCGGGCGCGAGGTCACCACCGTCACCAAAGGCGACCGAGTGATCGTGTCGGGCGTCATCGGCTGTGGGGCGTGCCCGAACTGTCGGGCCGGGGACGTGGTGACCTGTCGCAACGCCGGCATGAAGGTGTTCGGCACCTCCCTCGAGCTGCGCGGGGGCCAGGCCGAAGCAGTCGGCGTGCCCGCTGCCGATGCATCCGTCGTGAAGATCCCCGAGGGCATCACCACCGAGCAGGCCGTCCTGCTCACCGACATCCTCCCCACGGGTTACCTGGGTGCCCAACGAGCCGAGATCACCCCCGGCGATGTCGTGGTCGTGATCGGACTCGGCCCGGTGGGTGTCTTCGCCCTCCAGTGCGCGCAGCTCTACGGTCCCTCGCGCATCCTCGCGGTCGACATGGTTCCCGACCGCCTCGCCCGAGCCGAGCAGCTCGGCGCCGAGCCCATCGACGCTCGCGATGGCAACACCGTCGCCAAGATCTACGAAGCCACCGGCGGCCGCGGCGCCGATGCCGTGATCGAAGCGGTGGGTGCGGACCAGACGGTGAGCGACGCCATCATGTGCGCGGCCGCCGGTGGCACGATCTCCGTGATCGGCGTGAACCTCAACATGGCCTTCCCCTTTCCAATGGCGCTGGCACTCATGAAGCGCCTCACCTTCCGGGTAACGCTGGCCGCCATCCCCACCACGTGGCCAGCGCTGTTCCCGCTCGTCGCCAGCGGCAAGCTCCACCCCGAGGACGTGTTCACCCATCGGCTCGGGCTGTCGCACGCCGCCGAGGCGTACCGCATCTTCGACGCACGCGAAGACGGTGTGCTCAAGGTCCTGTTGGATCCCTCGTCGTGAGCACCGACGAGCTCGACACGGTCCTGTCCGACGCGGGCGCCCAGCTGGATGAGGCAATCGCGCTGCGCCGGCGACTCCATGAGCACCCCGAGCTCGGCAACCACCTGCCCGATACGCAGGCCCAGGTGCTCGAGGCCATCGACGGCCTGGATCTCACCGTCACCCTCAGCACCACCACCTCGGGTGTGGTCGCCGTGCTCGACGGCGACGAACCCGGGCCCACCGTGCTCCTTCGCGGCGACATGGACGCCCTCCCGATGCCCGAGGACACCGGCCTCGACTTCGCCAGCCGCATCGACGGCGCGATGCACGCATGCGGCCATGACAGCCACGTTGCGATGCTGGCGGGCACGGCCAAGCTCCTGGCAGCTCGGCGAGGCTCGCTCACTGGCCGAGTTGCCTTCATGTTCCAACCCGGCGAGGAGGGCCACGACGGCGCGAAGCACATGCTGGAAGACGGCTTGCTCGCCACGGCGGCGGCTGGCGCCGAGCCGGTGTCACTGGCGTTCGCGATCCACCAGTCCCCCACCATCCCATCGGGGGTGATCGCCACGAAGGGCAGCTCCCTCATGGCGTCGGCGGACTCGTTCACCATCACCGTGCGAGGCCGCGGGGGGCACGCCTCCATGCCCCACCACGCGAGCGACCCGATCCCGATCGCTTGCGAGATGGTGGGTGCGTTCCAGACCCTGGTAACTCGACGCGTCGACGTCTTCGACCCCGCGGTGGTCACGGTCGCTCGCATTCGAGCCGGCACCACCTCCAACGTGATCCCGGAGACGGCTGAGCTGCTTGGCACCGTGCGCACCGTGTCCGAGAAGGCCCGCGACGCCGTGCTCGCCGACATCGAGCAGGTGGCCAGGGGCATCGCATCTGCCCACGGGGCCACTGCGGAGATCGTTGTCGAGCGCGGCTACCCGGTGACGGTGAACGACACCGACGCCGCTGTGTTCGCGCTCGCCACCGCGGAGACGCTGCTGGGCAAGCGCAACGCAGTCGAGATGCCGAATCCGGTGATGGGGGCGGAGGACTGGTCGTACGTCCTCCAGCAGGTGCCCGGGGCGATGGCCTTCCTGGGGACGCGCCCCGCGGGCGTTGCGCCCCACGAAACGGCCCCTAACCACTCCAATCGGATGATCCTCGACGAAGAGGCCATGGTGGCGGGCATCGCGACCTACGCCGGTGTCGCCCTCCGCTGGCTGCACGCCGTCTGACCCTGGCGGGTCAGACCAGCGATCAACCCTCGGCGGGTCCGGCCTCGGCGAGTTCCATCGGCGGAGGCTCGAAGCCCTCGATGGCCCGGAACGTGAGCTCCATCTCGCCAGTTTCTGCGTTCGGCTCGACGTCGACAACGATGATCTCGCCGGCGCGGAACTCCTTGTAGAGGAGCTTCTCCGAGAGCTCGTCCTCGATGAGGCGCTGGATGGCCCGACGCAGCGGGCGAGCACCGAGGGTGGGGTCGTAGCCCTTGTCCGCGATGTGCGCCTTTGCCGCGGGCGTGAGCTCGATGCCGAGCCCCTGACCCTCGAGCTGCTTCTGGGTGCGGGCGATCATCAGGTCGACGATCTGGGTGACCTCAGCCTTCGAGAGCTCGTGGAACACGATCGTCTCGTCGATGCGGTTGAGGAACTCCGGCCGGAAGTGCTGCTTCAGGGCGTCGTTGACCTTGGCCTTCATCCGCTCGTAGGAGACCGCTTCGTCCGCCCGGCCGAAGCCGAGGTTGGCCTTGCGGAGATCAGCGGTGCCCAGGTTGGACGTCATGATCAGGACGGTGTTGCGGAAGTCGACCGAGCGGCCCTGGGCGTCGGTGAGACGCCCCTCCTCCAGGATCTGGAGCAGCGTGTTGAAGACGTCGGGGTGGGCCTTCTCGATCTCGTCGAAGAGCACCACCGAGAACGGCTTGCGGCGAACGGCCTCGGTGAGCTGGCCGCCCTCCTCGTAGCCGACGTAGCCCGGAGGCGACCCGACCAGACGACTGACGGTGTGCTTCTCCATGTACTCGGACATGTCGAGGCTGATGAGGGCTGTCTCGTCGCCGAAGAGGAACTCGGCCAGCGTCTTCGCGAGCTCGGTCTTCCCCACGCCGGATGGGCCGAGGAAGATGAACGAGCCGCTCGGGCGCTTCGGGTCCTTGAGGCCAGCGCGCGTGCGGCGCACTGCCTGGGACACGGCCCGGATGGAATCCTCCTGGCCGATGACCCGCTTGTGCAGGTCGTCCTCCATGTGCAGGAGCTTCTGGGTCTCTTCTTCGGTGAGCTTGTACACCGGGATGCCCGTCCACATGGAGAGGACCTCGGCGATGGCCTCTTCGTCGACCTCGTCGAACAGGTCGACGCCGGAGTCCTTGATCTCGCGCTCCTTGCCCTCTTTGGCGGCGAGGAGCTCCTTCTCCTTGTCGCGGAGGCGTCCGGCCTCCTCGAAGTTCTGACCCTCGACGGCCTTCTTCTTTGCCTCGACCACGCCGGAGAGCTCGTTCTCGATCTCCTTGTAGTCCGCTGGCGTCTCCATGCGCTTGATGCGCAGTCGGGAGCCGGCCTCATCGATGAGGTCGATGGCCTTGTCGGGGAGGTGCCGGTCGGCGATGTAGCGATCGGCCAGGTTGGCCGCTGCCACGAGCGCCTGATCCGTGATCGTGACTCGGTGGTGGGCTTCGTACCGATCGCGAAGGCCCTTGAGGATCTCGATCGTGTGGGCCACGGTGGGCTCCTCCACGAGAATCTTCTGGAAGCGTCGCTCGAGGGCTGCGTCCTTCTCGAGGTGCTTGCGGTATTCGTCGAGCGTGGTGGCACCGATCGTCTGCAGCTCGCCTCGAGCCAACATCGGCTTCAGGATCGACGCTGCGTCGATGGCGCCCTCTGCGGCACCGGCACCCACGAGGGTGTG
>JANOQG010000291.1:0-1571 GCA_031422255.1 Actinomycetes bacterium | reverse complement strand
CCGTCGAGGACGACGACGTCGTGAAAGCGCTTCGCTCGTCCCGGGCCGCCGTGTGGGCCGCCTACTTCCACGTCGTACTGGTGATCGACGATCAAGAGGCCGCACGCCTCTCCAGAGCTGCCCTTGAAACAGCTAGCTCAGTCGACAAGGCCGGGGGACCCGACGACGGCGATGCCTATGCGCTGGCCAAGCGCAGGGCGGATCAAGTGCGGCACGATGCCGAAGCCTTTGTACGCCGCGTTGCGCTCAAGCTCGGCGTGCGCGCAGGATCGCTGGCGAGCGGCTCTGCCACGGGCCCGATGCAGAGTCGGACGGCGGAGATCCAGTGAAACCGCGGCTTGTGGTCGGCGACATCGTCGAGCAAGACGTCGACGCCATCGTCAATGCAGCGAACACCCACCTCGCGGGCGGTGCGGGGGTGTGCGGCGCGATCTTTACGGCCGCTGGATGGGACCAGATGGACGACGCGTGTCGGGCCGTGGCCCCATGCCCCACGGGACAAGCGCGCTCAACACCTGGCTTCGCACTTCGGGCCCGGTGGGTCATCCACGCTGCTGGCCCGATGTGGCGCGACGGCTCCGAGGGAGAGGAAGGCCTCCTTCGGGCGGCCTACCGGAGCGCCCTGGCGGAGGCAGTCGCGCTGGGCGCTCGATCGATCGCCTTCCCGGTCCTCTCCACCGGTGTGTACGGCTATCCGCTCGAGCCCGGTTGTCGAGTGGCGTGGGAGGAGCTCTCGCACCCGCCCGCGTCCATCACCGAAGTCAGGCTGGTGGCCTTCGACGACGCGACCGCTGAGCAGCTGCGAGCCCTCGCCACAGGTTGAGCCTGCACCTCGATCGATACGGCGAAGATCTGGGTCGAGCACGCCTCGACTGAGCGCGGAGCCTGACCGCTTGGGGCGTGGTCGGGTGATGGCCGCTGCACCCGGCTCCTAGCGCGTGCGCTCCAGCGGGGGCAGCCAGCGCTCCCGCTAAGCGAGGGAGGGTCCGCTCGTCCGGCGGTTGCAGAAGCACCACACCGTTGGCGAAGCGCCGCTCGTCGCACCGCGAATTGGCCCCTTGTCGCCCGAACTACATGGGTGTAATCTGGCCACCTTCCCCTTCGGGACCCGGGTTGATCTGGGGTCCCCGACAGTCGAAACGACGCGTCCCGGAGGTGAACCATGGCCGACCAGCCCCGCAGCTACGAGCAGTGCACGCCCGACGAGCGCGAGGTCGTGCTCGATCACCTCCTCGCTCAGCGCAACGTCCTGCTCGATGAAGCCTTCCGCGTGATCCTGGCCGCCAACGCCCTCGACGACTATCGAGCCGACGGGTCGCTGTCGATGGCCGACTGGCTCACCTACCGCCACCGGGTGTCCCGCTCCACCGCCCGCCAGTGGGTGCGAGCCGCCACCGCCCTCGAGGACCTGCCGCAGATCCGAGCCCGGTTCGTGGCCGGCGAGCTCAGCTTCGAGCAGCTCCGCCACGCCCTCGCCTTCGCCCAGCCGGCCGACGACGCGCACCTCGCCCGCCTGCTCCCCTCGCTGAGCTGCGCCGAGATCGAGATCATGGCCATCCAGCGGCGCCGGG
>JANOQG010000290.1:0-2235 GCA_031422255.1 Actinomycetes bacterium | reverse complement strand
GTGATGCCCACGATGGTGCCTCGGGCGTACGGGTCCCACCACGGGCTGCCGAGGCCGGTGAATGCTGGCACCACGAAGCAGCCCTCCGTGTCGGGAACCGTGGCGGCCAGCGCGGCGATGTCCTCGGCTCGCTCGATGATGCCCAGGCCGTCGCGGAGCCACTGCACGGCTGCGCCGGTGACGAAGACGGCGCCCTCGAGGGCGTAGGCCCGGGTGCCGTCGGCCAGGGTCCACGCGACGGTCGTGAGGAGCCCCTCCACGGGGTCGGGACAGGTGTCGCCGACGTTCATGAGCACGAAGCTGCCGGTGCCGTAGGTGTTCTTCGTCATCCCGGGCAACAGGCACGCCTGGCCGAAGAGCGCGGCCTGCTGGTCTCCGGCCATGCCTGACACGGGGATTCCGGCGGGAAGCCCCACTCCTGCCACGGTCACGCCGAAGCGACCGGAGGATGGCCTCACCTCGGGCAAGGCCGCCGACGGCACGCCGAAGACGTCCATGAGCTCCTCGGACCACGCGAGGGTGCGGATGTCCAGCAGCATGGTGCGGCTGGCGTTCGACGGCTCGGTGGCGTGCTCGCCCCCAGCCGGCCCGCCGGTGAGGTTCCACAGGATCCAGCTGTCGATCGTGCCCAGAGCGAGGTCGGGACCAGCCCTCACCCCGCCCTCGGTGAGCATCCACTCGAACTTCGTGGCTGAGAAGTACGGATCGAGCACGAGCCCGGTCGCGCTCCGCACAAGTGGTTCGAGGCCCTTGTCGCGAAGCGCATCGCACCGGGCGGCCGTGCGCCGGTCCTGCCAGACGATCGCGGGATGGAGTGGCTGGCCGGTGCGGCGATCCCATGCCACCACCGTCTCGCGCTGATCGGTGATGCCAACGGCGGCGATCGGTTCTTCCAGTCGCCCTGACAGGTCGGTCAGGGTGCTCTGGACGGCCCGCCAGATCTCCAGCGCGTCGTGTTCCACCCAGCCCGGCTTCGGGAAGTGCTGGGTGAACTCGGTGTACGCGAAGCCAGCCGCCGTGCCGTCCTCGCGCAAGGCGAAGGCACGCACACCGGTGGTCCCGGCATCGATGGCGATCACGACGGACATCGGCGGCGCAGGCTATAGGTTCCCGAGCACACAGCAGGAGGACGAGGCATGCGAGTAGCGATGCTCACCGGTGGGGGCGACTGTCCTGGCCTCAACGCGGTCATGCGAGCAGTCGCCCGAAAGGGAGAGCGGACCTATGGCGACGAGCTGATCGGGTTCCAGGACGGGTGGAAGGGCGTGCTGGAAGGCCGAGTCGTCCCGCTGGGTGTCGAACAGCTCCGCGGCACCCTGCCACGCGGTGGAACCGTGCTCGGTTCCTCGCGCACGAACCCGTACAAGATCGACGGTGGCCCCGAGCAGGTGCGAGCCAGCCTTGCGGCGCACGGGGTGGATGCGCTGATAGCCATCGGTGGAGAGGACACGCTGGGCGTCGCCCATCGGCTTGGCCAGGAGGGCCTGCACGTCGTCGGCGTTCCCAAGACGATCGACAACGATCTGTCCGCCACCGAGCTCACCTTCGGCTTCAACACCGCTGTGCAGATCTGCGTGGATGCGATTGATCGCCTCCACACCACCGCTGAGAGCCACGATCGAGTCATGGTGGTCGAGGTGATGGGCCGCCACGCTGGGCACATCGCCGCGTGGGCGGGCATCGCTGGGGGAGCGACGATCACGCTCATCCCGGAGCAACCCTTCGATGTCGAGGCCGTGTGTGAGGCCATCCGGCACCGTCACACGCAGGGGAAGCGATTGGCGTCGATCGTCGTCATCTCTGAGGGGGCCACCCCCAAGGAAGGCACCATGGAGCTCCAGTCCGGCGAGCTCGACGCATTCGGGCACGTGCGCCTGGGGGGCGTGGGCACCCGTCTCGCTGAGCAGATCGAGGCGCGGACCGGGTACGAAACGCGTGTCACGACGCTTGGGCACGTGCAGCGCGGTGGCACACCGACGGCCTTCGACCGCGTGCTGGCCACCCGCTTCGGGGTGGCGGCCATCGATGCGGTCCACGCCGAGGCCTGGGACACGATGGTGGCGCTTCGGGCTGATCACATCGTGCGGGTGGCGCTGGCCGACGCGGTTGGGGAGCTGAAGCTGGTCGACCCGGAGCTCTACGACGTGGCCCAAGTGTTCTTCGAATAGCGCCAGATCGCTACGGCACGAGGGAGCGGTAGTCCGCGATGCTCACGGCGCCCTCTTGCTCGGTGCC
>JANOQG010000289.1:0-4058 GCA_031422255.1 Actinomycetes bacterium | reverse complement strand
TCGTCGAGGATCAGAACCCGGGGGTCAGCGAGGATCGCGCGGGCGATGGCGATGCGCTGACGTTGACCGCCGGAAAGTGAATAGCCCCGCTCACCGATGAGCGTGTCGTATCCATCCTCCAAGGCCTCGATGAACTCGCTGGCTCCCGCCAGCCGAGCAGCCCTCGTGATGGCCTCTGCCGGGGCGTCCGGGTCGGCGAACGCGATGTTCGCAGCGATGCTGTCCGAGAAGAGGAAGGTGTCTTCGAACACGATGCCCACGGCCTTGCGGAGCCCGCTGAGATGAATGGTGCGCACGTCCGCGCCGTCGACCTCAACGGTGCCGGCGTTGACGTCGTAGAAGCGCGGGATCAGGCGGGCGACTGTGGTCTTGCCCGACCCGGTGGCCCCGACAAGAGCAACCGACTGACCCGCTGGCACGACGAGGTCGAAGCCCTCGAGCACCACAGGGAGCTCGGGGGCATACCCGAAGCGCACTCCGGAGAACGCCACATCGCCTCGCCCGCCCGACGGACCGACCGCAGGAAGGGGATGGCCATCCGGTGCGTCGACGATGACCGGCGCCGTCTCGAGGATCTCGAGGACGCGCTCGCCTGCGGCGGCAGCTCGCTGGCCCTGCGCAATGATGTTGCCGAGCATGCGCAACGGCCAGATCAGCATCACGACGTAGACGTTGAAGGCCACCAGCTCGCCGAGGGAGAGGTGACCCGCCAACACCTGGTGACCTCCGTAGCCCAGCGTGGCGATCAATCCGATGTTGGGGAGCAACTCGAGCGCCGGAAGGAAGGTCGCGCGCACCACAGCTGCTTCCATGGACCGTGCGAAGACATCGTCGGCCTCAATCCGAAGGCGCTCTGCCTGCACCCGCTCGGCGCCGAAGCCCTTCACGACGCGCACCCCCGCCACCGTCTCCTCCACGACCGCGGCCAACTCGGCCGACTCCTGCTGGATCCCCATGACCGCCGGGTGCAGGCGACGCGAGAAGCGGGTGGCCAGCAGGTTGAGGAACGGCAGGCTGCCAAGAGCGAGGACGGTGAGGACTGGATCGACGAGAAAGAGGATGACCGTGACCGCGAGCACCGTGACGGCGTTCGAGATCGTGAGCGGGATCATCACGACAAAGGCTTGGATCTGCTGGAGGTCGGAGTTGGCCCGGCTCATGAGCTGGCCGGTCTGAGCGCGGTCATGAAACGCGAAGTGCAGGCGCTGGATGTGTGCGAACAGGCGCTCTCGCAGGTCGGTCTCGATCCAACGCGCCTCTCGGAAGGCGAGGTAGCGACGGATCCCCGTGAAGAACCCGACGACAACCGCCGCTCCCCCAATGGCAAACGCCCACCGACGTAGGGCCACCATGTCGTCGGCCTCGATGCCGCGATCCACCGCGCGCTGCACCAGCAGTCCAACGCTCACCTTGCCGGCCGTCCAGCCCAGGCCGACCAGAACTCCTGCTGCAATCCCCCGCCATCGCGTCCGACACGACGCCCGGATGAGCATCCAGCCCACCGAGGTGCTCCGTGCTCCTGACGCCACTCCCACTGCCCCTCCGTCGATCCTGACCCGAGGGTCAAGCCTACCGGCGAGCTGCGGACGAGCCTCCGGCCATTTCCTCAGGCGTACCGGAAAGCCTCGAGCGGCTACCCGAGTGAGAGCAGCGCGGGGGCCAGGGCGCGCCACTCGGGCATCGGGAGCGCCGCGGCATCGGTCCCGATGACCTGGACGCAGACGTGGTCCGCTCCGGCGTCGAGGTGGGCCTGTACTCGGGCCGCGATGGCCCCCTCGTCGCCCCACGCGACGATCGCGTCGACCAGCTTGTCGCTTCCGCCGTCGGCCAGGTCGTCGTCGCCCCACCCGAATCGGCGGAGGTTGTTCGTGTAGTTCGGTAGTCCGAGGTAGGTGGAGAGGTGTGCGCGGGCCGCGGCCCGCGCAACCGAGGCGTCGGTCGACAGGACCACTGCCTGCTCGGGCAGCAACATCGGGCCCTCGCCCAGGATCCCGCGGGCGAACGCTGTGTGTTCCACCGGCACGAAGTACGGATGAGCTCCGAGCGCTGTCGCAGCCGCCAGCTCGAGCATCTTCGGGCCGAGAGCCGCCAGCACGCGCCGAGGCTCCTGGTCCGATCTGGGAGAGACGTAGAACACCTTGTCCATCGCCTCGAGGTACTCGCGCATCTTCGTGAGCGGCTTGTCGTACTTGTGCCCTCGGATGAGGTCGACCATCGGTTGGTGACTGACGCCCAAGCCGAGCAGAAAGCGACCCGGAAAGGCTTCGTTCAACGTGAGCTGCCCTGATGCCATCGCCTGCGCGTCGCGTGCCCACACGCTTGCGATCCCCGTGGCCACCACAAGCTCTGTCGTGGCCGACAAGAGCAAGGCGCTGTTCACGAACGGCTCCCGGCCGACCGCCTCCGGAAGCCACAGGGAGCGGTACCCGAGCTCCTCGATCTCCGCCGCCGCCTCCTTGGCGGCATTGGCCGGCTGCAGGTCCAGCTGGAAGGTCCACAACCCGACGGTGCCCACGTGCATGGTCCGGCACCCTACCGTGGGCCGCATGCGCACCGATCGGTCCGTGGCCGCGTGGACAGCCCTGGGCACGTTCGCCGCCGCGGCCGTGGTGACCTTGGTCGACCCGAATCAGCCAGGCCGGTATCCGAGCTGTCCCACGCGGCTCCTCACCGGGCTGGATTGCCCCGCCTGCGGCACGCTGCGGGGCCTCCACGAGCTGTCACAGGGTCACGTCGGTGCGGCCCTGGGCCACAACGTCCTGTTGCTCGCTGCCGTCCCGCTCGGGCTGTGGGTCTGGCTTCGGTGGATGCGCACAGCCGCCAGCGGCTCTGCCCCCGCGCCCATCGCCTACCCCCGGTGGGTGATGCCCGTCATGGTCACGATCGCCGTCGCCTTCACTGTGGCTCGAAATCTCTCGATCCCTGCCCTGACCTGGCTCGACGCGGCCTGAGGGCGGCCCGACCTGCCGTGGGCCAGATGGCCCATGTCATGCCTACAGATCCTCCGAGATTGTGCCGATGCCTCACCGGCGAGAGGAGGCCCCCGTGCGCATTGATGAACTCGTGTTGAAGATGGCAGGTGATGAGCTCCGGGTGAAGTTCCACCCCCAGCTCACCGTGTTGGCGGGGCTGTCCGCCAGCGAGCGGGAATCGCTCACTTCGAGCATTTTCGGCGCACTCACCGGCGGGGCGGAGTCCACCGCGCTGCGCTACGCCGACGGCACCGGCCGCATGGTCAACCTGGTCGGGGAAGGGGGCACCATCGCCGCCAGCCACGACGACGACGGCTCAACCGCTCCAGTGCCCCTCGGCAACATCGCGCCCAGCCGCGGCGCGCTCCGTGATCTCATGCTCGTTCGGGCCAGCGACCTTGGGGTGACGCAGCACGCACCGCTACCCGACGAACCCCCCGAGCTCACCGAAGCGCGTGACACCCTGGCAACCCTCACCGAGGAGCTCCAGGATGCGCTCGGCGAGCAGCGCCGATGCATTGACCTCGACGCCGAGCTGGCGGACCTCGATCGACAGCTGCACATGGCCTACGACACGATCGCTCAGCGGGAGTACGCCGAGGTACTTGCCCAGCTCGAGCGAGTGCGGGCGGAAGTCGCCGCGCTGCAAAGCGGCACCGCCGGGGTGACGGCAGACCGGAAGCTCGTGAGCGAGACAGGCACGGTCCACAAGCTCGCGGCTCGATGGAATGAGGCCGCGCTCGTCTTGCAGACACGCGCTTCCGCGTTCGGTCAACGCGAACGACTCGACGAAGGCGATCGTGCTGAGAGCGCGGCCATGCCCCGCGCGGTGCCCGCCGGACTCGGCGTCGCCATCGATGCGCACGCCGATGCTCAGGATGAACGCGACACCCTCGACCACCGCTTGCAGAACCTGGCCGTCGCCAAGCTCCCAGCACCGACACACCTCGTCGTCGGTGAGCTCGGACTGCTCGACCAAACCAGTCTCTGGCAGAGCGCGCATCGCTTGCGCGACGCGGCAGCGGAGAAGGACCGGATCCAGATCTCCCTCGGAGGTCTGGGCGGCACCGAAGGCCCCGAACCGGC
>JANOQG010000288.1:0-2528 GCA_031422255.1 Actinomycetes bacterium | reverse complement strand
GCCGTCGGGCTGCATGTCGATGAGGAACCCGGCTGCGGTGTTGCTGAGGATCGACAGGGGGAGCTCCGCCTGACCGTCGCCGCCGCCGTAGTCCGCGTCGGGCACGCCCCCAGCCGTCCACCGAGCGAGGAGCCAGCGCGGAGGCCCGGTCCTCCGGACCGCGAGGAGCGGGCGTCCGGTCGTGTCGACCTGCAGGGCGGCGTAGATGTGATCGCCCGTCGCGACTGTCGTCCGACCGTCACCCGAGAACGACGTGTCGGGGCCTGCACTCGGGAGTCCCTTTCGGACCTCATGGCTCGACCCGAGGTCCCGACCGGCGTAGTAGCCGCCGTTGGGCAGGAACGTCACGTCGGAGGTGGCGTCGTCGACGATGGCGAGGCCATCGCCCGAGAAGGTGGTGTCCAGCGACCCGTTGGCGTTGAGGCGGACGAACGCCTGCTCGACGAAGATGAAGTCGTTGTTGCTGTTCCGGTCGAAGGCCGCGAGGGCGATCGCGATCTTCCCGCCGTCGAGCACCTGCACCTTCCACGGCTCGAGAAGGTCGTGCTCGCGAGGAAAGATCCGGTGGAGCACGCGGCCGTCACCCGAGAAGCTGCTGTCGTAGGCACCGCTCGTGGACAGGCGTGCGATCCCGAGCCGCTCAACGCCCGAGTAGTGGTCGCCGGCCACGATGAACTTGTCGCCCGTGCGGAGGATGTGTGAGGGAAAGCTGATCGCGTTCGTGCCCGGAGCGAACCGACGCTGGAGCACACCGTCTCCGCCACCGAACGAGGTCCCGGCGCTGCCGTCCGCCTCGTAGCGAGTCAGGCGCATGGCGCCGGCGTCAGTGCTGGTGTACGAGGCCGTGAAGAGTCGGCCGCTGTCCTGGGCCGACAACGAGACCCGGTAGCGGTTCGGGGTCAAGCCGGCGATGCCGTCGCCTGACCACGACGTGTCCAGGCGCAGGTCCCCCTCCGCGGCGGGCTCCAGCACTGCGCCCTGAGCGCTGGCTCCATCGAGCACCGGCACCGGCTCGCCGGCCGCTGGGCCGGGCCGGACGCCACCGCCGACCGTGCCGTCGGGCTGAGCAGAGACCACTGTCGCATTGGCGACCACCACCAAGCTCGCAGCCACGAGGACCCGCGCCGCAATCACCGATGCCTGCCGTCCGTATGTCCCCACCGTCGCCCCGTTCGCGTCCGCGATGCGCTCAGACTGGCAGCCCGCCGTGCGGAGCGCGTCATAGTACACCCGCGATGGACGTTTGGGTCCGCACTGGCCCATGACTGTCGCAAGCTGCGCTCCCTATTCCATCTCGCAGGCGAGGGCACCGCTCGACCCGTCAGGGTTCCGGCCGTCGCATCTGGCATGCAACTGCCGTGACGGCCAACGCATCGGCGAAGAACTGAAACGCGCCGCACGGCACCCAGTCCACATCGCTTGGCGCTGGTGAACGGTGGCACCTCTCTCGCTGGGCCACCCGTGCCCGTGTGTGTGTTCTGGCTTCTAGCCGATGGACGGGTTGGAGACATCCTGTCCGGGAGGCACGCTGCCTGTGGTCTGGTAGCAGCCGTCTGCCTTGCCGGGGGTGCCGGCGTCGGGTCCGTGGTGAGCGTTCTCCAGCCCATAGCCGGCTGGGTCGCCGCCACAAGACACTCCGTTGACGAATGCGCCGTGAAGCTGTCCGTTGGCGATCACGTGGCCGCTCCTGGTGGTCACGTGCGGATGTGCCCCCGCGGGTAGCCCGGTGAAACCGAGCGTGCCCGCGACGATGCTCGCCGCGACGAATGCCTTTCGTGCTGTCCTGGCCATCTGTGCTCTCCCATTGATTGTCGGCGACCGCCGCGAGCCTGGCTGGGTTTGGGAATGCGGGACCGGTGATAGCGCCATGACCGCTGCACGCGGCCTCGTGCAGCCTTCTGGCAGAGTGCGCCTACCCACGCAGAGTGTCAAGCGATTCGCTGTGTGTGAGCCGGCAGGCAGCGAAGACAGGCGAAAAGCTGAAGCCTGCCGCCCGGGTTCTGGTCCACGTCCCTTGGCGCCGGTGAACGGGGGGCGCACCTCCCCGCCTTAGACCCCCCCCGTCTATGGGCAACCCCTTCACGGGTACCCCCCCGAAGTGAACGTTTCACAGGAGAGGGTCCGTGTGCGGCACTCCGACAGATCTGGGGTCCCTGGCAGCTATGCCCGCTCGCGAACGGCACTTTTGGGTCGGTTGACATGGTCGTGGAGTCGTGTGGACCCCGGCTTCGTCGCAGGATCGCGAATGGCCAGCCGACCAGGTCACGGTCCAAGTCGCCGGAGCATCAGCGGCGGGCTGTTCTGGGTCGATGGTGCCAGGCAGTTTGCACTCACGCTGCGACGGTTGCGATGAAGACGTGGAACCCGTCGAGCTCCGTCGGTGGGCCGCCGTGATAACCGCCCAGCACGCGTATGTCAGTGAAACCGACCGTGGTGAGCAGCATCACGATCTCGTCCGAGGAGTACACGTTCGCGACGAGGGCGTGCGTCTCGTGTGCGACGAGCTCGTCGCCTTGCCATTGCCACGC
>JANOQG010000287.1:0-2295 GCA_031422255.1 Actinomycetes bacterium | reverse complement strand
CGCGGCCAGTCGGGTGTCATCGCCCGGATGGCGGAGCACGACCCACACCCCTCGGGACAGCGATCCGACTTGCGCGGGGGAGTAGCGATCTCTGAAGGCGGGGGTGAGGAACGTGAGGGTGAGATCGCTCTCCCGGGCACCGATGTCTCCGGGGTCCCGTACGATCCCGACCACCCGCAACCCGATGCGGGGTCCGTCCGGCCTGGGCGCGTCAGGGCCACCGAGCTGCGCTGCCAGCGCAGCCGTGTAGCTCTGCAGCTCGAGCCTGTCACCCACCCCGACCCCCAGTCGGCGCGCAGTTCGCTCGCCGATCTCGACCTCCAACGCCTGGCGTGGGTCGGCGCGGCGCCCCTCGATGACCGGCAGTCGGAAGTAGTCGCGGGGAATGGCACCGTCGAGCGACACGGCGAACGGGACGAAGTCCTCGCCAGCGGCCACCGGTGAGGTGGCGAGGATGTCCAGGGTAGGAGCCGCCTCGACGAAGGGGAGGTCGGCGATCGGAGCCAGCGAGGCCGGGTCTCCGAAGGCGAGCACGTCGGGGATGTCCACCTCGGCCAGGTAGCGGTCGAACGCCGAGCTCGATCGGCGCGCGCCGGCCAGCGCCGCCAGCACGGTGCCCGTCACCAGCGCCACCACCACCGCCAGCAGCGCGAGCGTGCGCCACTGGCGGCGCAGCTCGATGCGGCTGAGGTAGGCGACCATGACCGCTCGCCTGCTTCGTCCCGCTCAGACCGAGCCGACGGTGCCGTCGCCGGGGTCGACCACCTTGCCGTCCTTCATGTGGGCGATGCGCTGGGCGGCGGCGGCGACGTCGTCGTCGTGGGTGACCATGAGGATCGTCTGACCGCCCTGGTGGAGCCGGCGGAACAGCTCGATGACCTCCCGGCCCCCCTCCGAGTCGAGGGCGCCGGTGGGCTCGTCGGCCAGCACGAGCGTGGGCTCGTTGGCCAGGGCACGGGCGATGGCGAGGCGCTGGCGCTGGCCACCGGAGAGCGAGCCGGGCGCGGCCTTCGCCTTGTCGGACAGGCCCAGCAGGTCGAGCAGGTCGCGGCCCCTCGTCTCCGCCGGCCGGCGCTTGAGACCGGCCACCATCGCGGGCAGGGCCACGTTCTCGAGCACGGTCATGCCTTCGAGCAGGTTGAAGAACTGGAACACGATGCCGATGTGCTTGCGGCGCATGCGGGCCAGTTCGTCCTCGGACTTGTCGGTCACCACCTCGTCGGCGAGCACGATGGTGCCCTCGTCGGCCTGGTCGAGCCCGGATATGAGGTTGAGCAGCGTCGACTTCCCGCACCCAGACGGTCCCATGATGGCGACGAACTCGCCGCGGGCCATCTGGAAGTCGGTACCGCGCAGAGCGCGCACCGGGGCATGCTCGGCCTCGAAGGTGCGGCGCACGCCTTGCACGTCGAGCACGACGCCGGTGGCGGGTGCCGCTTCGGCGATGGCTGGTTCGGTGGTGGTCATGCGTGACTCCAGACGTCTTGTTCGATCCGATAGGTGGCGACGGGGGTGGCCCGGCCCTTGACGAGCTCGGGTGGGTTGGCGGTGGCGGGCGGGCGCGAGGTGAGGCCGCTCCAGGTGGGCTCGCTGAGGATGGTCTGGCCGCCCGGTCGGGCCATCTCCTGCAGGCGTTGGGCCAGGTTCACGGTGTCGCCCACCAGCGTGTACTCCAAGCGCTCCTCGGATCCGAGCAGGGCCGCCGCCGCCATGCCGGTGGACAGGCCGATGCCGAGCAGGAACTCCTCTCGGGCCGTACCCTCCCACGCCTGGTTGAGGTCGTGCTGCGCGCGGTGCATGGCCAGCGCCGCCTCCAGGGACTTGTCAGCATGATCGGCCTGCGGGAACGGGGCACCGAACACCGCCATGACGGCGTCGCCCACGAACTGCATGACGGTGCCGCCGGCACCGATGATGGCCCGGTTCATGGCCGCCCGGTGCTCGTTGAGCTGGGCGGCCAGCTGGGTGGGGGCGGTGCGCTCGGCGATGGAGGAGTAGCTGCGGATGTCCGACATCAGCACGGTCACCTCGAGCTCCTCGGACTCACCGATGTGCTTGCCCTCGCGCCGGAGCTTCTCGGCCAGCCCGCCGGGTAGGAGGCGAGACAGCGTCTCACCCTGCTCCTCGCGATCGACGATCATCTGGTGGAGCATCTTGAGGCGGCGCAAGGCGCTGTCGGCGCCGCTCGACGCGCCCTTCGCCAGGTGGAGGAAGAGGTGCTCGACGGCGTCGGAGATGGCCTCGGGGGTGGTCTTGCGGGCGACCGCGATCGCCTTGATGGGGCGACCCTCGGCG
>JANOQG010000286.1:0-18489 GCA_031422255.1 Actinomycetes bacterium | reverse complement strand
GCTCCTGGGAGACCGCGCGAGGCCACCGTGCCCAAGATGCGAGCGAGGTCGGGGGGCGGGGTGCCGGGCACCGCCGGGAGGGTACTCACACGATCCAGGCGCGTGGGAACACGTCGGTAGCGGCCCTTCAGTCGAGCTCAGGTCGCGGTGACTGCGAGCCCGATCTCGCCGAGGAGGCCGATGCGGTCGGTCTTGTGGCCGTTGGCTGGCAGATTGATGGTCAGGCCGTCGATCCCGGTGTCCATGCAGGCCTGGAGTCGTTCGCCAACGGTGTCCGCATCGCCGTAGATGAGGATCGCCTTGGCCATCTCGACCACCTCGTCGTTCCAGCCCTTCGCCACGGCCATCTCTCGAACGTCTGCCTCGGCTTCCTCCATCGTCGGGGCCACGAGAACCATCTGCAGCTTGGTGACCTTGATCTCGGACCGATCTCGACCAAGTCGTTCGCAGTGAGCCGCAAGTGCATCGAGCTTGCGCGGGATCTCCTCGATCGACCCGCTCGAGAGGTTCGACTCATCCGCGTACTGGGCGACCATTCGCAGGGTATTCTTCTCTCCGGTGCCGCCGATCATGATCGGCACGCGTGAGATCGGGGCGGGAGCGTTCACCGCGTCCGTGACCTGGTAGTGCTTGCCATCCAGGCTCACCTTCTCACCCCGAAGCATCGGGATGACGATCTGCAGCGCCTCTTCGAGCTTCTCGAACCGATCGGTGAAGGTGCCGAACTCGTACCCGAGGGAGTTGTGCTCGAGCTCGAACCAACCGGCGCCGATGCCGAGGGTGGCACGGCCGCCCGAGACGTGGTCAAGGGCTGTGACGGTCTTGGCGAGCAACGTGGGATGCCGGTAGGTATTGCCGGTGACGAGCGCCGAGAGGCGAACGGTCTTGGTGTGCTGCGCGAGCGCGGACAGGACGGCGTAGCACTCGAACATCGGCTCGTCCGGTGCCCCGATTCCGGGCAACTGGTAGAAGTGATCCATCACGAAAACTCGGTCGAACCCCGCCTGCTCCGCTGCTTTCGCCTGGTCAATCACATTGCGAAAGATGTCTGCGTCGTCGACGCCGGGGTAGGTGAAGTTCGGGATCTGATAGCCGAGTCGGGTCAAAGCGATGCTCCTGCGTTGGATGTGGTGGCCAAGACGTGATCGTCCAGGTCCCCTGGTTCTACCTCCTCGATCAGGGAAGACGCTGAGGTCGCGCCAGGCATGAAGGCGAGATGTCCACCATCGTTAGGCGAAACCTCCACGTAGCCTTCGATCGCATGGCCCCGGCACCCCCGAACCCGCTGGAGCGCTTCGTGCCTCGCCTGGCAAGCGAATGGGAGCGTGATGTCGGCGACGCAGTGTTCCAAGAACGGGATGGCACCTTGTGCTTCGTGGACATCTCGGGCTTCACGAGCCTGTCCGAGCGGCTGGCTCTGCAGGGTCGAATCGGCGTCGAAGAGCTCACTGAGGTGCTCAACCGGGTCTTCGGCGCCATGCTCGAGATCGCCTTCACACGAGGGGGATCCCTGCTGAAGTTCGGAGGTGATGCCCTCCTGCTGATGTTCGAAGGGCCGAACCACCCGCTTCACGGAGCCGCGGCAGCCATCGAGATGCGGGCCGCGCTGCGGACTGCCACCCAGACGCCCATGTCGGTCGGACGGGTGCAGCTGCGCATGTCCGTGGGTCTCCACTCCGGACCTGTGCTCCTGTTCCGGCCTGGCTCTCTGCATCACGAGCTGATCGTCACGGGGCCCGCTGCCACCCGAACCACCCTGGTGGAGCACGCAGCCTCGGCGGGCGAGATCCTCGTGAGCCCCGAGATGGCTCAACGCCTCCCTCCCACCGCCACCCGGCCCGGTCCAGGAGACAACGCGAGGCTGCGCTGGCGTCGTGCGCCACTCGAACCGATCGGAGTCCGGCCGCGCCAGCCTGTGCCGTCGCTCGCAGTCGAGCGCTGCCTCCCCGCCGTCCTCCGCGACCATTTGCGATCCGACGAGGTCGAGTTCGAGCACCGCATCGCCGCCTTGGCCTTCCTTCGGTTCCAGGGAGTTGACTCGCTGCTGGCACGGCGTGGCCCAGAGGAGACGGCCGCGGCGCTCGACGAGATGGTCAGCACAGTGCAGGAGGCGGCGGAGCAGCTCGGGGTGGCGTTCCTCGCGACCGACCTCGACGAGGACGGCGGCAAGATCGTCCTGGTGAGCGGCGTCCCGAGCGCTCAGCCGGACCACGCCGGCCGAATCCTTCGGGTCGTGCGCCGGGTCGCGGATGCCGGATTGCAGCTTCCGATGCAGACCGGTCTGAACCACGGACACGTCTTCGCCGGGACGATCGGGTCGCAGCACCGGGCCACCTTCACCGTGATGGGCGACACTGTGAACCTCGCGGCGCGCCTGATGGCGGCAGCGCCACTGGGCCAGATCTACGCGTCGCCCGCCGTCCTCGACCGAGCAAGGCCGCTGTTCGCCACCCGCTCCGTAGCGCCGTTCCTGGTCAAGGGGAAGGCCAAGCCGGTGACGGCGCTTGCCGTCGGCGACGAGATCGGCACGCGCGGCGCGCCTGACGAACGGGGTCCTTTCGTGGGGCGGGAGGCTGAGCTGCGCGGCGTGGTGGCAGCGCTGCCGGGCCCGATCGGCACCTCTGACCGCGTGCTCACGATCGTGGGCGACACGGGGGTCGGGAAGAGCCGGCTGGCGCTGGAGGCGCTGGCCAAGTCGGAGGTGGCGGTCGTCACGATCAGCGGCGAGCCCGACGGGACCAGCACTCCGTACCGCGCCTGTCGAGATGCAGTCCGAAGCCTCCTCGGCGTTGAGCGAGCGGATCAGCAGTCCATGTGCCGCGAGCTGAGTGCGGCCTTGCGACGCGTCGACCCCGGCCTCATGCCCATGGCGCCTCTGGTCGGCGACCTGGCCCACCTCGACCTCCCCACCACTCCGGAGGTGTCCAGCATCGATCCCAAGTTCCTGTCGGATCACCGAGCTCGGGTGCTCCTCCGCCTCCTGGAGAATCTTCGGCCGCTCCAGACCACCGTGCTGGTCGAGGATGCCCAGTGGGTCGATGCCGCGTCCGGGGCCGTCCTGACCCGGATGGCGGAGGCGATCGACAGCCGCCCCGAGTGGTCGATGCTCGTGCTCCGGCGTGAGGGCGAAGGAGGATTCACCCCCGAGGGAGCGGTCCTGAACCTCTCGGGTCTCCCGGAGCGGGATGTTCGTGGCCTGGTCAACGCGTTGGCGCCCACGCCGCTGCGGCCCGACGAGGTCGATCGTCTGGTGCACAGAGCGGCGGGAAGCCCGCTCGTGGTCAAGGCGCTGGTCAGCCTGGTCGCCGGGCATGGGGACATCGACGATCTCCCGGACTCGTTGGAGGCCGTCCTCGCTGCCGAGATCGATGCGGTGTCGCCGGTCGCTCGCCAGCTGCTGCGCTATGCCGCGGTCCTGGGTCGCAGCTTCGACCTGCCTGTCTGGGACCGCTTGTTGGCCGCGGACGGCCTCGAGCGGAGCGATGTCTCGACCGCCGAGCTGCAGCGGTTCCTCGAGGTGGGCGCTGGGGGCGCGGCTCGGTTTCGGCAGGCGGTAGTGCGCGATGCCGCGTACCGCGGCCTCCCCTATCGGCGACGGCGCACGTTGCACCTCCGAGCCGGACAGGTGATCGAAGAGACGGCACCGGACGGTCTCGAGGCTGTCGCGGATCGCCTGTCGGTCCACTTCCACGAGGGGGGCGATGCGCCGCAGGCATGGCGCTACGCGCGCATGGCCGGGCACCGAGCGCAGCAGTCCTACGCCAACGACGACGCCGCTGCGCTGTTCCGGCGGGCGCTGGATGCCGCCAGACATCTGGAAGACGTCGCGCCAGATGAGCAGCGCGAGACCTGGACCGCCCTCGGGGACGTTCTGGCGCAGGCTGGCCGCCTCGATGAGGCGTTGGCCGCGTACCGCCGCGCCACCGCAATGGCGCGGCATGTGCCTGTCGAGCATGCGCGACTCCTGCTCCGGCGGGCGAGAGTGCGAGAACGGTCTGGCGCATACGTGGCGGCGCTCCGCGAGCTCACGTCAGCTGAACGGGTGGTGGAAGCTGAGCGAGGGCTCGATGCCGAGGCTGAGCGCGTGGCGCTGGCCACCATGCGGGCCATCGTGCACGAGGGCCAGGAGCAGCCGCATCGAGCTCTGGCGGCGGCACATCGGGCCGTCGCCTCAGCCGAGGCGGCTGGCCAGCCTGAGCAGATGGCCAAGGCCTACAGCGTGATGGACTGGGCTCATGTGTACCTGGGTGAGCTGGACCAGGCCGTTCATGAGCCGCTGGTGGTGGAGATCCACCGAGCCCTGGGCAACCCTCACCGTGCGGCGGCCGCGCTCGGAAATCACGGCGCAGTTCAGTTCTGGCTCGGCCGGTGGGGTGAGGCCCTCGACTGCTATCGGCAGGCCCACGAGGCCTACGTTCTGACCGGCGACGTGGTCAATGCCGCTACCCAGCAGGCCAACCTCGCTGAGCTGCTCATCAACCGTGGTGACCTCCTCGCAGCGCGGGAGGCGGTGGTCGAAGCCGGACGTACCCACCGGGCGGTGGGGTTCGTCGACGGGGCGCTCTTCGACGAGATCCAGCTTGGCCGGCTTCTCCTGCGCGAGGGCGATCCTGAGGCGGCGGCGGCTCTGCTGCGTCAGGTGGTGGACGAGGCCCGCGGACTTGGTCTGGTTGGCACCGCCCTGGAGGCCGCGTTCCACCTCGCCGAGTGCCAGGTCGCGCAAGGCAACACCGGAGAGGCGTTGGGCACTCTGGCGATGGGGGAAGCGGCAGCAGGCGCCGACGCCACCCTGTTCGAGGCGTCGATCGCCGCCGTGCGGTCCCGGGCGCTGGCCGCCGCCGGAGATGGTGCGGCCGCACAACGCGAGCGCACCGCTGGCATCGCCGTGGCCCGCCGCTTGCAGCTGCACTACGAGCTGGGGGACCTCCTGCTCATGGAAGTCGACGAGCCCTCGCGTGAGGAGGGCAAGGCGCTCCTGTCGAGCCTCGGGATCGAGGTCCCGGAGCTCACCGAGTGAACCTCGGGTCGTCCTCGCCGTACACCTGCCATACGGTCAGCAGGTCTCCGACGGCGGTGCCCCGGGTCTGGGCGGAGGCGATGCACCACGTCTCTCCCGCGGGGAGCGTTGCACCGTTCACCTGGCCTTGGCCGTCGAACTGCGGGTCGATGCACCAACGGACGGGCTGGAAGCTGGTTCCCCCGGTGGGGTCATACCGCAGCAGCAGTGCGTGGGCGCCGGAGCCGGTCGGGGCGGGGGCGGCATCGGGCCCAAAGGTCAGGACCCCGCGGTAGACGACGGCGGCCGCCAGGCCTTGTGGCTGGAACAGGACGGCGTCGTCAACGTCGGAGGCCTCGATCGCGTAGCGCTTGCACTCGAACGGGTCGCTCAGGCGGGTGAAGGATCCACTCACGTCGCCGTCGGTGTCCGAGACGGTGTCACTGCTGCAGATCACGGGGAAGACGCTGACGTCCACGGTCGCAGGCTCCGACTCGAGGTCGCCGTCGCTCGCGCGATACGTGAACGAGCCGTGGCCGTCGTAGCCAGCCGGTGGCGTGTAGCTGATCGTCCCGTCGCCGTTGACCTGAGCCGTCGCCCCCTCTGGGCTCACGCTGCTGATGTCCGTGGCGTCGAGTGGATCGCCGTCCACGTCGGAGTCGTTGGAGAGGACGTCGATCGTCACGCTGTCCCCGGCGTTGACATCGGCTTCGTCGTCCACCGCCACAGGAGCGTCGTTCACCGGGGTGACACCGACCGTGATGATGGCAGTCGATGACGTGCTCGCCCCGTTGTCGTCGGTCGCAGAGCAAGTGAGCACGATGGTGCCGTTGAAGTCCACGGGCGGAGCGAAGGTCACTGTGCCGTCGCCGCGGTCGGTGACAACTCCACCATCGGAGCTGGTGCAGTCCACAGCGAGATCGGTGCTGTCGATGTCTGTGGCCACCGTGATGGTGACGGTCGCGTCCTCGGCGACGTTGGCAGAGCCGCTGATGGGAACGGGCGCGTCATTGATCGGCTGGACCACGATCGTGGCTGTGGCCTGCGAGCTGGCGGAACCGTCGGACGTCGAATAGGTGAACGAGTCGGTACCAGACCAGTCGGCGGTTGGCTCGTAGGTGAAGCCTCCGCCCGGCGCGAGCTGGACGGTGCCGTTCGACGGGTTGGTGAGGAGGGTGGCACTGAGCGTGTCGTCCTCGGAGTCGGTGTCGTTGTCCAGCACGTTGCCTTCCGCTGCCACATCCTCGTCGGTGGAAAACGAGTCATGGTTGGCAACCGGCGCGTTGTTGGACAGGTACAGCATCGTGTCGAAGGCAGGGTCGTTCCCGAAGTCGCCGCCGCCTTCGAGCGACACCGCGCCCGACAAGGTGGTGAGGGTGATCAGGTCAAAGTTGAAGCCGGGGTCGACGGTCCACTGGCAGTTGTCGCTGCCTGCGCTGTTCGGCCCGGAGCTGCTCGGCGAGGCGCACGCGTCCAGGTCGTCGCCGGGCTCGGAGCGCACCAGGTAGGGCGCGACCGTGTCGTAGTCGGCCTCGGCGGTCTGGTCTGCGGTGATGCTTGTGCCCGTCTGCAGGTGGTACACGACGGTGCTCGAGCTTGAGGCGAGGGTGAGCTTCACCACCGCGTTTCCAGTCATCTCGAGGTCGAGCCGGACGCTCGAGAACTGTCGCGACCCGAGTGCGGGGCCGGCTGCCAGCCGTAGGGACTCCGCCGCATCGACCTGACTGCACGGCGTCCCGTTGCTGCTGGTCCTGGTGGCCTTCACGCCGATCCCATCGGAGACCAGGCCCGGTGAGGACTGGCTGCCGGTGGAGGACAGGTCGATGATCGCCTCGGCCGAGACGAGCTGGCAGCCGTTCTTCGCGGTCGTGAGTGGCTGGGTGGTGGCGCCGTACTGGAAGGAGCGGGCGTCAGTACCGAGGTGGAGCCGGACCGCCGAGGGCAGGCTGGCGCCCGACGGCAGGACCGTCGTCGCCACCAGTCCGACAAGGCAAGCCATCGCGAGACCGATCACCAGCGCGCGGGTCCGAGTGGTCTTCATGTCACCCTCCAGGTGTCGAGCGGATCGCCGCGAGCCGCCGAAAACGACCCTAGCAATCCATCGCTTGGCGAGCGCAGCGAGCGCTGACCCTCCCGTGCCATCGGAGGTGCACGTGCTGGTGTGCATCATCCAACGGGAGGTGAAGCCGTGGTTCAGCGCTGGCCGGGAAGCCCACCTGAGCGCTCCCGCCCCAGCCTCTCGCGGAACTCGCGCAGGTTGTAGCCCGTTACGACGGCGCCTCGGGCTCCCGCTCGGGCGGAAGCGGATCGCGCAAGCCGAACATGGCGGCCAGCTCACCGAAGTACCCAGGCGGCTCAACGATCGCCAGCACCTCTGTGCCACCGTCCGCGAGCTCGCGTGCGATCTCGATCGAGCCACGGTCGACCTCGTAGACCAGCGTGCCGGTGTCTCTCTGCGTGACGAGCGGCTCCCCTGGGGCGAGGTCGGATCGTTCCGGCGGCCGGTCATCGGCGATGGATCGTGGCGTGAGCTCGACGACGTGATCCGCGAGTGGCAGCAACCGTTCGTCGTGCGGTTGCAGAGCGGGTCGCCGATGCCATCTTCGGAGCTTCGCGACCAGGCCACGGGCGGAACGGCATTCGGGCACGCTCAGGTGGCGAGCCACTCGGGCGCTACGCACTGCCTCCAAACCCAGCTGGACGTTCTCGTAACGGTCGTGGCAGATGGTGGGCCCACAGCCACGCGAGTCCGGACGAGCCACCCCGGCCTGCTTCGTGATCCGCAACGAGATGGGAGATCAGCCATGAATACCTCGACGTGGCGGCGCGCAGTCGCCGCCGTAGTTGCCCTCGGCATGACGGGAACCGTGCTCGTCGTGATCACTACCCCCGCTAGCGCTGCCAAGCCGCTGGCTCGCGCCACGCTCGTGAACACCGCCGGGGTCGAGGTCGGGGAGGTCGTGTTCAAGGGCTCCGGGAAGTACGCCAACCGCGTCGAGGTCGAAATCATCGCGTCCGCGGCTCCGAACCTCGGCTCGTTCCACGGCTTCCACGTCCACACGACGGGTGTGTGCAACCCGGCGCCGTCAGGGTCGACCAACGTGCCGTTTGGTTCGGCGGGTGGTCATTGGAACCCGACCGGTGCCAACCACGGAGCGCATACAGGTGACCTGCCCAGCGCTCTGATGACGGCTGAAGGCGAGACGTACGCCGAGTTCGAGACCGATCGCTTCGACGTCGCCGCCCTGCTCGACACCGCTGGCGACGGTTCAGCCGTCGTCCTCCACGTGGGTGCGGACAACTTCGCCAACATCCCCACCGTCTACGGCACCGCCAACGCGACGACCCTCGCCACCGGCGACGCCGGCGGTCGGTACGCCTGCGGCGTGGTGAGGCCTGCGACGTGACCACCCGCTCCGTACTGCGGCCCGGATGCTTCGCCGCCCTCGCCAGAGCACCACGACGGCGGCGACCGCGAGCGCCAGGTGCGGCACGGGGTTGATCGCCGTTGCGTACACGAGCGTGTCCCGTACTTCGGGTGGCCACGCCGTCCACGTTCAGCGGAACCCGCCATGGGTCTCACTCGCCTCCAACCCGTGTGCCCCGGGGCACCAACGGTCGCAGAGGCTGGGCGATCTGGGTGGTGACCGCTCGACGCACACGGCCCGTGCCGGCTCGTTCGTGACCAACTCGTGACCAACGATCAGCATTTCGTGCCGTTCCATGCGGAACGCCCAGGGCTGTGCCCTGGGCGTTCACGCGAAGCGCATGGCTCGGGGGGGAGGACTCGAACCCCCAATGACTGGATCAGAACCAGTTGTGTTACCGATTACACCACCCCCGAATGGGCGGGCCGCAACCATACCGAACCGCCTGGGGCGGTCGCACACCGATCAGTCGTTGACCGCGTTGTCGAGGCGCAGGAGGCGGTCGTAGCCGATGATGCGCCCGATCGAGACGGCCACGGCCTCCCGCGTGATCTGGCGAAGCTCCCGGCTTCGGCTCAAGCGAGTGTCGCTTGGGGACACGGAAGCATCGAGCCCGAGATCCTCGGCGATCGCCTCCACTCGGTAGGCGTGATAGCCGTCGGTGACGAGGACGACTGTCGTGAGATGTCCCCGGACCAGGAACCGCGCGGACGCAGCCAACGACTCCCAGGTGCTGTGGCCGCCCACCTCCTTGGGGAGGTCCTCGTCGGGCACCCCGCGCGCCCGCAGGTAGTTGTAGCCACTGGTCGCCTCCGTGAAGCGATCGCCCTCTTGGCGTCCGCCTGTGAGGACGATCCGGGGGGCGAATCCGGCTTCGTAGAGCTCCAGAGCGTGGTCGAGGCGATCCCGCAGCACCGGCGACGGAACACCGTTGTACTGAGCGGCACCGAGCACGATGATCGCGTCGGCCGGACGAGCGCCGTCTCGCGTGCTGGCCCGGTACACCTGCACGAACGTGAGGCCGAAGTACAGGACCGCGGCGAGCGCGACGTAGATCATCACGCGGGCCACGAGTCGGCCGCGACGCCGCCGACGTTGCGGGGGGATCGGAGCGGCGTCGGACGTGAGCGTCATAGGCGTGCTCGCGCCGCCCGCAGTCGGTTCAGCGTGCGCGTCTGACCGAGCGCCTCAAGTGATTCGAACAGCGGCGGCCCCACCGAGCGGCCCGTGATGGCCACCCGCACCGGACCCTGCGCCTTGCTCAGCTGGGCCTGGCCCTCTGCGTTCACGAGCCCGACAGAGATCGCGGCGACCTCGATGGCGGCGCGGATCGGCTCGGCGACCCACTGATCGAGGTCGACCAGACCCGCAATGGTGGCGTCGAGCATCTCCGACGCGTTCTTGCCCTTGACCATTGCCTTGTCCCACGACGCGTCGTCCTCGACGAGCGGCCCGTCCAGAAGAAACGCCACCATCGGCTCGATCTCGGTAAGCAGACGAACCCGCTCCTGAATGAGCGCGGCGATGGGCGCGAGCACGGCTTCAACTTCGGGGCCGCTGAGGAACGGACGGGCGCGTTCGAGGAACTCCGCTACAGGGAGGGCCCGGAGGTACTCGGCGTTGATGTGCTGCAGCTTCTTCACGTCGAAGAAGGCGGGCGAGGGGGTGACGTCCTCGAGCCGGAACAACTCGACAAACTCCGCGAGGGGCCGGATCTCGATGCCGTCCTTGGGTCCCCAGCCGAGCAGGACCAGGTAGTTCACCATCGCCTCAGGCAAGTACCCCTGCGCCGCGAAGTCGGCCACCGACACCGCGTCCTTGCGCTTCGACAGCTTCTGGCGACCCTCGTTCACAAGCATCGGGAGATGGGCGAACACCTCGGGACGGCCCAGGCCGAGGGCGTCACGCAGCAGCAAGTACTTGGGTGTGCCAGGTACGTGATCCTCGCCGCGCACGACGTGCGTGATCCCCATCGCGGCATCGTCGAAGGCATTCGACAGGAGGAACATCGGCAGTCCCGTGGACCGAAGCAGCACGAAGTCCTCGATGGTCTTGTTTTCGAAGGACACCTCGCCCCGCACGAGATCGAAGAAGCTCGTGACGCCGTCGTCGGGGGTGCGAAACCGCAGGGCCGTGCCGTCGCTCTGGGTAAGCCCGCGCTCCCGGCAATGATTGTCGTAGCCGGGAGGCCCGCCGCGCTCCTTGGCACGGGCCTGCACCTGTTCGCCGGTGCAGTCGCACCAGTAGGCGCGTCCCTGGCCGAGGAGCGACAGCGCGGCTTCTCGATGCACATCGAGGTTGTCGGCCTGAAACACGATGTCGCCGTCCCAGTCGAGGCCCAGCCAGCGCAACGAGGCGAGGATGTTCTCTACCAGCTCCGAGCTCGACCGCTCGCGGTCGGTGTCCTCCACGCGCAGCAGCATCTGGCCCCCAGCACGGCGCGCCTCGAGCCAGTTGAACAAGGCTGCCCGCGCATTGCCGACGTGCAGGTAGCCGGTGGGCGAGGGCGCGAACCGCAGTCGGGAGGTCTCGGAGGTCACCATCCGAGGGTAACCCGGGGGGTGTCGGCCGCTAGTGCGTGGAAATGGGCAGCTCGCCCAGGAGGTCCTGCCAGCGGGCGTGGTGGGCCTCGGCTACTTGCGCCGGGGTGAGGCGCAGCGCGTCGTCGGGCACGAGGTCCGCAACCTGTCGTTGCTCTTGGTAGTGGTGCGGGTGCGCCACCTCCTCGAACAACGGCTTGCGCAGATCGACAAGCTCCTTGGGAGCGGCGCCAAGGAAGCCCCAGATCGTGAGGGCCACCGTGAGGTCGTGGATGACCGGCGCCCGGCCAAACAGGGAAGCGCGCTTCAGCGCCACACCCACCGCGCCAGCGAGGGCGTCCTTCTCATGCTCGCCAGGAGTCAGCACCAGCGTGCCCTCGAACCGGCGGGCCAGCGTGAGGACGTAGCCCTGATCGGGGCCTGGGTTGCCGAAGCGATCGCCGCGCGGCTGGCCGTCGGAAAGATCGCCAGGACGCTCGGCGCGCCACTGACCACCGCGGCGGGGCGGGGATTCGTAGCCCCGCACCGGCACGTTGGCATCAACGGGGACGTACTCGGGTGCAGCCACCTCCGGAACCTACTGGCCCGGGCCCAGCGGCCCGGCGCCGAAGGCGCAAAGAGCGGGGAGCACAGCGGAGCAGAACACCGGCGGCAACATCGGCTAACGAAGCTCCGAAGCCTTGGAATGAAGCAGGCCCCACACGAGGGCGTCGGTGAGGGCCTGCCACGAGGCCTCGATGATGTTCGTCGAGACGCCGATGGTGGTCCACGCCAGATCGCCATCCGTGGAGTCGATGAGCACCCGTACGACCGCGTCCGTGTCCGCCACGCCATCGAGGATGCGCACGCGGTAGTCGGTGAGGTGGATGGACGCGAGCTGTGGATAGGCACCGACAAGGACGCGCCGCAACGCCTGGTCCAGCGCGTTGACGGGACCATTGCCCTCGCCCACGGCGATCAGACACTCGTCGTTGACCCACAGCTTCACCGTGGCCTCGGTGTCGATGGTGGGACGGGTGGCCCCCTCTGCCGGCGCGCGGTGGTAGGTGGTGGCGCGATAGCCCTCGACGGTGAAGTAGGTCTGCGCCCAGCCGGTGGCCTGCCGCATGAGGAGTTCCAGGCTGGCGTCAGCTGCCTCGAACACGAAGCCGTCGGACTCGAGCTGCTTGAGGTCCTCGGACAGCACGCCAGCCGCACGGTCGTCGAGCTTGACGCCAAGCTCCTTGGCCTTCATCACCATGCCGGAGCGGCCGCCGAGATCACTCACCAGCACCCGTGTGCCGTTGCCGACGAGCTCAGGCACGATGTGCTCGTAGGTAGCCCCGCCGGCCTTGCCAAGGGCGGACGTGTGGAGACCTCCCTTGTGAGCAAAGGCCGACATGCCGACGTACGGATCGGCCGAGTGCGGTGGCAGGTTCACAAGCTCCGCGACGTGACGACTCACCGTGGTCAAGCGTTCCAGGCGGCCTTCAGGCAGGCAACGCACACCCATCTTGAGCTCGAGGTTGGGGATGCACGTCATGAGGTTGGCGTTGCCCGTGCGCTCGCCGTAGCCGTTGATCGTGCCCTGGAGCTGCGTGGCACCGCCGAGGACGCCGGCGATCGAGTTGGCCACCGCACAGCCTGTGTCGTTCTGCGTGTGGATGCCGAGCATCTGGTCGCCGAAGTAGGCGCGCACCTCGGTTGCGATGCGTTGCACCTCGTGTGGCAGCGCGCCGCCGTTTGTGTCGCACATGACAAGACAGTCGGCGCCGTTGGTGGCCGCCGCCTCCATCACTCGCAGCGCATACTCCGCATTGGCCTTGTAGCCGTCGAAGAAGTGCTCGGCGTCGAAGAAGACGCGAAGCCCCGCGGCCTTCAGGAACTGCACGCTCTCCCCCACCATGGCCACACCCTCGTCAAGCGTGGTGCCAAGGGCGTCGGTCACGTGGAAGTCCCAGCTCTTGCCAACGATGCACGCCGTGCTGGTTCCGGCAGTCACCAACGCCTGCAACGTGGGGTCGACATCGACCTTGCCGGCCGGACGACGGGTCGAGCCGAACGCGACAAGCGTGGCCGTCTTGAGCTTGAGCTCAGTGGTCGCCCGCTGGAAGAACTCCTGGTCCTTCGGGTTGGCCTGCGGATAGCCGCCTTCGATCCAGGCGACGCCCAGCCAGTCGAGCTGCTCGGCCACCTTCAGCTTGTCGTCGACGGTGAGCGAGATGCCCTCGAACTGGGCCCCATCGCGCAGCGTGGTGTCGAAGATCTCGATCGAGGCCGGAAGCGAGGACTCCGTTACCGACACAGCTCCACCCAGTCCTTGTAGCGATCGACCTGGCCGCGCACGACCTTGGCGTACTCGGCTCCGATGGCCGCAGTCACCGGCCCGGGGCACGGGATCTCCCGATCGTCAACGGAGCGCACGGCCGACACCTCCGCCGCGGTGCCCACCACGAACATCTCATCGGCAACGTAGAGGTCGCTGCGGGTGAGCTCGCCGAACACCATCTCGATGTCCATGTCCTTCGCCATCGTCATCACGGTCTGTTGCGTGATGCCTTCGAGAGCGCCAGCCGACAGGGGTGGCGTGATGACGCGCCCGCCGCGTGAGACGAAGATGTTCTCGCCGGTGCATTCAGCCACAAGGCCGGCAGAGTTCAGCATGAGCGCCTCGTCGTAGCCGGCCTTGAGGGCCTCCACCTTCGCCAGGCTCGAGTTGACGTAGTTGCCAGTGGTCTTGGAGGCCGGAGGCATCGTGTTGTGATCGTGCCGAGTCCAGCTGCTGATCTTCATGCGCACGCCCTTGGTGAGCGCGTCGTCGCCGAGATACGCGCCCCACGGCCAGCACGCGATCGCCACGTCGACTGTGCACGGCAGCGTGTTGAGGCCCATCTCGCCATACCCGTAGTAGGCGATCGGACGGATGTAGCACCCAGGCAGGCCGGAGGAGGCCACCGTGTCCTTCGTCGCCTGGACGAGTTCCTCCACGGTGTACGGGATGTCCATCGCCAGGATCGCGGCTGAGCGGAACAAGCGCTCGATGTGATCGGTGAGGCGGAAGATCCCGGGACCGTCCGCTGTCTCGTAGGCGCGGATGCCTTCGAACACGCCCATGCCGTAGTGGAGCGTGTGCGTGAGGATGTGGATCTGGGCATCCGCCCAGGGAACGAGCTCGCCGTTCATCCAGATCTTCTCAGTGGGGGTGATGGGCATCGGATCTGTCCTCTGTCAGAGACGGGCCGCGACCAGGTCGCCGACCTCAGTGGTGGAACCCGTGAGGGTGGAAACGTCGGCACAAGCCTTGCGGACGCGAGTCGCCGCGTCGGCTTCGCCGAGATGATCGAGCATGAGGGCCGCCGACAGGATCGCGGCCACCGGGTTGGCCTTGTTCTGCCCGGCGATGTCGGGCGCGGAGCCATGAACCGGCTCGAACATCGAGGGTCCGGTGCGGGCGGGATTGAGGTTGCCGGAGCTGGCGAAGCCAATGCCGCCAGACACAGCGCCGCCGAGGTCGGTGAGGATGTCGCCGAACAGGTTGTCGGTGACGATGACGTCGTACTGCTGAGGGCTCTGCACGAAGTAGATGCAGGCAGCGTCGACGTGGTTGTAGGCAGTGGTGACATCGGGGTACTCGGTCGCCACCTCGTTGAAGGTGCGTTCCCACAGGTCGCCGGCAAAGGTGAGCACGTTCGTCTTGTGCACGAGGGTGAGGTGCTTGCGGGTGCGGCTCTGGGCCAGGGCGAAGGCGTAGCGAACACAGCGCTCCACGCCATGGCGGGTGTTCACCGAACCCTGTGTGGCCACCTCGTGGGGAGTTCCCTTGCGCAGCGCCCCGCCCTCGCCAACGTAGGGGCCCTCGGTGTTCTCCCGAATCACGATCATGTCGATGTTGTTTTCAGCATGCAGGAACGGGCGCTGGTTGATGTAGAGGTCGAGCTCGAAGCGCATCTTGAGCAACAGGCCACGCTCGATCACACCAGGGGGCACACCCGGGGTGCCGACGGCGCCGAGGAGCATCGCGTCGAACCCGCGCCACTCCTCCAGCACGTCGTCCGGAAGGATCGTGCCGTCATGCAGGAAGCGGGCGCCGCCAAGGTCGTAGTCGACCGTCTCGAGCTCCACCCCTGAGGCGCGGACGACCTTGAGCGCCTCTGCGATGACCTCGGGACCAATCCCGTCGCCTCCGATGACCGCAACCCTGTGACCCACTTCGTCTCCCTGCTCTAGAACGGAAAAACCGCCCACCAAGGTGGACGGTCTGAAAGCGCACGTCGAGTCGACGTGCGCTACACGATGATGAGTACGGCCTGGGCGCTCAATGACATCCTTGCCAGTGTTCCCTTCCCGCTGAGGGCGAGTCAAGGTTGTACCGTCCGAGCCGACCGCTCCTACCAGGGGGAACGCATGCGCACACCGCTCACCATCGGCGGCCATCTCGACCGGGCGGCACTCGTCTACGGCGACCGCGTCGGCATCATCGACGAACCCGATGCTCCTGGCGGGGGCTTGGGCAACGTCACCTATCGACGCATGCAGGAGCTCGCACGGGCACAGGCCGCCAACCTCGACGAACGGGGCATCGGCCGCGGCGAGCGAGTGGCCGTGCTGTCGCAGAACAGCGGCCGCCTCCTCACCTCCTTCTTCGGGGTGAGCGGATACGGCCGGGTGCTGGTGCCCATCAACTTCCGCCTCTCACCTGTGGAGATCGAATACATCCTGGAGCACTCCGGCGCCCAGATGCTGTTGGTCGATCCCGAGCTGGCTGACTCGGTGGCCCACCTGAATGTGAAGCACCGCGTGGTGATGGGAACTGACACCGACGGCGAGATCTATCTCGCGGACCGGGAGCCAGAGCCGTGGGCGGAGCGCGACGAAGACGCCACGGCCACGATCAACTACACGAGCGGCACCACGGCTCGCCCCAAGGGCGTGGAGATGACGCATCGCAACCTCTGGACGAACGCCGCCATCTTCGGCTGGCACACGGGGTTGTCCGACCGCGACACGTATCTCCACACGCTCCCGATGTTCCACTGCAACGGGTGGGGCATGCCGTACGGCCTCACCGCGATGGGCGTGCCGCAGGTGGTGCTTCGCAAGGTGGACGGCACGGAGATCCTCCGGCGAATCGCCGATCACGGCGTGACCTTCATGTGTGGAGCACCCGCCGTCGTCTCGATGGTGCTCGACGCGGCAGCGACTTGGGATGGCCCCATCCCTGGCCGCGGCACCGCTCGCATCGTCGTCGCCGGTGCACCGCCGCCCAGGCGCACGATCGAGCGGATCGAGACCGAGCTCGGCTGGGAGATGATTCAGATCTACGGCCTCACCGAGACGGCTCCGCTGCTGACGATCAATCGCACGCGCTCCGAGTGGGACGACCTCACGCCAGCGGAGCGAGCCACCAAGCTCTCACGCGCCGGGGTTCCAGCCGTCGGGATCGACCTGCGCATCGACGGGCAGGGCGAGATCCTCGCCCAGGGGAACCACATCCTGAAGAGCTATTGGGCTCAACCCGAGGCCACCGACGACGCACTGGACGGCGGGTGGTTCCACACCGGCGACGGCGGCGACATCGACGACGGCGGCTACCTGACGATCAGCGACCGCAAGAAGGACGTGATCATCTCGGGCGGCGAGAACGTCAGCTCCATCGAGGTGGAGGACGCCCTCTTCTCCCATCCGGCCGTGGCCGAGGTTGCCGTCGTCGGGGTGCCCGACGAGAAGTGGGGCGAGACGATCAAGGCACTCGTCGTCCTGGCGAACGGCGAGGCCGCCACCGAGGCCGACCTGCGGGCGTGGTGCAAGGAGCGTCTCGCCGGGTACAAGTGCCCGACGTCGATCGAGTTTCGGGATGAGCTGGCCCGCACCGCCACGGGAAAGCTGCAGAAGTTCAAGCTCCGCGCGCCGTACTGGGAGGGCCACGAGCGCCAAGTCAACTGATCACGAGGCGGTAGCCTCTCCGGGCCATGCCGCAGACGCACCCCCTCTCCCAGGCCGCCTTCGATCGCCTGAAGGCAGAGCACGATGAGCTGACCACGGTCGGTCGGGTCGACATCGCCCGCAAGATCGAGACCGCCCGGGAGCTGGGCGACCTCAAGGAGAACGGCGACTATCACGCCGCGAAGGACTTTCAAGGCCAGATGGAGGCGCGCATTCGGCAGCTCGCCGGGATGATCGAGAACGCGGAGATCGTCGAGGCCGGCAGCGGCGACGTCGTCGAGCCCGGAGCCACCGTCGAGCTCCGCTACGAAGGCGACGACGAAACCGAGCTCTACTTCTATGGCTCCGTGGAGGAGCGCGGCATCGAGCACGACATCATCAGCCCGCAGTCACCACTCGGAAGGGCGCTGGTCGGCAAGAAGCGCGGCGACAAGGTCGACTTCGAGAGCCCCACCGGTGCCCAGCTCACCGTCGAGGTCGTCTCCATCCAGTGACGGGAGCCGGTCCGTGGATTGATGCGCACGCCCACCCTGGCCGTTGCTTCCTGGCGGGGATGGACCACAGCGACCTGTTGCCTCAGCTGCTCGGCGGCGACGGCTCCACGATCGCACTGGCGGCCGCCCGGGCCGCGGGGCTCACTGCCGTCAGCTTCGCCACCGTGGCCGACCTGCTCGTGCTCGCCCCCAGATCCGGCGGCGGGTTGCACGCGGGTCGGCCGTTCGAGCCCGGCGAGGCCCACACCGACCACCAACGGCAGCTCGCCGGGCTCCGACACCTGATCGAGGCCACCGGGGCGCCACTCGCCCGTACTGCCGCCGACCTCGAGCAGGCCCACGCCGCTGGGGAGACCGCCGTGCTCATCACCTGCGAAGGGGGCGACTTCCTCGAGGGCGACGTGGAGCGAGTTGCCGAAGCGCAGGCGCAGGGCATGTCATCCCTCACGCTCGTGCACTACCGGGTCAACGAGATCGGTGACATCCAGACGGAAGCTCCAGAGCATGGAGGGCTCACGGGTTTCGGGCGCGAGGTCGTCGGCGAGTGCAACGAGCTGGGAGTGGTCATCGACTGCGCCCACGCCACCTTCGCCACCACGATGGGAGTGCTGGAGGCGTCGAGTCGCCCGGTGATGATCTCGCACAGCCACCTCGACCATGCCGATCGGTCGCACCCCCGCCTGCTCTCCGACGACCATGCACGCGCCGTCACCGAGGCGGGCGGCCTCATCGGGGCATGGCCGTCCGGCGTCACCAGTGAGACGCTCGCCGACTTCGTGCACGAGATCGAGCGGCTGGTGGCGCTCGTCGGCATCGACCACGTCGCCATCGGCACCGACCTCGATGCCAACTACCGGCCCGTGGTGACAACCCACGCAGAGCTGACCGACGTCGCCGTCCTCCTCGAGGAGCGCGGGTTGCGCGCCACCGAGGTCGACCAGGTGCTCGGTGGCAACGTCGTCGAGCTGTACCGCTCCGTCGCCGGCTAGAAGCCCCCCCCGAACCGAAATGGCGTCCGAAATGGGGGTGGGACCCCCAGATCATACGCCCATTCGGGGGTGGGGGAGCGGGCCCTTCATAAGTGCAAAGTGCGCCACTGCACCCGTGGC
>JANOQG010000285.1:0-5259 GCA_031422255.1 Actinomycetes bacterium | reverse complement strand
TCGGTGTCGCCGTCGCGAGGCAGCTCATGCACATGCCGTCATGTTAGGTGGCCGTTCCGCCAGAACCCAGCGCGACGACTGCCCGCCCATCAGCCGATGCGGCTGTTGGGGGGACTCGTAAGGACGGTCAGGCTCGTCGATCTCGCGGAAGGGCGATCGAGGAGCACCAGGTCCCGGCGATCTTGGAGGGTCCGACGACTAGTACATGCCCTCCGCCCGGCGAGACTGTCAGAACGAGCCGTGCGCCGGCCGCTCGGCACGTTTGCCCAGGTCAGCTACTCAATTCGCAGACCACTGATCGCCCTCGCGATGACGAGCTGCTGGATCTGCTCGGTGCCTTCGAAGATGTCCATGGTCTCCCGAAACCGTCCAGCCGTTTCACCCGAGTCCGTGACCTGCGTTTTCCTCCGCCCCAGTCCGTCGGTTCCACCCGATTCCGCCGAGTTCTAGTACCTGGACTAGTACTTGCGGTCGGCGTCGACTGCTCGCACCCCAACGACTTCTACGCGGGCGACGCACGGGTGGCGCGTCGCCGAGCCCACCTGGGTGGTCTCGAGTGGGTCGCGCGCCATCGATCGAGCGACTCCGGAAGCTGGCCTGTCTGGTCGCCGGGCGTCAGGACGGCGACGAGGACTCGATCTCGTGGAAGCGGGCGGTGGCTTGGTCGAGGTGCTCGACGCCGAAGAGCTCGCACCGCACGAGGGCACCATCCACCATCACGCCCAGAGCCAGGAGCTGCACGTCGACCTCGGCACCCTCCGTCGAGGTCCCCCGGGCGACCACCCGGCTCAGCCCGCACCGCGCTCCCAGCAACAGGTACTCGTCCTCGTAGGCGACGAGATCAGGTACGAGCTCCGTCATCCCCTGGGCATAGGCGACGAAGTCGGGGGCGCTCTGGATGGTGCCGGCACTGGCCAGCCGGTGGTCCACGGCGACCCAGCCCGCACCCAGGTAGTCGAGCACCTCGCCCCACGCGCGGGCGTTGTACAACCGCCAGAACTCGGCCGATTGCCGCACGTAGGCGGCGACCGAGACGCCCTCGCCTACGGCGAAGCGCTCGTCGAGCTCGGCCAGCGCTGCGGGAAGGTCGTCGGGGTCGAAGAGGGTGTTCCGACAGGTCCGGTCGTGCTCGTCGATCTCGGCCAGGGCCAGCACGTCGAGGTCGAACCCGTCTGGGTTGTGGAACGTGCGCTCCAGCAGCACGAGCCGCTCGCCCCGCACGGCGATCGGTGTCTGCGAGACACTGGTGAACCCAACGTCCGCCAGGCTGCGAGTGAGGTCGACGATCCGCTCGCCCCCGACGTGCCGACCCGAGTTGACGCCCGTACGCCGGTCATCGTTGATCACGTCGTCTGCGAATCGATCTGCGTACCAGTCCCAGTCCCGAGTCTCGAACGCGCTGATCATCTCGGCCACGAGGTCGGCGGCCCGGTTGGAGAGCTGCTCCTCGTCGGCTGACGCCGCCCCCGCGATGACGCGCCAGCGTGCATCGAGCTCCTCGACGGCCGCGGCGAGGTCGGACTCGTCAAACGTCATCATGCGAGACATGAGGTGGTCGTCGTCGGCCTCCACGACGTTCAGCGAGGTGACCACGAAGCCATCGGTCGTCGTGCACGACATCCGGATCAGCGCGACACGGTCGCCGCGCACGGCCAGCACCTCGAACGTGATCGTGTCGAACACCTCGTAGGTGGCGTCCAAGATCTCGCGCACACGGTTGACCCCGGTCAGGGTCGGCATCGAGACACCCGTCCTCTGATCGAGGAGCTCGACCTCGGGGGAGAGGTAGGCCTCGGCGCCGTCCAGGTCGCCCGTGTTGGACAGACCCCATCCCGCTCGCAGCGCCCTCGTGACGGCGTTCCCGACCGCCCCCGCACCTCGCGCCTGCTCGAAGGCCGCCATTGCGTCGGCCCAGCGGTCCTCCGGGAAGTAGTCGAGGCGGGCGACCTTGCCCTGCTCGTCGGTCTGGAAGAGGTGGTAGAGGTCCCACGTGTATCGGTTGCCCTCGGCGGTGGTGCCAGCGAACATCACCACCGTCAAGATCGCCCGGTCGTCGAAGAAGCGCAGACGGCCATACCCCTTGAAGTCGGGCGTCATCTCCTTGCCGACGAGGGCCCGCTCGCGGAACTCCTCGAAGGTCGCCGGGGGAAAGCCCAACGGGCGATGATCTACCGCGACGAAGTCGTCCCGGTACACCTGGTGGGCCTCATGGAGGCCGTTGAGGTGGAAGGCCCCGATGAGGTACCCGACCGCGATCTCCGCCGGGCCGGGACCGTCGGTCCGGAAGACCGTGAAGCGCTCGTCGAGCTCGGCGAAGGCGCCGTTGAAGTCGTCTTCCTCGAAGGTCACCTGGCGGGAGATCCGCCCGGCCTCGTCGAGCTCGAACAGCGACAGCACCGACTGCTGGAACCCACCCTCGCGACCGAAGCCCAGCCGCACGAGAGCGAGCCGGTCATCTCGCACCGCCACGGTCTCGCCGGCCGCGGTGCCGAACTGGCCGTAGAGCGCCTCGACGTTCTCGAGGTAGGCCTCCCGCCCGTGGAGCGTGGGCGCGGAGATCACCCGGCGACGGTCGTACCCCACCACGTCCTCGGCGATGATCTCCTCGGCCACCTCCCCAAGCGGCCGGGTCAGGTTCAGCTCGAGGCCCCGCAGCACCAGGCGAGATGCCGCATTGGCGATGTCAGGGCGGCCGGCGGTGGCGGATCCCGTCGCCGTCAGCTCAGCGAACCGGGCATCGGCGGCCGCACCCTCGGCGTGGTCGAAGTACTCCATCCGCGCGATTCGATGGTCAGGGCCTGCCACGGCGATGAGGTGAGACGCCCACTCGAAGGCGGAGCCCTCGGCGTCCTCCCCCAAGGCGAGGAGATCGACCCGCCCTACCCCCTCCACGAGCTGCAGGGTCCGCTGGATCAGCATGATGGGTCGCCCGAGCATCTCGCCGTAGCCGCGCTGCATCTCGACCCAGCGGTCGGCGTCGAGCTCAGGCCAACCGAGCTCGCGGTGATCCACCACCACGGCGTCGTCCGCCAGCAGCGCCCGCATGGCGGGGCCGTCCCAGGAAGCGACCGCGCGAAGCAGTGCGTCGCCGAGCCGCACCTCGTCGGCGACGGCGGCACCCTCGCCGGCGATGTACCGACGGGTCAGCTCGTCATGGGCCGCCACGAGGTCGTCGTCGTCGAAGATCTCCGTGTGGACGAACCGCCCGGCTTCGTCGACTTCGGTTACCTCGAGCCGGGCTGACACGAGCTCGTCCTCGGTCGTAGCGGTGATGCGGGACAACGCCAGCCGCTCGCCGCGGATGGCGATCGCTTCACAGGTCTGCGACGAGAACCCCACCGCGTCCCACGCCCCCGAGACCTCGGCCATCTCGCCGTAGCCGGTCGTCGAGGGGACGATCCCGCCGAACCGGTGCGACACCACGGTGTAGCCCGGCGCGAGGAGGTCCTGGAGCTCATCGGCGCGACCTTCGTTCTTCGCCGCCACCCATTCGGCGTTGCGCTGGGTGACCAGGTTCTCGATCTCTCCCCGCCGGCCCTCGAGGCGTCCCGCGTCGAGCTCGTCGAAGCGAGCGAGCGCCGCGTCGAACTGGTCGTTGTCGAATACCTCTTGGTAGGTCAGTCGGCCCTCGGCGTCGCGCTGGCTGACGAACAGATGGGACCAGGACTGCCGGTCGCCGTGCTCACCGGTGCCCCGCGTGGTCACGACGTCCAGTGCTGCCGACCCCGAGACGAAGGTCTTGGCCAAGGTCAGGGCGGCGTCTGGCATCGACGCCGCGAGCGAGCGCATGCGATCCACGTACGCCGCCCGATCCCCGCTCGGCCACAGCCCGCGATGATCGATCGACACGAAGTCCGCGCTGAGGTTGGCGGTGACCGCATCCCAGTCGCGTGCGTGGAATGCCGCCACGAGCTCCGCTCCGCCTCGGATCAACGGCGCCGCGGCGGCCGCGTGGTCCACGACGAGGTACCGCTCCTGGAGGTCGTCGAGCGCGGGTTGCTGATCGTCATCGCCGAGGAAGATCGCGCGCGTGATCAGACCGGCCTCGTCGAGCTCGAACACCGACAGCACCGATTGCTCGAAGTCCTCCCCGAACCGGGTGGTGACGTGGATGAGCGCGACGCGCTCCCCGCGGACCGCCAGCGTCTCCACGTCCGCGCGGGCCAGGCCGAGCTCGGTGTTGACGCGGAAGTTGGCCACGATGGCGTCCCGGCCGAGGAGATCGAATCCAGTGATCGGTCGCGGGTCGAGCAGCACGGCGCCTTCGGCCAGGAGCAAGCCGAACTCGTCGATCTGCCCGGCGGCGATGAGGGCGACGCCTCGGTGACCGACGCGCGAGGCCAGGTTCTCCACGATCGGTGTGCGCAGGTCGGCGGCCCGATCGCCGTCGCTCAGCTCGCGGTAGCGAGCGACCGCGCCCGCGTAGTCGTCGTAGTCGAAGAGCTCGACCCGGGTGATGAGGCCGTGCTCGTCGACCATCGAAACGGCGTGGAGGGGCCACTCGTACGCGTTGCCGTCGAGCGTGGTGCCGTACTGGTCGCAGGTCTTCAGCGTGACGTTGCCCGAGGCGTGCAGCGTCCGCGGCAGGTTGACGGTGTCGGGCGTGACGGCGATGTGGCTGCGGTCTCGTTCCATCCATCCCGCCCGATCCTGCGTGCCGAACCCCAGGCGGCGGTGGTCCACGGAGATGAAGTCCGGGTGGATCATCGCCTCGATGGCGTCGAAGTCCCGTTCGGCATAGGCCCGGTGGTAGCGCTGCGACGCCCGGATCGTGGGTGCCGACGCAGCGCCATCGCCCGCAAGAAACGCCTCTTCGAGGTCGTCGAATGCGGCCGCCAGGTCGTCCGTGTCGAACAGCACCACCCGGCGGCCCAGACCGGCCTCGTCGATCTCGACGGTGATGAGGAGACGGACCTCGTCGCCGCCCGAGCTCTCGAAGTGGGACCGGTGCAGCGAGTGACGCTGGCCGCGCACGGCGATCGGCGTCGTCGAGATCCAGCGGAGACCCACCTCGGCCATGGCCCGGAGCGCGACGACGTAGGCCTCGGGACCGACGGTCTGCGCGTCCGCCAGCCCGTGACGACGGTCGATCCGCACGAAGTCCGCCGCCAGGACCTCGGGCATCCCGTCGTAGTCCTGGCGCGCGAGGAGCTCGTTGAACCTCGCCATCATGGCGGTGGCGGCGTTCTCCGCCAGCGGGCTGAGCTCGCCAGGAGCGGGGTCGAGGCTCCGCTGTGCGGCGTATCTGGCCTCGAGCTC
>JANOQG010000284.1:0-6852 GCA_031422255.1 Actinomycetes bacterium | reverse complement strand
CACCGGCCCCAACCTGGCCAAGGAGATCCTGGGTGGCGGCGCCGCCGCGTCGGTGATCGCCATGGACGACGCGGTGATAGCGGAGGCCCTCCAGCACGTGTTCGCATCCGACCTGTTCCGCGTCTACACCAACCCCGATGTCATCGGTTGCGAGGTGGCTGGCGCGCTCAAGAACGTGATGGCCATTGCGTCCGGGATGGCGGACGGGCTGGGCACCGGAGACAACACGCGTTCCGCCGTGATCACGCGCGGCCTGAGCGAGCTCACTCGGCTGGGATGTGCGATGGGCGGTCACCAGGTGACCTTCTCGGGGCTGGCTGGGATGGGCGACCTCATTGCCACGTGCATCTCCCCGCAGAGCCGCAATCGCTACGTGGGCGAGCAGCTCGGCCGTGGTCGGACGATCGACGAGATCATCGACGAGATGCACATGGTGGCCGAAGGCGTCAAGACCTCACGGGTCGTGATGGAGCTGGCAGCAGAACATGGCGTAGACCTGCCGATCGCTGAGTCGGTGTTCGCCGTGGTCCACGAGGGAGCCCCTGCAACCGAGGCCTACCGCGGCCTGCTGGGGCGCAGCGTGAGCGCGGAGATGCACGGGATGCCGTCGGCCTGATTCGATAGCGACGTGCGCCGCCGTTCCCGTTCCGTTGCCGTGCCGGGCGACGAGTGGGTTCGGGCACGAGGCGACGGTCGTTGGACCACGGTTGGCAACCTCGACTCGTCGGCGCGCGTCCGGGTCGATGCCGCGGGTCTCGTGCAGGTGGACGGAGGTACCTGGTCGCTCGACTGGTGGATCGGCGCCGAGGACCGCTGGCACGTGCCGGCGCGTGAGCCGGCGGTGCGGCAGGAGCTGCTCGGCAACAGCCCCGTTGTCGTGACCCGCCTCAAGGTGCCCAGCGGTGACGCCGTGCAGCGTGTGTACGCGGCGTGGGACGCGTCGGGCCACGAGGCCCTCGTCGTCGAGATCACCAACGAGTCGAAGGTGCCGTTCGCGGTGGTGCTCGCAGTGCGTCCCTACGGCGTGGATGAACCGGGCCAGGTGGCGTCGATCGAGGTAGACGGCGCAACGGTGCGGGTAGACGGAGCGACGGCGCTCACGCTCCCTCGCTCTCCCGGCAGAGTGGCGCTGTCGGATGCAACCGGGGACTCCGCCGCAGCGGTCTTTGGTGGCGCCGCCGCCGTGGTTGGTCCGGTCGAGGTGCAGTGTCGTGAGGGGCTGGCCCAGGCTGCCCTGCTGTTCCCGCTGGCGCACACCGCCAGCCTGCGTGTGGTGCTTCCGCTGACCGCAGACGCTGTCGACCTCGATGGCCTGCCCGACGCGGACAACGTGGCCAAGGGATGGGGCGTGCACACCCGTCAGGGGGCGCGCTTCGAGGTGCCCGAGCGACGCCTCCGAGAAGCCCTGCTGGCCAGCATGCGGTTCCTTCTGCTCGGCCCAGCCGGGCCGGCCGAAGCGGCCGCCCTCGACCTCGCGGGCTTCCCGGACGAAGCCGCCGCCGCCCTGCTGGCCGACCCGGTCGGTCTGGCCCGCGCCGCTCATCCCACGGTCGCCCTGGCCGCACTGGTTCGACACTGGACCCTCACCCACGACGCGCCGTTTGCCAAGGAGGCGGCTCCCGTCCTGGCCGCCCTCGTGCACGCACTTCCTCGTGGAGCGGGCACCGTGAGCGCCGCCCTGCTGCGCGACGCTGCCAGTCTGCTGGCCGCAGCAGGGGAAGACCGAGGTGCTGACGACCTCCGTTCGCTGGCCGCCACTGCAGGTGATCCCGACGAACCGCTCGTGGACGACCTCACGGAGCGCCTGGCCGAGGCCAGCGCCACCTGGACGTGGCCGGGGCCCTCTGGCGGGCACGATCTCGCCGCGCACGCTGCGGTGGTGATGCTCGTGCGCGCCCGGCTGATCCAGGAGGTGCCCGAGGGGCTCGCGCTCAGCACGGGGATTCCCGAGAGCTGGCTAGGCCAGGGGTGGGAAGTGCACGACGCGCCCACCGGCGCCGGTCGGCTGTCCTATGCCATCCGCTGGCACGGCGAGCGGCCGGCCCTCCTCTGGGAGCTCCACCCGCATGACGACCTGGATCCGGTGCGGCTCACCACTCCCACCCTCGACCCGACCTGGTCGAGCGACGCCCTCAGTGGTGAGGCCCTCCTCGCGCCGGTTCCGGTTCCCGATCGGCCGGCCCGGGCACGCGGCTTGAGCATCCCGGTGACCATCGAGCCGATGCGGCGAACCGACCGATGAGCGGCGCGACGATCCCGCCCACCGATGAGCTGGTGGCGCTGTTGCTGGCCATGGGGGTGACGGCCGAGGAGATCACCCAGTCGCAGGCCGACGGCACGCTGGCGCTCCTCGCCATCGACCGGCTCGCGCTCGGTCAGGACCTTCTGTACGACGTCGCCGCAGCGTGTGAGGCCACCGGCCTTCCCGGCGAGGAGCTCCGGCACATCTGGCGGTCGCTCGGCTTCCCGGATCCTCCTCCCGGCGAGGCACTGTTCTCCGACATCGACCTCGGAAACCTCGCCGCGGTGGCCAACCTGCTGCACAGTGGCATCGTCACACCCGAGGTGACCTATGGCATGACGCGCGTCATCGGCTCGTCGATGGCTCGGGTGGCCTCCGCCCTCATCGACGCCGTGAGCCCGCGACCGGAGCCGGGGCGCACCAGCGCCGCTGACGATGAGGGGTTCGAGATCTTTGGGCCCGTTGCCAGCGAGGTGGGTGGCTTCCTCCCGATGTTCCCCGAGGTGCTCGAGCAGGTGTGGCGGCGTCACCTCCAGGCGGCCGCCCGGGCGCGGTTGCTACGAGGCGATCCCGACGATGGCCGGGGCCTCGTGGTGGGCTTCGCCGACCTGGTGGGCTTCACCGCGCTGGCCCAGCAGGTGAGCGACGAGGAGCTCGCGGAGGTGGTCGACCAGTTCGAGCAGCTGGCCTACGACGTCGTGGTGGCAGGCGGTGGCCGGGTGGTGAAGATGATCGGCGACGAGGTGATGTTCCTCGTCGAAGACCCCGTGGCGGCCGCCCAGATCGCCCTCGGGTTGGCCGATGCCTCGCGGGACGCCGCTGAGCTTTCCGACGTGCGGGTAGGGCTTGCTCTCGGCCCTGTGCTCGAACGAGAGGGCGACGCGTACGGCGCCACGGTGAACCTCGCCAGCCGGGCCACCGGCATTGCCTACCCGGGCACCGTGGTGGTGTCGCCCGAGCTGCGCGCCTATCTCGCGGACGACCCCGACTTTGCCTTCAAGAACATGCGCCCACGGTCCCTCAAGCACATCGGCCGGGTGCAGCTCTCGGTGCTCCTGCACGCGACCGACGCTCGGGACACGATCCGCGAATCGATCGATGAGCGCCGCCGTCAGATGCGCGAGGTCGTGCGTGAGCGTCTCGCCGCACGGGCATCAGGTGATGCCGATGAGGCGCACGAGGGCGACGTCGACGAGGAATAGGCGATGAGGCTCCGCTGCGCGCCAGCGCTGGACTGTGCGTTGGACGCGGCCGATCTCAGTGATGAAGTGGCACCGCGAAGCCAAGCGGGACTTCCTGCCCTGCCCGAGGACTGACAATCAGAGGTCGTTGAGCGTGGCGGTGGCGATCTGCCAGGGGCCCAGCTCGAAGCGGCCTTCGAACGCCTCGACCGGGTGGCCTCGTAGGTCGAGGAGCCACCCGTGCCGACCCTCGATCTCCACAGTGGCGGGCGCTGACGTCGGGTTGAACACCCGCACCTGCATCGCTCCGGCGTCGCGGGTGATGGCGCTCACTTCGGCTCCGCTGATGGAGAGCGCCTGGCCCTGAGCGGCCCCGGCGGCCTCAGTGCCGCCGCCGCGTGTGACGAGGAGTGGAAGAAAGGCGTCGTCGGCCACCTCGTAGGGGTTGCGCCCGCCGAGGTGCAACGCGAACCGAGCCTCGACCCGGTGCTGGGACTGGGGGGCCTCCAGCGCGGTGAGAGGCCCCGCCGGGAGCGCCCGCGTGGCCATTGGCCCCTGGGAGAGCATCCCGGTGCACCGCAGAAGGGTGATGGCGAGCGTTCCGGCGGTCGTTGCGTCGTCGTCGAGGTCGATGAGCTCGTATTCGAGCAGGCCCTCATGGGCGACCGTAAGGCCTCCCGCCGACACGAACCGACGGCTCGGGTAGGTGGGCACCCCTTGCTCGGTAGGCCCGCCCTCGGCCACAAGACCCCGTGAGACAGTGGCGAAGGCGCACTCGGCCACCGAGCCGGTGGCCCGCTGGGGGAGGGGGAGGTGGACGCGGAGGCGGTGGTCCCGCACCCCGTGGTTGTCGAGCTCGACGTGCACGCGCACGAGGTCATCTCCCGCGTGCAGCCCGAGGGTGGTGCGCACCTCGATCGTCTGCGACCCGACGCGAGCCTGGTCGTCGATGTGGGTGGGCAGGGCGTAGGTGCGGAGGACCTCGAGCCGCCCTCGCACCGGGCCGGCTTCGATCACCTTCGTGACGACGGTGACCGGCGAATCGACGAGCGTCTCGGCGAGGGGCGGGCACCAGTTGTAGGTGTCGCCGATGTCGCCACCGTCCACGAGCTGACCGAACCCGGCAAGTCCGTTGATCGAGAACGTGCCATCGGTCGGGTCGACCTCGACCGCCATCGCTCCGTTCGCCAGGTGCAGCTCATGCACCGAGACCGGCTCGGGCACCGTCGTCGTGCTGCTCCATGCCTGCCAGCCGAAGCCGGGCACGTCCGCGACGTAGCCGAGCACCGTCACGGCGGGTCGATTGGCCACGCGGACGCGCACGAGCTCGCCCAGGCGACTCGCGCGCAGCTCGGCGAGATCGCGCCGCACGAGCGGCGTCACGAGCGTGCCGGCCGTTTCGCGCTCCACATGGATGAGCTCCGTGCCGTCCGCCCCATCGATGCTGAACGCGGTGATGTTGCGCGCGTACTCGAGCTCGCTCACCATGATCGTGGCGACCTCGACGGCGGTGGAGTCGAGGAGCACCCGCTCAGCGGGTCGCTCGGACACCAGTTGGCACCCGTCTGGCACCGCGTCGCCCGGGAAGCGCATCTCCACGACACCCCCACGGGTGCGCGAGGACGCGTTCACGAGCACTGGCTCTCGTCCGTCGACACCCACGGTGGCTCCCAGCGCGGCAAGGGCTCGTTCGGTCAGCCCGTTGGCGATCTGGGTGGCTTCGGCGAAGCGATGCACGACTGCGGCGCAGACTTCGTCAGCGGAGCAGGCACAGATCGAGTCGTGTGCGCTGTTGCGGATCACCTCGAGCCACGCCTCATCGAGCAGAGCCCCCGGCCAGTGGGCTGCGGGGAGGAAGAGAGCCGAGAGCGGCTCGGCCTGGCGTTCGAGCGAGCGTTCGGCGATGGCCGCCGCCTGCTTGATGTCCACCCGGTTGGAGGCAACTCCCATCAGGAGGTTGGCGTTGGCGCCGGAGCGCAGCTCGCCGATCCAGGACGGCAGACCCTCGGTGGGGGCGTGCTGCACGTGCTCGGCCAAGGAGCAGATGTGCAGCTCGTAACCAGCCTCGAGCGCATTGGCCTCGGCCACGACGCGGCCGAGCCATGGCTGGGGCATCAGGTGGTCGGTGCCGTTCATCCAGAGGATCGCGCCGGTGAGCAGGTCGCCCTGCTCCTCCTCGAACTCGCTGATCCTCCGCACGAGGGCTTTGGCGTCATCCGGCACGAGGGCGCCGTTCCCGTACCCCTGCGGGAGGTACTCGGCGCGCACCGTGGAGCCATCGGGGGAGCTCCACTGAAAACCGCTGCGGTCGATGGCCGATGGCACGCCACGCCACACGACGGCGTGCTCGTACCCGAACAGCCGAAGGATCTGAGGCATCTGGGCCACGTGCCCGAACATGTCCGGCAAGTACCCCACATCCATCGCACCGCCGAAACGGGCGGCGACGCGCCGACCGCGCTGCAGGTTGCGCACGAGCGTCTCCCCGGACACGAGGAACTCGTCAGGCAATGCGTACCAGGGACCCATGGCCATGCGCCCGGTGCTGGCCAGCGCGCGCAAGCGCTCCTCGGCCTCGGGGCGCACCTGTAGGTAGTCGTCGACCACGGCCATCTGACCGTCGAGCAGGAAGTGCGCGTAGGAGGGGTCGGCCTCCAGCTGCGGGAGCAGCCCGTCGAGGAGGTCGACAAGCTTGAGCCGGAACGACTGGTAGGGCAGGTACCACTCCCGGTCCCAGTGGGTGTGGGGGACGATGTTCACCCGTCTACGGGTGCTCTGACCTGCAGAAACGCTCTCGACCACGATGCCCCCTAGCGGCTTCAGTCCTCAGCCAGTCCTCAGCAGATCCGCCGAGCGACTCATCCACGATGGCACGGATGCCCTGGATGGTCATGGCGATCCGACCTCAAACATTGACATGCATTGACAGATCGCTACCCTGGGTGCATGGGTCGGATCGATGAGGTACTCGAAGGACTGCGGAGGGAGCTAGGCGACGACGCCGATGTTGCGGATGTCCCGGGGGCGGTCGACGCCATGGCCCGGGCGTTCAGACATGCGAGGACCGGGAACGCGTGGCTGAGCGGGTCTGAGGTTGCCCGGATGCTTGGTGTCAGTCGCCAGGCCGTGAACCAGCGCGCCGGGCGCGGTTCGCTCCTAGCGATGGTGGATGGTGACGGCGTGCGGTACCCGGCCTGGCAGTTTCGGGATGGCTCACCGGTGCGCGGGCTCCTCGATCTCGTTCGTGCGGCGCGTGATGCCGGGGTCGACGACGCCGCGCTCGCGGCGTGGATTGAAGCCGATGCGGGACGCGTCGGCGCCCTCGTGGCGGACCGAGCCGACTCGTTGATTGATCGGGTCGGTGATGCTCGACGTGCTGTTACGCCGGTAACCAGGCGGCGGGCGGCGGGGCGGGTGCCCAAGCTGTCG
>JANOQG010000283.1:0-4081 GCA_031422255.1 Actinomycetes bacterium | reverse complement strand
GTGGCGAACAGCCCCTCCACCCACCAGAAGCCCGCGATCGAGGCAAGCGCGAGCACGCCCGAGCCGGAGAGCGCGGCCACGACGCCGACGCGCCACGACCGGCGAACGGCGATCACGACGACGGGCAAGATGAGCGCGATCGCTGCGCCGTAGGACAGGAGGAGGGCAAGGCCAAACACCGCGCCGCCGACGCTGGCGAGAACGTCGCGCCGTCGCTCGTTGCTGCCCGTGGCGACCACGACCGCGGCAACGCCCCAAGCCACCACGCCAGCGAACAGCGCATCACCCGTGGATGCCACGTAGAGGGCGGCCGGTGCCAACACGCTGAAGGGGAGTGCTCGACGGGCCAAGGCTTCGCCGGCGAGCTCCCGAGTCGTGATGAGCACGGCTGGCACGGCCGACGCGCCGCCGGCAATCACGAGTGCGGCGGCCCAGCCGCTTCCGCCGAGGCCGATGCGGTCCATCGCCCAGAGCAGGAGGACCAGACCGGGCGGATGGCTACGGATGTGTGTTCCATACTCCCCAAGGTTGTCGGTGAACCCTCGGAGGAAGGCGCCCGGCGAACCGACGTGGTCGATGTCGAGCAGGTAATGGCCCGGGAGCTCCATCGGGCGAGTCAGCCCACTCGGGCCATCGACCATGGCCAGCGAGATGGCCCATGCCGCAGCGGCAACCGCGCTGAGGATGAGCAGGTGGCGCCACCGGATGGCGGCGGCGAACCGCGGCAGGTGTCTCACGAGCAGCCCACCCGCCACGAGCGGAAGCGCGATGGCCATCACGCCACCGGGAGGCCCGAACCGGAAGCGCCCGATGATCGGCGGCGCAAGGATGCGCAACCTCACGCCATCGTCGAGGATCGACTGCCCCCACCTGTTGGCCACGAGCACGAGAACCGCGAAGCCAACCAGGGTGGGGCCGAGTGCTCGGGCCGCGGCGATGGGGGGGGATGCCACTCGCGCAACCTAGGTGGGGGGTTGTGGCCGGTCGCGGCACAGGTCGGCTGTTCCCCGAATGGTAAGCGGGATCCGATTCCCTACTAGGCGACGCGTCGGTACGGTCATCCGGTGCCTGACGCGACGCTGTTCACCAGCCGCTCCGCGCTGCGCGACGAACGCACGGCCGCGGTGCTGGGCATCGGGCTAGGCGTGTCGTTCTCGATCTGCTTCGTCACGGGGGTCTTGTCGCACCTCGTGCAGGACCCTGGTGGTTGGTTCCACTGGCCAGCCCGCCCGGCCGGGCTCTATCGAGCATCGCAGGGCCTGCACGTCACGACCGGGCTCATGTCCATCCCGCTGCTGCTTGCCAAGCTTTGGGTGGTGTTCCCCAAGCTGTTCGAGTGGCCGCCCGTGCGTTCGCTGGCTCACCTGCTCGAGCGCCTCGCGCTCGTCCCCTTGATCGGCGGCGGGTTGTTCCTGGCCTTTACAGGCGTGGCCAACATCAACATCTATCGGCCGTGGGCCTTCTCGTTCCGGCCGGGCCACTACGCGGCGGCTTGGATCGCGATGGGAGCGATGGCGGTCCACATCGGGGCGAAGGTGCACACCACCCGCCGGGTCCTGCGTCGGGAGTCGCTGCAGCACGCCACAGCAATGGTCAGCGTCAGCCCGGCGGCGGGTCTGAGCCGACGGGGATTCGTCGCAACGGTCTTCGGCGGAGCAGGTCTCGTCGGCATCCTCAGCGTCGGCCAGACCTTCGAACCACTCGCCCGGCTCGTGGCGCTGGCGCCCCGCCGGCCCGACATCGGGCCTCAGGGATTTCCGGTGAACCGCACCGCTCGATCCGTCAACCTCGAGCGAGTGGACCTCGACGCCTACCGACTGGTGATCAACGGCCCCGGCGTGTTCGAGCCGCTCTCGCTGTCCTATGCCGACTTGCTGGCTGCGCCGCAGCACACCGCCACACTTCCCATCGCCTGTGTGGAGGGGTGGAGCTCGTCACAACGTTGGACCGGCGTGCGGGTGCGTGACCTCTTTGATCAGGCAGGTGTCGGCCGCGACTCGGAGTCGGTCGTCTACGCCATGCACAAGAGCGAGCGGCTACGCACAGCGCCGCTCAGCGCCGCGCATGCCAACGACAGCGACACGCTTCTCGCCTTGTATGTGAACGACGAGCCGCTGGCTCCCGACCACGGGTTCCCCGTTCGGCTGATTGGCCCGAACCGCCCCGGGGTGCACCAGACGAAGTGGGTAGCTCGCATCGAGGTCCTTGGGTGACGCGCACCACTTCGTCTGACGAGGAGCATGGTCGGGCCTTCTGGATCGGGCTTGCCATCGGCACAGCAGTGATGATGTGGGGTGGCTGGCTGTACCTCGACGCCACTCCGGATGGGCGTCGGCGCGTGTCGTTCGTCAGCTGGATCGTCGGCCTCGACCTCGCCCACGACCTCCTGGTTGCCCCGGTTGTGGTGGGACTCGGGGTTGCCGTCGGGCGGCTGGTTCCCGCCCGGATGAGGGCTGTTGTCCAGGCTGGCCTGATCGCGTCGGGGTTCGTTCTCGTGGTGGGCCTTCTGCCCCTTGTCGGCACCTACCCGGGCGACAATCCGACGATTCAGCCGATCGCCTACGTGCCGGCGATCCTGATCGTCCTCGCGCTCATCTGGGCTGCGGTTGGGCTCGCCGCAGTCGTCAGACACCGCCGGATCGAGCCCCTCTCTGAAGAGGCCCTCTGAGCCGGCGGTGCATCACCCCAGGTCTGCGAGGACCCGCGCCATGTCCCGCACGGCCTGGAGGGTGCCGCGCACAGTGCCCGTGACCTTCGAACGGCCCGTGCGCGGGCGGTACGGCACCGGCACTTCGCTGATGCGCCAGCCGGCCTCGCCCGCTCGCAACACTTGCTCCAGAGGCCAGCCCGACCGACGATCCTGCACGGCTAGCTCAAGGAGCCCGACGCGCCTGGCGGCACGCATGGGGCCCAGGTCGGTGAGTGGGTGGCCGGTGCGGCGCCGTAGCCGACTGGCCAAGTAGCGGTTGGCGACGCGGGCATGCAGCGGCCATGCGCCGCGCTCGGTCGGGCGGCGTGCGCCGAGCACGAGGTCGCGCTCGTTGGCCAGCACCGGGTCGCAAACCAGGGGGAGGTCGGCGAGGTCGAGAGAGCCGTCGGCATCACAGAAGGCCACGACGTCGGCGCGGGCCGCATCCAGTCCTGCCGCGCACGCTGCTCCAAACCCTCGGCGCTGCTCAAGCACGACGATGGCGCCAAGGCGCCTGGCCACGTCGCCGGTACCGTCCGTGGAGCCGTTGTCCACGACGATGGCCCGGTAACCGACGGGTAGCCCCGCAAGCACCGCCGGGAGCGCCGCGGCTTCGTTCAGTGCGGGAAGCACGACGTCGACGAGCGGTACCTCCATCTGCGCATCGTCGCAGAGCGGGTCTTACGGAAGGCAGAAATCCTTCGCACTGGCTCGCGAGCTTCGGCCCGACGCGCCAGGCTGCTGGCGTGACCACACTCGATCATGCACGCGTGGGGGTGATCGGCGGCTCCGGCTTCTACGAGCTCGGCGGCGACGTAGAGACCGTGGTCGTGGAGACGCCGTGGGGTGCTCCCTCCGGACCGATCACGCTCGGCGAGATCGATGGCACCGCGGTGGCCTTCCTCGCCCGTCACGGGCACGACCACCAGCTTCCCCCGCACCGTGTCGATCATCGGGCCAACCTTTGGGCCCTCCGACAGATGGGCGTGCGCTCGGTGATCGCATCGTTCGCCTGTGGGTCGCTCGTCGCCGAGCTCGCCCCGGGCAGCCTCGTCGTGCCCAACCAGCTGATCGATCAGACCCATGGTCGGGCCGACACGATTCACGACGACTTTCGGAACGGCCCGCAACACGCCGCCTTCGCCGAGCCGTATGACCATGCGGTCCGCAAGGCAGCGCTGGAGGCGGCTTCATCGTTGGGCGAGACCGTGCACGACGGCGGAACGGTGGTCGTGATCAACGGTCCTCGGTTCGCGACCCGTGCTGAGTCTCGCTGGTATCGGAGCATCGGCGCCGACCTCATCAACATGACGCAGTACCCCGAAGCCGTCATCGCCCGTGAACTGCACCTGTCCTACGGATCAGTGGGCCTCGTCACGGACCACGACGCGG
>JANOQG010000282.1:0-2074 GCA_031422255.1 Actinomycetes bacterium | reverse complement strand
CTGCACCGACCCAGCGGAGAGCTGTGTCATCGCGGCGGCCGAGGGCGCCGACATTTCCAACGGCAACTGGACCCCTCTCGGGTTCAACCCGTCGCCCGCGCCACCCGTGGAGCGCGGCACGGTCTCGTTGGCGCCCCCCGGGCCGGTGCCGGGACCAGGGGCGGTGCTCACCGTCACCGGTTCGGGGTTCCGGCCTGGCGCGAGCATCGATGTGTACCAGTGCACGGTCGATCCGGCGCACCCGTCGTACTGCAACCGCCCGGTGGCTTCGACCACCACGGACGGCACCGGAGCGTTCGCGGCTGACGTCACGGTGGCCCCGACGGTGACACCTCCCGGCGGGTCGACGACCGACTGCTTCAGCGCCAGCGGTGTCTGTGCGATCGCGGCCGCCGAGGCGACGGACTTCCCCGGTACCGTCGCCGCTGCCACTCTGGCGGTCTCCGCGACGGTTCCGGGGGCGCCGACGATCATCCAGAACGCCACGGCAGGGCCCGGGTCGGCGACGGCGTCGTGGACGGCGCCGGTCTCGAACGGTGGGTCGCTGATCACGGGATACGTGGTGACGCCCTACATCGGGTTCTTCCCGCTTCCGTCGGTGACGTTCGACTCGATTGCCACCACCGAGACGATCACCGGGTTGACGAATGGCACCACGTACCGGTTCAAGGTGGCGGCTACGAACGCGGCCGGCACCGGACCGATGTCGAAGGTGACCAACCCGGTCACACCAGCCATGACCGCCCCTGGGGCGCCGACCATCGGTGCCGCGTTGGCTGGGGACGGTGAGGCGACGGTGTCGTGGACCGCTCCGGTGTCCGATGGCGGGTCGCCGGTCACGGGGTATGTGGTGACGCCGTACATCGGGTACTACCCACTCACACCGCAGACGTTCAGCTCGACGCTCACCAACCAGATCGTGACCGGGCTGACGAACGGCACGACCTACCGGTTCCGGGTGCGGGCAATCAACGCGGTTGGAACCAGTGAGTACTCGAAGGTCACCAACCCGGTCACCCCGACGGCCTGAACAACCATCGCGTTCGGCTCGGTATTCGCGGCCCCTACGCTCGCCGCGGACCTGGCATTTCGCCGGTGAGCACAGCGCAGCGTTGCCACGTAGACGAGGCGTACCGGGTGGTCCCGGGCCAGGGCGGCTGACCCAAGATCGGCGACCGATGCCACCGACGGCAGTGCTCGCGCTGGCGGGGATGCTCTGTCCAGAGCACTCGCGGGGACGCTCGGTGGGGCGCCGGCTTTCGCGTTCGGTACTCAACGCTCGGTCGCCCGTCACCCCTGAGCCCGAGCGCGGTCAGAGGCACCGGGTGAGCGGCCAACCAAGGAGCATGAGTAGTGTCCTGGCCCGCGATGCCAGGGCGGTTACCGTTCAGCTGCAACTCGCCATCGCAGAGCCACGGGGGGGGGATCGACCATGCGCGGGACTCACCATAAGGGAGCGTTCGTGCACTCGTTCAGGCGGCGACGCCTCGCACGGATGCTCTCGGCTGCCACATTGGTGGCCGCGTTGTTCGCGCCGCTTGCGGGCACCGCCCAAGCGGACCCACCAGAGATCACCTTCGGGCCGGCCAACGAGTTCGCCACCGGCCTTGTGCCGCGCTCAGTCGCGATCGGCGACCTGAACGCCGACACGCTCCCTGACGTGGTCACGGCCAACAGCGGCTCCGACAGCGTGTCGGTGCTGCTGGGTGACGGAGCGGGAGGTTTCGGCGCGACGACCGACTTTGCCACGGCGGACCAGCCGGCCTCGGTGGCGATCTTGGACTTGGACGGTGACACCGTCCCCGACCTGGCCGTCGCCAACGCCGGCTCGGGAAGTGTGTCGGTCTTGCTGGGTGACGGGGCTGGCGGCTTTCGCGCCAAGACCGATTTCGCCACCGGAACCGACCCTGTGTCCGTCGCGGTCGGTGACCTGGATGGCGACACCTTCGCTGACCTCGCGGTCGCTCGATACAGCGCGGCGGAGGTCTCGGTGCTGTTGGGGGAGGGGGCGGGCGGCTTCAGCACTGCGACCGAGTTCGCCACGGGTGCTGAGCCGTTTTCGGTTGCCCTCGGA
>JANOQG010000281.1:0-2268 GCA_031422255.1 Actinomycetes bacterium | reverse complement strand
GCGGGAGGACCGTGGCGAGGGGGTCATCTCGGCTGCCATCGCGGTGTTGATCATGGCGGGAATCGGGGCCCTGATGTGGGTCGGCTTCAAGACGATCTGGGAGGACACCGAGTCGAACACCCGAGACAAGGTCACCGAAATCGGCGAATGAGATGGCGGTCCGCAGGAGGGCGGCAGAACAAGGAGCCGGGCTGTTGTCGACCGCGGCAGGGGTCGTGGTGTTCCTGGTGTTCCTGCTCTTCGCGGTTCAGTTGCTGTTCGGCCTCTACGCATCCTCGACCGTGACTGCCGTGGCCAACGACGCCGCGCACCGGGCCGCTGAACACGGGGCTCCCCCGCTTCCGCTGATCGAGGCTGCGGCACGTCGCACGCTCGGCGAGGTTGGCGACTCGGCTGAGTTCCGGTGGGGAGAGGATGATGCCGACGGCGACGGCCAAGTCGACACGGTGGTGCTGCTCGTCGTCGCGACGGCGCCTCGCTTCATCCCGCCGTCGATCGGCGGCGCCATTGGGCTCGACGAGATCCGCCGCACCGTGCGCGTCCGCATCGAGGACTTCCAGCCGTGACACCGGGCCGGGCACACGGCGACGCCGGTCAGGTCGGGGGCATCGAGGCCCTCCCATTCGGTCTCCTGATCTTTGTCGTTGGCACCCTCCTCATCGCCAACGCGTGGGCAGTCGTGGACGCCAAGTTCGCCACCGACGCGGCATCCCGAGAGGCCGCTCGAGCCTTCGTGGAAGCCGATGATCCAGACACCGCCACCTTGGAAGCGACGGCAGCCGGCACTGCCGTCATCGAAGCCCACGGCCGCAACCCAGAACGTGTGGTGATCCGCTCCGTCGGGCCAGCACGTTTGGAGCGCTGCGCACGCGTCACCTTTGAGGCGGTCTACGAGGTGCCAGCGCTGTCGCTGCCGTTCATCGGCGGCTACGGACGCGCCCCCTTTCGGGTCCGCTCGTCGCACAGCGAGCTCGTGGATCCGTTTCGATCGAATCTCGCGGGCCAGGCCGAGGACTGCGTGTGAGGTCAAGGCAGCGCGGCTCCGTGTTGATGCTGATGCCGGCGGGCGTGCTCATCGTCCTCCTCCTGGGAGCGATTGCGTTTGACCTGTCACTCGTGTTCCTGCGCCAGCGTCAGGCAAGCTCGGTGGCCGGCGACGTTGCCAACGATCTGGCCACCCAGGCAATCGATGAGGCCGAGTTCCGCGCCACGGGTGAGTTCAGGCTCGATCCGGATCGCGCCGAGGAGATCGGGCGCGCGCTGCTCGCCCAGAGCGATGTCGCCGACGACATCGTGGACCTCGACGTTGAGATCCTCGGCACCGACACCGCGCAGGTCACGGTCGTCCTGCGTGTCGAGTACCTCTTTGCGGGGGCGATCCCTGGCGCCAACGACACGACCGATGTCCACGCCACGGCCACCGCGGTGGCTACCGCTGGCTAGGCGCAGTCTCGGGGCACGGCGAGGTGCACGCGCACGCAACGGGCGCGTCGCCCGGAGCGGCGCGAGCGCAGCGACGAACACGCCTCCGAGATCGCGGGCCGTCCCCGGCTTCGCCACCGACCTCGCGGCTGCCATGGGCGTCGTCTACCTACCCGGCGCCTGACCCCAACTCGAGCCGCAGTGCCACCTCGTTGCCGAGAAGGCGGCCTTGCGTCGTGAGGACGAGCCGATCGGGGTCGGTCGGGTGCGGCTCGACAAGGCCAGGCAGATCCGCGGACACCAGGGCCGTCGCGGGCACGCCGTGGCGCGTGCGCAGGGAAAGTTGCAGCGCCTCCAGCGCGCGGCCGTTGGCGTCGAGGCGTTCGTCGGCGGCCTCCAGCGTGATGCCTTGCTGCACGGCCTCGAGGTAGCGATCCGGGGTGCGCAGGTTCCAGAACCGCCGGCCGTCGCGGTGGGAGTGGGCGGCGCAGCCGATGCCCTGGTACTCCCCCATCGTCCAGTACAGAAGGTTGTGGCGACACTCGTGGCCGGGTTGGGCCCAGTTGCTGATCTCGTACCACTCGAGGCCAGCGGCGCCGAGCCGCTCGGTGGCGGCCAGGTACTTGTCGGCCTGGTCGTCGTCGTCGGGATGACGAGCGGTGTCGAGCGCCAGCGCGGTGCCCGCCTCCACCGTGAGCGCATAGGCGGACACGTGCGGCGGCTCGAGAGCGAGGACGTCATCAAGGGTCTGGCACCAGTCGTCGAGGCTCTCGCCAGCCCCGCCGTAGATCACGTCGAGGTTGAAGCTGTCGAAGCCAGCGTCGCGGGCCAGCTCGACTGAGCGTT
>JANOQG010000280.1:0-5268 GCA_031422255.1 Actinomycetes bacterium | reverse complement strand
ACGGCTTGGCCTACGTCAAAGAAGTGGGCTGGTCCGACATCTTCAATGGTGCTGGCCCCGAGCCCGCGTACAAGATGGCCGAAGGCGTAGCCGCCGTCCCGCAGTCCCACGTCGACGCCACGATCGAAGCCGCCGAGGAGTGCCCCGGCGAGTGCATCTTCCTCGAGATCATCGAGTAGGCGTCTGGTAGCGGGCGATCTCGGCCCGCCCCACCACCATGTGGTGCACCTCGTCGGGACCATCCGCGAGGCGCAGCGTGCGCTGACCGGTGTACATGTCCGCCAGGGGCGTCCACTGCGACACGCCGGTGGCGCCATGGAGCTGGATGGCCTGGTCGATGATCTGACACACCCGTTCAGGCACCATCGCCTTGACGGCGCTGACCCAAACTCGGGCCTCAGCGTTGCCCATGAGATCCATCGCCTTGGCCGCCCTGAGCACCATGAGCCGCATTGCCTCGATCTCGATGCGCGCACGAGCGACGAGCTCGGTGTTCTTGCCGAGTGAGATCAACGGCTTGCCGAACGCCTCGCGGCTCAGGCCACGCTCGACCATGAGCTGCAACGCCCGCTCGGCCGCACCGATCGACCGCATGCAGTGATGGATCCGACCCGGGCCGAGGCGAAGCTGGGAGATCTCGAAGCCACGCCCCTCCCCCAGCAGCACGTTCTCCTTGGGCACGCGCACATCGGTGAGCCGAATGTGCATGTGGCCGTGCGGCGCGTCGTCATGCCCGAACACGTGCATCGGACCGAGCACCTCGACACCGCGCGTATCCATCGGCACGAGGATCTGTGACTGCTGCAGGTGCCCTGCCGCGTCGGGATTCGTGCGCACCATGCAGATCATGATCTTGCAGCGCGGATCTCCCGCACCGGAGATGTAGTACTTCTCACCGTTGATCACCCACTCATCACCATCGAGCACAGCGGCTGCGACGATGTTGCGAGCGTCCGAGCTGGCCATGTCGGGTTCTGTCATGGCAAAGCACGAACGGATCTCGCCGTTGAGGAGCGGCTCGAGCCACTGCTGCTTCTGCTCAGGGGTGCCGACGCGCTCGAGCACCTCCATGTTGCCGGTGTCGGGCGCCGCGCAGTTCAGGCACTCGGACGCGAGGGGGTTCTTGCCCAGCTCCACTGCGATGTACGCGTAGTCGAGGTTGCTGAGCCCCTGGCCCGTGTCCGCATCGGGCAGGAAGAAGTTCCACAGCCCGTTTGCCTTGGCCTTGGCCTTCACCCCGTCGAGCAGCTCGAGCTGGCCAGGGGCGAAGCTCCAGCGGTCGGTCCGGCCTTCACCAAGGCGGAAGAACTCCGCAGTGATGGGGTCGACTTCGTCGGCGATGAACGCCTTGACCTGGTCGAGAAGCGGCCGCGCCCCCGCTGACATGCCGAGGTTGTAGAGCTCGCCTCCGAAGTCGTCGACGTTGAGGGGGTTGGCGGGCATCAGCAGCTCCTGAGAAATGGTGGAAGGTCCTGGAACCTAGAGCACGCCGCACGCCATGGTCGCCGGTTCCTGCTCGATGCCGCCGCCAACGGCAAAGGGGCACCGCTTGGGTGCCCCTACCTGCACTTTCATGGAGCGGACGACGGGATTCGAACCCGCGACCCCAACCTTGGCAAGGTTGTGCTCTACCAGCTGAGCCACGTCCGCGTGAGTCAGCGACGATAGCAGGGGCGTCTGATCGGCCCTAACCAGTGGCCGCGGAGGAGCTCAGGCCAGAGCCCGTCGAATGAGGGCCCGGTCGTGATCCCGCATCGGGAGCTGCGCGACGTGCGCTAGCCCAGCGGCACTCATCTTGGCAGCCGTCTTGCGGATGACCTCCGCCATCTTCTCGTCGCCGAGATCGTCGGTGGTGCCGGCGAGCTGTGTCGCCAAGAACACGAGACAAAGGGCATCCTCGTGCACCTGCACCTGCGGGTCGGACCCCAGCCCCTCCTTGCGAATGATCGTCTGCACTCGCGCGACCGTGACATCGTCGTAGCCAGCGGCGGTCAGCATCCCGGCTACCTCCTCGGCGTGCTGCGTGCGCAGCGCCGTCCGCCACCGCAGGTATCCCGCCCGGCCGGCGGGGTACGAGGATCGGGGCGATGACCAGCGACGCAGATGATGTGCCCGAGCGGCGAGCAGCTGTGCCTCAGTTGCACCCGGGTCGAGGCGTAGCACCCACTCGGTCATGAGCGCAGCGTGAGCCAGCTCCTTGGGCTTCCACTCGCCCCCCACCTCGATCTGGTTGGGATCGTCCGCGTTCGCAGCATCGATGGCTGCGATCGCATCCTCGAACCGACTCACGGGACTACTGGTCGGCAGACGGGCGCAGGTCGATGCGCAGCACGAGGACGCCGTCGTCCACGCTGGCCGTGGCATCACCGAGGATCGCGAAGTCTTGAAAGTCGATCTGCGCCTGTTCGATGAATCGGGTGCGCTCGTCGCCACCCACCGGCGGGAGCGGCCGGCTCCGTACAGCGTGCGCACGATCGCGGAAGCGCTGGAGCATGGCTTCGGTGTCGAGGTCGGCCATGGCTCGACCCTACCCGGCGACCAGCGGCGGGCGGGTGGCTGCCCAGTAGCGCCACGTGAGCACCGCTACCGCGACCGCGAGGAGGAGCAGGCCCCCGATCACCAGGGAGATCAGCATCCGGTCGTGGCCATCCTGGCGACTGATGGTGGTGGCCGTCTGCACGGTCGTGGTCGTTGTCGACTCGGCGCCTTGCGTGCCGTCGCCGGGCACGAGCACGTTCTGCGAGGTGCTCACCGCGATCGTGGTGGTGGTGGTTGCGATCTGCCGACGCTGGGTGGTGGAGGTCCGAGCTGGCGCGGTGCTGGTTGTCGCCAGAACCGTGGAGGTGGTCGTCTCCTCCACCGTCGTGGTCGTGGTCGGGGTCGGGGTCGTGGTCGTGGTCTCGCCGGGATCCGCTGCTTGGGACGCCGCCGAGGTGAGCGTCAGCAGCAGAGCGCCGAGCAGCGTGCCCACGAAGAGGGCAGCAGCGCCTCGTCGTCGTCGGTCCTGGCTTCGTGTCACTGCTGCTCCTCAGCTGCGGAGCGATCAGGCTATCTGGCGCCCTGGAGGGCTCCCAGCCACCATGCAGACCCTCAGCACAGCGACCCACGCCTAGGGTCCCGCCGTTGGTCACGATCGAAGGAGTGCTCGATGACAGGCATCGACCGGCGGCAGTTCCTGGCTGGTTCCATCGGATTGGCCGGAGCAGTCGCGCTCGGCGCGTGCACGGACGACGCGAAGGACAGCCAGCGTCCGTCGACGACGGACGGAGCGCCTGCCACGCCCGCGACTGCCCTCGCGATCCCTGGGACTGCGGGTCTCATGGACGAGGCCACCTACCAACGGCGCGTCACCGAGTACCTGAGCTTCGCCACCTCTGAGCTCCACCTCGATGACCCCACGGGCATCGCCGTGCACCTGATCGCCTCCCACCGGGACCCCGACTACTCCTGGCCGATCGAGCAAGCCACGGTCGCGGGTCTGTCAGAGGTGTGGGAGCAGATCGATACGTGGCAGGACACGCGGGACTTCCGGCTCATGTACCTGAACTGGGTCCTCGCTCTCGGTCAGGGCGCCACGCCGATGACGACGCTGAACCCAGAGCTGCTCAGCGCCATCGAGCAGCGAATGCTGAACAACCGGTACCGCTACAACGATCCGAATCCCGAGGGGCGGGTCGACAGCCTGTGGTACTGGTCGGAGAACCACGTGATCATCGGTCTGATCAATGAGTTCCTGGCGGGCCAGGCCTTCCCGACGGCCACCTTCACGGTCACCGGCCTCACCGGCGCCGAGCACATGGCACGGTCCAAGCCCGCCATCGTGGCGTGGGTTACCGAGCGGGCGCGCTTCGGCTTCTTCGAGTGGCACAGCCACGTCTACATGCTCAAGAACATCAGTCCGTTGCTCACGTTGGCCGAGCTGGCCGAGGATCCGGAGCTCGTGCGGGTGGCCGGGATGGGCCTCGATCTCTGCCTCCTGGACATGGCGGCCCACACCCACGCCGGCACCTATGCCGCCCCGCGTGGCCGCACCTACAAGAAGGACAAGATGACCTCGCTGGACGAGGACACCTTCGGAACGTCCAAGTTCCTGTTCGCAGACACCGCCTACCCCTACCAGAGTCGCACCGACTCCGGAGCAAGCTACTTCTGCGGAGCGCAGCGCTATCGGCCGCCGCTGGCCCTCATCGACATGGCGGTGGCCCCCGCCCCCGGTGTGGTTCGCGAGCGCCACGGGATCTTCGTCGACGGCACCGCTCCGGTCACCGACAACCCGGAGGCGCCGTTCGGATACGACTTCGCCGACCCTGAGAACCTCACGTTCTGGTGGTCCCAGGGTGCCCTTGGGCTGTGGCAGGTCGCTGACATCGGACTGGCCGAGGCAGAGAAGCACAACCTGTTCGACAACCCCGGCCTGTTCCAGGTGAAGGTGTTGGTCGACATCAACGACGGCGATCCGGAGAGGATCAAGGCCTGGGAGCAGGACAACCACGCCGTGGTCAACTTCGGCCACCTCCGGGAGGCCAACACCTATGCCTGGCGCGGTGACGCCGTCTCGTTGGCGTCGGTGATCGACCATCGCTTTGGCGAGATGCGCGACCAGGTGCACAGCTGGGTGGCCAGCATCGATGCAGAGGCTCTGGTCTTCACCACGCACCCCTCTACCGGCAGCGACGAGACCACCGACTGGAACGCTGACGGCACGCCTGGGTACTGGACCGGCGAGGCCTCGATGCCCCGATCGGCGCAGTTCGAGCGCACCGGGATCCACATCTACCAACCGGCCTGGGACGAGACGACCGACGCGTTTCTCTGGTCGGTCTTCAAGTACCGCGACTACACCCACGCCTATGTGCCCCAGGACCACTTCGACGAGGTCGTCCAGGATGGCCATTGGACCCTCGCCCGCAAGGGCGACGGCTACCTCGCGCTCTGGTCGTGGCGTGCCCCCACCTTCCGTGCCTACGACCCCGCGATCTACGCCACGGACGACATGACGAAGCCCTTCGATCTTGTGGCCGAGGGTGGGCCCGACAACGTGTGGATCGTTGAGGTAGGCGAACGGAGCGACGGTTCGTTCGACACGTGGACGGCGTCGCTCGTGGCCAATGACCCTCGCGTCGAGCGGACCGACGCTGGCTTCACCGTGTTGTGGACCTCCCCATCGGCGGGGGAGGTCGCCTTCGGGTCGACAGGTGCCTTCACGGTTGCGGGCGATGAGGTCCAGATCAGAGACTTCCCGCGCCATGACTCCACGTTTGGAACCGT
>JANOQG010000279.1:0-9108 GCA_031422255.1 Actinomycetes bacterium | reverse complement strand
CAGAAGCCCGAACGGGATGGCAAGGAGGGCGAGCGCGAGGCCGAGCAGCAATGCGCGCACCTCGTACCGGCCCAGCGGCCCGAGCTTGGCGGCTAGGCGTTCGGGCAGCAGGTGCTTCATGACGGTACGTGTTCCTCGCCGCACCGCAGTTCAAACAGCGATCGACGACGGTCGGCTGTTCCTGGGGTTGGCCTGGCGCGCTGGATCTTGGCGGGGATCGCTCTGGCTCTCGCACCGTGGCTCGACCGTGACCAGGCTGGCGTGCTCGTACTCATGCGGCCCACCAAGGAGGTGTTCCTATACGCCGGCTCACCGCCTTCCCATCCTCGCTCACCGCGCCAGTAGCGGGCTCGGCCGGCGTGCCTGGACGTGGTGCGTGATCGCGCACAGCGGGGGGAGCCCTCGTGTCGCTCACGACGGCGAGAGCGGCCGACTATGTCGTGGGCGAGGCGTATGAGGAAGCGGGTGCTTGGCTGGCCGGCGCGGGGGTGCTGGTGCTAGGGCTGCTGGCCGTCGTGGTCCGTCGGACATTGTCCTCGGACCGCTCGCCGTAGGGAGGAACCGCGACCTCGAGCGCCCGCGGCCGCTTCGAGACTTCGAGCTCCACCGGTCCGTCGTAGGTCTCTCCGTCTGCGGCGAGACGCAGGGGACCCTCGAGCGACCGGATGGACAAGGTGGACACCGACCGTTCCTCGTAGACCGGACATGACCGCAGCCGTCCGGTGAGCAGGTGGACGACGAATCGTGCGCGGGAGAACCGTCGGGAGCCGTTGACGATGCGGACGTCGAGCACACCGTCGTCGAGGCACTCCCGCCAGGCCGGACCGAACCCGGGCGGGGCGTACTGGCAGTTGCCGATCCAGGCCAGCCACACGCGCATGCGGTTGCCGTCGACCTCGATGAGCAGCGGCTCCATCCTGGGTAGCTCCCGCACGAGCGCCACCAGCAGCGCCGGCCACTTCCCGATCCGCGATTCCATCCGCTCCCGGGCATCGACCACCTGCGGGTAGCCACCGAGGCTCAGGGTGTTGACGAAGCAGCGGTCGCCCGCCATGCCAAGGTCCATGCGCGTGGTCGTGCCTGCCCGCACGGCCGCCACGGCATCGTCAACCGATGTGAGCCCAAGGTCGCGGGCCAGGTGGTTGAGCGTGCCAGCGGGGACCGCGACGAATGGAAGGCCGCGGGCGGCAGCGATCACTGCGACGCCGCCAAGGGTGCCGTCACCGCCAGCGGCGCCAATGGCGACGAGGCCGTCATCGCAGAGCAGATCGACCAGCTCATCGTCGGGCTCGAGCTCGTGGATGTCAGCTCCGGGCAGCCCTTCGCGCAATGCATTGACGGGGGAGGCGCTCCAGGCTGGGCCAGCCGAAGTGTTCACCAAGATGCGCACCGCGGTGCCGTCTGGTGACGGCCGTGGCTGTGGGCCTGGGATCCGCCGAGGGATCGGCAGCGGGGCGTCTATGGGGCGCTTCCTCACGATGAGTCGCCGCACCCACAAACCGGTCAGCCCTGCGACGCCGGACGCCGCCACCCAGCGAGGCAGCGAATGAGTCATCCGGGCGATCCGTTCGAGCGAGAGCCCGTGGTGATGATCGCCCGCACGATGCAGCACCCGGCGTGGGAGTGCACGCTGACGTCGTCGCTCAGAGCCCTGACCACCCCCAGACCCCGGCCGCTCTCGGTGTCTGCCCCTGGGTGGCCGAGCGCGACGGTCTCCACAGCATCGAACGCCGGCCCGGAGTTCTCCACCGCGACTGCGACCGTGGCATCGCCGAACTGCACGCGGACCCGAATCGGCGCGTCGGTCGGCTCGGTTGCCTGGATCGCATTCGTGGCGAGCTCGCACAGAACGAGGACGATGTCGTCGAGCTTCTCCGAGGGGACGTCTTGCGCGGCGAGCCGCTGGGCGACCTCGCGGCGGAGCGGTGCCAGCGCGCCGAGCTCAGCGACGAGCGCGACCTCGAAGTCAGGTCCGCCGTTCAGCGTTGTGGTCTCAGCAAGAGCCATACAGGCATGTCCCCTACCCGATCGAGCGGTTAGGCATCCGTCAGACGTCGGCGCGAGACACCGCTACTACCGTGATGTCGTCCTGGCCGCGGCCCGCCGAGAACGCTGAGGTCTCGTCGAGGCAGCGCTTGACCAGCGCCTCGGCGTCGTCGAACCTCTCGCTGGCGAGCGCTCGGAGGCGGTCGAGTCCGTACTCGTTGCGGTCGTCGTCTTGAACCTCCGTGAGCCCGTCGGTGTACACCAGCAGGGCCTGGCCTGTCTTGAGGGTGGCCCGCCCGCTTGCCCAGGTGGCCTCGAAGGGTCCGATGATCGGCCCGGTGGGTGGCAGGTCGCTCACCTGACCTGGCGCGCACAGCAGCGCTGGCGGGTGCCCCGCGCTGAGGTACTCCAGCGACCCTGTGCCGGTGTCGAGGATCGCGACGAAGGCGCTGATGAACATGTCCGGCTCGAGCCCGTCGAGCTGACGGGTGACCCACCGCAGGCCCTCTCCGAGGTCGAGATAGGTGCGCATGGCTGCGCGCAACAGCTCCTTGGCTCGCAGCGCGACCACCGCCGACTCTGCGCCGTGGCCGGCCACGTCGACAACGACCAGCCCGAGCCGCGACTGCTGCACCCACGCCACGTCGTAGCAGTCGCCTGCCACCACCCCTGTGGCCGGGGTCAAGGTGGCGGACACCGACCACCCCGAAGGCATGAGCTCAGGGGCTGACTCGAGCCGGGCCCGCACTGACATCAGCACCGTCGCGTTCTGCACCAGACCCTCCTGGGAGCGCAGCGTGGCCTCCAGCTCGGCCGCTACGCGCCGGCGCATCCGTTCGATCTCGGTGCCGAGGGCGACGATCTCTGGAGGTCCAGTGCCGGTGATCACCGTGTCGAGATCGCCGGGTGCGAGGCACTCGACATCAGATGCCAAGGCCAGGATCGGCCGGGTGAGCCACCGGCGACCAGCCAGCTTGACCGTGATCACCAAGGCGACGGCGACGACCAGGAACGCGAGCGCCAACCCGGTCACATCCTCGCGCGCTTGGTCAGCCAGATCCTCGGACCGTGCCGCCCGCTCGGAGATCGTCGCCCGGAGCGCGCCAAGGTTCACCTCGATGGCTGCGAACAGGTCGATGGAGTCGAAGTCCGCGAACTGGGCGGCCACGAGGCCCACGTCGCCCGTGCGTCGCAACGCGATGAGGGGTTCGACCGATTCGAGCCGCCAATGGTCGGCGGACTGGTCCACTTGGTCCAGCTGGTCGGTCTCCGCGACGCTCAGATCGGCGGCTCGGAGACGCCCAATGAGCTGCTCCGCCTCCGCTCGGGCCGCCTCCTCGGCCGCGAGCTGCGTCTCCTCCCCAGAGAGGAGGAACGCCCGGAACGTAGCGGCCTCGAACCGAAAGACGCCCCGGAGCTGCTCGACGTCCACGAGCTTCGCCAGCTCGTGCTCGTGCCGGTCGCGGGCGTCGTCGCCTCGACCCACCAGCATCATCCCGGCACTCCCACCCAGCGCAAGGAGCAGCACGAGGATCGCAAGGGCTAGCGAGAGACGGGCACGCAACGACATAACGGACGGATCATATTGCGGACGGTTGGCGGGTACCGTGCCGTGCATGGCCGACCCCCTCGTTCCGGACGCCGTGACTGAGCTCACGTTGGTCATCCCCGCCGCCAACGATCACGTTCGCTTCGCACGGCTGATGGCAGCTGCGGTCGGCAGCCGGCTCGGGTTCGACTACGACGTGCTCGAGGATCTCAGGATCGCCGTGTCAGAGCTGTGCACCTCCGTCACCGAGGGCTCCCCGGCCGTAGGGCCCCTCACGCTGACCTACCGCGGAGACGCGACCGGGGTGCACATCACCGGGCACGCCTCGCTGGCGCCTGAGTCCTCCGAGCCCGTCGCGCCGGGCGAGCTGACCCTTCAGATCCTCGATGCGGTGGCCGGTGAGCACACGTTCGAGACGAGCTCGACAGAAGTTCGCTTCACGCTGGTCCTGCCGGCGGCTCCGTTGCCGGCGACGTGACCAAGGCAGATCCGCCGGAGAGCGAGCTCTTCGCGAACTACCGTGCGACTGGCGACCACGCCATCCGGAATCGCCTCGTCGAGCGCTACAGCGGGCTGGCCGTGGCGCTGGCCCGTCGCTTCGATCAGCGGGGCGTGCCGCTCGACGATCTCGTGCAGGTCGCCCACATCGGTGTGCTCAACGCCGTCACGCGCTTCGATCCCGACCGCGGCGTCAACTTCACGACCTTCGCCACGCCAACCGTCCTCGGCGAGATCAAGCGACACTTCAGAGACAAGACCTGGTCGGTACGGGTCCCCCGCGGCCTCAAGGACCTCCACGTAAAGGTGGCTCCCGCCGTCAGCGACCTCCACCAGCAGCTCGGGCGAAGCCCCACCATCGCCGAGGTCGCCGACCATCTCAACACCTCCGAGGACGACGTCCTCGAAGCGATGGAAGCTGGCGCGGCCTACCGGCCCGACTCCATCGACACACCAAGCCAGGATGGCGACGGGCCGTTCCTCGGCGACCGGATCAGCATCCCGGACAAGGAGCTGGGGGTGACCGACGAGCGGGTGACCGTCCGGGCCCTGATGAGGCAGCTCCCCGAACGGGAACGCACGATCGTGTACATGCGCTACTACGAAGACCTCACCCAAGCTGAGATCGCCGAGCGAGTCGGCGTGAGCCAGGTTCACGTGTCTCGCCTCCTGCGCCAGTCCCTCGAGCGCCTCGGCCGGCAAGCCTGAGCTCCACGAACAAGCCTCGGGAGAGCTGGCCGACCTACCGCTGGTGCAACGTGTCGACGCTCGGGCTGTTCTCGTCCATGTGGTCGATCGCCTTGGTCTCGTTGACGGGCGGATCTTCTTCGCTCGTGATGGCCTCGACGTCGGGATCAAGCTCATCGGCTTGGGTTCGGAGCTCCTGCGCGTCGCTGCTGGCACGATCAGCCTCGAGGCGCTGCTGCGTTGCCGCGAGCTCCTCGTGTCGAGCGCGAGCGGACCGCTCGTCTGCCTCGGCCGATAGGCGATCTGCGTCGAGCTGGGTGACCTCGGCGAGGTCACGCTGCTCTCGGGCATGGTAACGACGCCCCTCGATCTGGTGCTCACGGCGTCGCCTCTCGAAGAGCGCGCCGACAACGAGGATCACTACCAAGACTGCGACGACGGCGCTGATAAGTGCGGTGGTGTTCATGGGGACCTCGTACCCAGTGGTAGCGACAGCCAAACCGCGGAGGTGACAGTGGCCGCGCCTGTGGCTCACGTCGCGCGGCCGGGGCGCCCGCTCGCGAGCAAGGTCGAGCAGTGATGACCTGCCAGACCCGGGGCAAGGACCGCTCGCGCACATCAACTGGCGACCCGGAGGGCTTCACGTCAGGTTTGCTGCGCCGTGCTACCGGGGAGGAACCGATTGACACTCCCCTGGATCGAAGGAGGCCACCATGGCCGGACGTGAATCTCCTACAGATGACAACACAGGTCGGTCGGGCCGGATTCTGCTCTTCCTCCTCGTCGTCGGCGCCCTCGTGGTCGGTGGGTTCTTCCTGTTGGGTGGCTCCGCTGACGTGGATACCGATGGCGACATCGAAATACCCGAGGTCGACGTTGACGTGAACGTGCCTGAGGTGGACGTGAACAGCGAGGACGCACCCCCGGCTTCCGCAGATGCCGAGAGCGACAGCACGTCTTCGAACTAGGCCCAGTCCGACCCACCTGATGCTGCCGCTGGGCGTCGGGTCGGCCCGGTTCGGATCTGTGCGATCGGGGTACGTCCGGGTCTGATGACCACTGCCACTGATGCCACCCAAGGCGCTCGATGGGTTGATCGGCTTGCTCGGCTCGGGTTCTGTGCTCGCGGGCTGGTGTACGCCGTCGTCGGCGTGATCGCTCTGCAGATCGCAACCGGGGGCAGAAGCCCTTCAGGCGACGAGGCGAGCAAGGAAGGGGCGCTGCGCGAGGTCGCCCAACGCTCTTACGGGGAGCCGTTGCTCGCCGTGCTCGCCGTCGGTCTCGGTGGCTACGCGCTCTGGAGGTCCACCGAGGCGCTCTGGGGCAAGCGCGACGAGACGGACGAGCGCAAGCGCACCGTCAAGCGGCTCGGCTCCGCGGCCAAGGCCCTGCTATACGGAGCGCTTCTCCTCAGCACCCTCAGGTTCATCACAGGCTCCGCGCCACAGGGCGCCGCAGACCGGCAGGAGTCGTCAGCGACGGCGCGGGTGCTCGGGCTCTCCGGTGGTCGGTGGGTTGTGGGAGCAGTGGGCGTCTGCGTCATCGCGGGTGGCGTCTTCGTGGCGTACCGGGGTTTGGCGCAGAAGTTCGACAAGCGGCTCAACACGGCCCAGATGGGCGAGGTCGAAGGCAGGGTCATCGACGTGCTCGGGATCGTGGGGATGGCGGCTCGGGGCCTCGTGTTCGCCGTGGCGGGCTTCCTGCTGCTCTGGGCGGCGATCGACTTCGACCCGAGGCACGCTCGTGGGCTCGACGGCACACTGAGGGTGATCGCGCGACAGGCTCACGGTCAGGTGCTGCTCGCCGTCACCGCCGTCGGGATCATGGCCTATGGCCTGTACTCCTTCGCCGAGGCGCGCTACCGCCGGCTCTGAGCTCCCCGGGCCGTTCGGGTTTGGGCGGAGCGAAGATCGGGAAGTCCTGTGTGATGCCGAGCCGTGCTGCGACGTCCCCGGGAGGGCGCATCTCGTCGGTATCCGATCGGATCATCGAGGTCGCCGAGCAGGTGGTGTACCTCGGGGCTGGAGTCCTGCTCGTGACCGCGGCGCTCTTCGCGCTGGTCACCACCGGACACGGCCTCGTCACGGGCCTCGACACCGGGGCCTTACCGGCGGCCACCGGTGCCCTCGACGGCCTGCTGCTGGTGTTCATCCTCGTGGAGCTGCTCGGGGCCGTGCGGGCGACCTTGGCGGAGCGCCACCTGGTTGCCGAGCCCTTCTTGATCGTCGGGATCATCGCGTCGATCAAGGCGATCGTCGTGTCCTCGTTGGATGCCTCTGATGCCGTCGGGACCAAGTTCGACGACCTGATGATCGAGGTCGGTGTCCTCGGCATGGTGGTCCTCGTCCTCGCCGCCGCCAGCCTCCTCATGCGGCGCAAGGAGCGCGAGCCGAGGGAGGGGTGATCGCTGCCGGTGGCTCCCGGCGATCCAGCTCCCCAACGTTTCGGGTGGCCTGCTACCGGGGAAGGAACCGCCATGACCCTCAGCATCCACATGTCCATCCCCAATCCGGGGCCGGACAGCCCTCCCGTGCCTCCGCCGACGCCGCCGTTCCCCGCGCCACCTGAACCCAATCCGGCGCCGACTGCCCTTTCGTGCGAATGATCGCGCGCGTGTTGCTTTGTGGGCTCTGGCCGCGGTCGATCCGCGATGGTGTGGTGACCCTGCAGGCCCGGGGAGTGGTCTTCGCGCCTCCCTGGGTGAGTCCTTGAGCTCTCCGGCGGCCTTGGCTGGCGCAGACGCGGACGCAGGGCAGTGGAGGCGTGAGCTGCTCACGGTCGCGCGGGCGGTCTCGGGTGGGTTGCTGTTCGGGGTGCCGCTGCTGTACACGATGGAGGTCTGGTGGGTCGGTTCGCACACCACGCCGACACAGATGGCCCTCCTGCTGGCGATGCTGACAGCGCCAGTGTTCGTGTTGAACCGGACGGACGGGTTCCGAGCCTCCCGTGATGTGCGCCTCGTCGATGCTGCCGCCGACACCCTGGAGGCGGTCGCCATCGGCATCGTGGTCACGGCGGGCGTGCTCGTGTTGCTGCGCGAGCTCACGGCTTCTACTCCGGTCGAGGTGGCGTTGGGCAAGGTCCTCTACGAGGCGGTTCCGTTCTGCCTCGGGGTGGGCGTCGCCCGCCACTTCCTGGGCGGCGGGCGATCAGGGGCTGACTCCGACGACGGCTCCGCGTCCAGCGAGTCGACCGCACGTGAGGACGCGGCAGGGGTCACGGTTGCCGACCTCGGCGCCACCACGATCGGCGCAGTGTTCATCGCGCTGAGCATCGCACCAACAGATGAGGTGCCGATGATCGCGAGTGCCATGACCCCCCTCTGGCTGCTCGCGCTCATGTCGGCGTCGCTGGTCACGTCCTACGCCATCGTGTTCGTCGCTGGGTTCTCCGGACAGGACCGCCGGCACACCCACCAAGGGGTGTTCCAGCACCCGATCACCGAGACGGTGGTCTGCTACCTCCTCGCCCTCGCGATCGCCGGTGTGCTCCTCTGGCTCTTCCAACGAGGCTTGCAGTCGCGGTCGGACTTCGCGGCGCGAGTGGTCATCCTCGGGTTTCCAGCGGCGGTTGGCGGAGCCGCCGGACGGTTGGCGATATGAGCGAGCGAACGGGCCGCACTTCGGCCGAGTGGACGACCCTTGTCGTGTCGTGCTGCGTGCTGCTCCTCGTCGTGGGTCTCGTGAGCTCGCAGATGTGGTCGCCACGCACACCAGCGGCTCCCGTTGCCACCCTGACCGGTGAGCGGCACGAGGTGGGCGCCGTCCACCACGTCGACGTGCAGGTCGCCAATCGCGGCGACGAGACGGCCGCCAACGTTCAGGTGAGCGTCGAGCTCATCATCGACGGCGAGGTGATCACGGCTGACCAGACGATCGACTTCCTGGCCGGCGACGACGAAGCGGACCTGGTGTTCGTGTTCGCCGACGACCCCGATGATGGTGATCTGGCCGTCACGGTCACCGGGTTCGCGGCTCCCTGAGGCTGGCGCGGGGGCGTCCTGGCTCCCTGGCCGTGTCTACCCCTCCGCCGGAACGGGAAACGGCAGTTGTCCACGTAGCGGGAAAGACACGTGCAGATCCCGAAGATCAACCACTAGAGGAGAAACCAACATGGGTGTATTCGAAGAAGCCAAAGGCAAGATCAAGGAAACCGTCGGCGACGTGACCAACAACGCGGAGCTCGAGAAGGAAGGCGAGGCCCAGAAGGAGAAGGGCCAAGCCCAGCGCGAAGCGGACCAGGCACGTGTCGAGGCCAAGGCCCACGACGCGAAGGCCAAGGCCAAGGAGGCCCAGCAGCGCCTGGCCGAGAACGCCAAGTAGCTCTCAGCCCACCACCCCCCGGGGTGGCGCCGGCGGGTCGCAGTGCGACCGTCGTCGCCACCCACG
>JANOQG010000278.1:0-5100 GCA_031422255.1 Actinomycetes bacterium | reverse complement strand
CTGCCTCCCGGCCGGCGTCGAGACGTTCTGCGTCGACATCAACCAGGCGGTCGTCACCAAGCTCGCCGACCGGGGCAGCCATCAGGCGCACGGCATCGTCACCGACGTTGGCCCGTTCCTCAGCCAGCTCGCGATCGCCCTGTGCGGCAAGGGGTAGCGACGTGGCCGAGCTGAGCTGGGGACACAAGTACCTGATGTGCCCCCCACACCACTTCGGCGTCCTCTACGAGATCAACCCGTGGATGCACGAGGAGGTAGCCGTCGAGCACGACCTCGCCTCAGACCAATGGCAGAACCTCGTGGCCAATCTACGGCTCGCAGGTGCTGAGGTGGTCACGATGGACGCCCGTCCCGAGGTGCCGGATCTCGTCTTCACGGCCAACGCCGGGATCGTCAACGGCGGCCAGTTCGTCCCCAGCAACTTTCGCCATCCCGAGCGCCAGGGCGAAACGGAGATCAACGCCGCCTGGTTCGATGTGCATGGCTTCGACGTCAACCGCCTCCCCGCCGACCTCGACCACGAGGGGGCGGGCGACGCACTGCCCTTCACGCCCGACGGTGGTGAACCAACCCTTGTGTCGGGCTACTCGTTTCGCAGCGACGCCGCCGCCATCACCGAGCTCGGTCGCCTCCTCGGCTGCCCAGTGAAGTCCGTGCAGCTGATCGATCCGCGGCTGTACCACCTCGACCTCACCTTTTGCCCGCTCGACGAGCGGCGCGCCATCTGTGCGCCGAGCGGTTGGGACGCGTACGGCCGCAAGGTCATCGAAGCGCTCGTGCCTGAACCCCTCTGGTTGGACGAGGACGAAGCGCTTCAGTTCTGCGCGAACTCGGTGGTCGTGGGCTCGACGATCATCATGCCGAACACCCCACCAAGGGTCGGCCGCCAGCTCGCAGCATGGGGCTTCACCGTCGTAGAGAGCCCCGTCTCCGAGTTCCTCAAAGCCGGCGGCGGATGTCGCTGCCTCACCCTCAGCCTCGACACCGTGCTGACGCCGACGAGTGGATAGCGCACTCGAGGCGAGGCGCACCTGCATCGTCAGACCAACAGCGCGTCGGTGACCACGTCGACCAGGGCAGGTCCGTCGTGGGCCAACGCCTCCGCGACGGCGGCGTCTAGCTGGTCGATCGACGTCACCCGAATCCCCTTGGCTCCACACAACGTCGCGTAGGCGGCGAAGTCCGGGTTGTGCAGGGATGTCTGCCACACGTCGTAGTCGGCGGCACGCTGCTCCTTGGAGATCTTCCCGAGCTCGCTGTTGTTCATCAGCACGTGGGTGATGTTCATCCCGTACTTCACGGCGGTGGTCATCTCCATCGCGTACTGGCCGAAGCCACCGTCGCCCGAGATGGACACGACGGGTCGCCCGGCGAATTCAGGCTGGCTCTGGGTCGCCGCCCAGCACCCCATCGCCGCAGGGAAGGCGAACCCGATGGAGCCGAGGTACCCCGACATGACGACGGATTGCTCGGCGACCTCGAAGTAGCGACCGAACGAGTAGGTGTTGTTGCCCACGTCCACAGGGACAATCGCGTTGGCAGGCACCAAGCGGCTGAGCGCGTCGAAGAGGGCCGCCGCGCTGATGCCGGAGCGCTGGTCGTCGGCTCGGCGGGCGGTCTTCTCGTCGCGCCAGAGGCTCCACCGCTGTGCCGCCTCCCTCGTCATGGCCGCGGCCCGCTCAGCATCGGATTCGAGCGCGGCTGCGAGCGCCGAAGCGCCGACGCCCACATCGGACTGCACCGGCACGCTCACGGGGTGGAACCGTCCGAGTGCCATCGGGTCGAAGTCGAACTGCACGGTTGGCTTGTAGTCGGCGATGCCGGTGTGGTTGGAAAACGACACACCGAAAGCGCAGATGAGGTCGGACTCGTTCATGAACCAGCTCGCGATCGGTGTGCCGCTGCGGCCCAGCACACCGCACGCCAGCGGATGAGCGTCAGAGACCAATCCCTTGGCCTTGAAGGTGGTGGCCACCGGGGCGCCGATGTGCTCGGCCAGTGCGAGGATCTCGGGCATGCCGTCGCGGGCACCGTTGCCCACCACGATCAGCGGCCGAACCGCGGCGCTGACCGCCACCGCTGCGGCGCGGAGCGCCGCAGTCGATGGTGCGATGGCACGGTCACCCGTGCGCCCGGCGGGGCCACTGGCCTGCGCTCCCTCCGGTGCCGAAACCACCTGAACCTCGTCGGGAAAGACGAGATGTGCGACGTCACGCTCGACGATCGCGGTCTTGCATGCCAGCGTCATCAGCTCGCCGTGATCAGATCCGGCCTGCACGGTCTGGGAGTAGCGGGCGACGCCGGCGAAGGCGGCCGCGAGATCGGTGTCCTGGAAGGCCCCTCTGCCTCGGACCTTCGACGGCACCTGGCCGGAGAGAGCAAGGACTGGCGCCCGGTCGGTCTTGGCGTCGTACAGGCCGGTCAGGAGGTTCGTCGACCCGGGACCGGCGATCGCGAAGCATGCGGCGAGGCGGCCAGTGAGCTTCCCGTAGGCGGTGGCTGCGAACGAGGCGGCTCCCTCGTGGCGCACGCCGATGAAGGACAGCTCGCCCCGAGCCTCTGCCACTCGCATGGCATCGGCGAATCCGAGGTTGGAGTGGCCCACCATGCCGAAGACGTGGCTCACGCCCCAGTTCACCATCGTGTCGACCATCACGTCGCTCACCGTGCGGGGGCGCGCAACCGATACGGGCAACGCGACATACACGCCATCGCCACGCACCTCGGTTCGGAACGCGTCCGGAGCGTCGCTGAAGGACCCCGGTGGCCTCCCGTTCTTGGGCGAGTAGTCGTAGCCGTGCCAAGGGCAGCGCAGCCAGCCGCCCTCGATCGTCCCCTCGCCGAGTGGCCCGCCCTGATGCGGACATGCATTTCCCAGGCAGCCGTAGCCCGCTTCGGCGGTATGGGTGACGCAAAGGCTCTCGTGACCGATCGTGACGGTGGCGACACGGCCTTCGGGTACTGCGTCGAGGTCCACGAGCTTGTGCCACGAGAACTCACCTTCCGGAAGGGCCGGCTCTGTGGGCGATGGTGTGTCGCGTGGGCTCATCGAACGCCTCCGAAGTCAATGCCGGAAAGATCGGCCATCTCCCGGCTGAACGTCGTCAGGTCGTCGAGACAGAAGTCGCCGAGCCGTGTGTGGCCGCACGCCCGCGCCAGCACACCCATCAGCTCGGTTGACGCCTCGAAGAACCGGTGGAGCCGATGGGCCGCCTCGTCGACCGGTAGCCGGGCCCGAAGCTCCGGGTTCTGCGTGGCTATGCCCACCGGGCAGCTGTTGCTCGAACATGCCCGCATCCCGATGCAGCCGATCGCCTGCATTGCCGAGTTGGCCACGGCGATCGCGTCGGCGCCCAGAGCCAGCGCCTTCGCGAAGTCGGTGTGCGTTCGCAGACCTCCGGTGATCACGAGCGTCACATCGCCCCGGTCGCAGGCATCGAGGTGCCGCCTGGCGCGGGCGAGCGCCGGGATGGTCGGCACCGAGATGTGATCACGGAAGACAACAGGGGCCGCTCCGGTGCCACCACCCCGGCCGTCGAGGATGATGTAGTCGACGCCGATGCGCAGCGCCGCGTCGATGTCGGCCTCGATGTGCTGGGCCGACAGCTTCGCCCCGATGGGCACGCCGCCCGAGACCTCGCGCACCTCGTCGGCGAGACGGCGGAAGTCGTCCTCACCCTTCAGGTCGACGAACGTCGACGGCGAGATCGCATCGGTGCCCGGTTCGAGGCCGCGGACCTCGGCGATCTTGCCCTGCACCTTGATCCCTGGGAGGTGCCCCCCGGTACCGGTCTTCGCGCCTTGTCCAAACTTGAAGTGGAAGGCTTGGACGTCGGCGACCTTGTCGATCGACCATCCGAACTTCCCGCTGGCAAGCTCGTAGAAGTAGCGCGAGCTCTCGGCCTTCTCCTCCGTCAGCATGCCGCCCTCCCCGGAGCAGATCCCTGTCCCCGCCAGCTCGGCGCCGCGGCTCATCGCCACCTTCGCCTCCTCGCTCAGAGCGCCGAAGCTCATGTCGCTGACGAACATCGGGATCTCTAGCCGTAGCGGCTTGTCCGCATTCGGACCGACGATCACGTGGGTCTCGACGGGTACGCCATCGAGCTGTGGGGCACGAGCCAGCTGGGCGGTGACGAACTGGATGTCGTCCCACTTCGGCAGGCGGTCGCGCTCTACGCCCATGGACGTGACCGGACCGTGATGGCCCAGATAGGCGAGTCCTTCGTTCGCCAGCCGCCGGATGAGAGCGACATGAGGTTCGGCCAGATCGCCGTGCGGGTCCTGGAACTTGCCCTGGTACGCATCCCGGTCGAAGGGCTGAGGGTGCTCCTTCGTCCAGGCGCGGATCTCATCGGAGTCGACGAGCAGCTCGTCGCCCTCCACCCACGAGGCGAACCTCGTGAGCCGCTCCGCGTTGTCGTAGCTCGACACACCCGTGTGGAACACGTAGTCCCAGCCGTGAAGCCCACAGATCAGGTTGTCGCCCTCAACGCGACCGTCCGCCATGAGGGCGCCGCGATGCAGACACCGGCCATAGAGCACAGAGTGGTTGTCATCGAAGCGCACGACAACAAGATCGACGCCATCCACCACTGCGCCGATCGGTTTGCGATCGGGCACGTCACTCCATCGTGCGATTGGGACCGGTTGCATCGTCGCCTCCTGGGCCTGGTTTGGTTCCTACCCTTACCTCACCCGGGCTGATGCATGGGGTCGGGGCTCGGTGAACCTGCAACAGAGCCGCGCTTGTTCCCCAGGACTCAAGACGTGGGTTGGCGCGGCTGCTCTGAGTGACCAGCAGCGGACTACTGGTCCTACTTGATCACGCGCGATCGCGGCACGCCGCTACGGGCACACCGACCGGCAGCCCCGGCACGGCTCCAGCAGGCGTGTGGAAGATCCATTGGGACAGGGCCCCGAAGGCGTCCCACCCGTCAGGGGGAACGGTGAGGGACACGATCTCCTCCTCGACATCTGCAACCGGCTGATCGCCGAGCGTGATCCGTCGAACGTCGACCGAGATCGGGGTGGCTCCTGGAAGGCTGAGCACCACGATGCCTGACGACGGGACGCGGCCCGCCGGCACGCGCACGCGGGCGC
>JANOQG010000277.1:0-2744 GCA_031422255.1 Actinomycetes bacterium | reverse complement strand
CCGAGGCCTTTCGCCAGATCGTCGGGCAGCTTGACGCCAACCGACCCTGGGTGATCAAGGAGCCGCGCCTCTGCCTGCTCCTGCCCTTGCTGCGCCCGGTGCTCGAAGCACCCGTCTACGTCCACGTCACGCGTGAGCCGCTCGAGATCGCTGAGTCGCTGGCAGCCCGCAATGACTTCCCCGTACCAGTTGGGCTCGCATTGTGGGAGGTCTATACCGCCCACATGGGCGCGGTGCCGGCGACGGATCCGAGCGTGGTGGTGTCCTACGGCGACCTGATGCAGGATCCGGTCGCCACCACGGAGCGCCTTGTGGCGGAGCTCACCAACCTCGGGGTGCAATCGCTTCGAACGCCTGGCGAGCGGGAGATCACTGCGTTCGTGTCGCCGTCGCTCCACCGGCAGCGCGAGACGTCGCAGGCACGCACTGGGTATCTGAATGCGGCGCAAGCTGCGTTGGCGAGCGCGCTCGACGAAGGCCGGATACCAGCGGCACAAGGGCGTGTCTCGATCTCCCCAGGAGCCGCAGCCACGCTGTGCACCTTCGAGGCACACCAGGCGCTGGTCGCTGAGCTCGCGAGCACGCGGGTGGACATCGCCGCCGAACGGATCCGAGTGGCGGACGAGCACCGCTTGTACGTCAACGAGCTCAACTCGGCGCATCGGAAGGCGGAGGAGCAGCTCCGAGTCGAGCGCCAGCAGGTCGAAGCGGCCGGCCGGCGAGCGGATGATTCGCTGGCGGATGCGGTTCGGCGAATCGAGGCAGTCAAGGCCTCGGGCGCCGTGCGGCTGGGCTCGCGGCTATCGACTCTGCGAGAGCGCGTGCGTGGGGGCGGCCCGCGCGGGGTGGAGGTCGCGATCCAAGGGGCGCTGGCTCAGATCGGGCAGGCCCGTGCCACCCTGGCGGCAGAGAACAGCAGCAGCCCACCGATGGTCGCCCTCGGTGAGGGCGACCCGCCGCCACCGGTCGAGGAGCAGCGGGCCCGACGCCGTGCCGCTCGAGCGCGCGGCGACCGGGCCAAGGTCGCGGTTGTGGCATGGGATGTCGGTCACAACCCATTCGGACGAGCGCACCTCCTGGCCGACCTCCTCAGCGCGCGCTATGAGGTGGAGCTGTGGGGCAGCCAGTTCGAGCGCTACGGGTCCGACATCTGGCCACCGATGCGAGGCAGCGCAATCCCTGTGAAGCGGTTCCCCGGTACCTCGTTTCCTGAGTTCCTGGAGGCGCTGGACACCGCGTCGCAGTGGATCGACGCTGACGCCATCTGGGTGTCGAAGCCCCGGCTCCCATCGGTTGCTCTGGGCGTGATGGCCAAGGAGCGATGGAACCGACCGTTGCTCCTTGACGTCGATGACTTCGAACCGTCCTTCTTTGATGAGACCGAAGGCTTGGAGATCGATGCGCTGCTGCAGCGACGCGGCGATCCCGATCTGGCAGAGCCCTTCGGGCGCCTCTGGACCCGGGCATGCGAGTCGGTCATCCGGTCCGCTGACCAGATCACCGTGTCCAACCTCGAGCTGGAGGCACGGTACGGAGGAGTCATCATTCCTCACGCGCGCGACGAAGCCGTCTTCGACCCGGAGCGCTTCGATCGGGCGGCGATGCGTCAACGCCTCGGACTAGGTGAGGACGACAGGCTCGTGCTCTTCGGCGGAACGCCTCGGGCACACAAGGGCATTCTCGACCTCCTCGAAGCGCTCGATGCCCTCGGCGACGACCACGTCAGGCTCGGCGTGTTCAGCACCCGTGAGCTGCAGGACCTTCGTCAACAGATTGGCTCACTCCAGCGCTGGATCCTGCCGCTGCCGTACCACGCCTTCGATGAGCTGCCCGGCCTGGTGGCGGCAGCCGACCTCACCTGTGCGCTCCAGGCGCCCGACCATCCGGTGTCGCGCTACCAGATGCCCGCGAAGGTCACGGACGCGATGTCCATGGGCGTGGCCTGCCTGGTCACGCCTGTGCCGCCGATGCAGCCGTTGATCGACAAGGACGTCGTGGAGGTGTTCAACGGCGACATCCCGCTCCACGAGCGGATCCGTCAGATCCTCGATCACACAGAGGAGACGGCCGACCGGGCCGCGCGGGCCCGACAAGTGTTCCTCGAGTCCTACAGCTACGAGGCGGTCCGCCCGGTGGCCGCGGCTGCGATCGAGGCGCTGCTCGCGGAGCCGCCCCCCCTTGCCCCCCCGCTGCGATCGCTCGTGACGGCCGCCCGAGTTCTGTTTCAACCCGAGGCCGTCCCGCCGCCTTCGGCTAGGCGGCGCGTGCCCGCTGGCTCCACCTTCGACCTCGTGGTGTTCTGGAAGCAGAACGACACTGGTATCTACGGCCGCCGGCAGGACATGTTCATGAAGTACCTCGAGCGTTCGGGTCGGTTCCACACGATCGTGCACTTCGATCAGCCGATGAGCGCTGAGGCGCTGCTGCAGGTGGCCCGGCGGAGCGTGGGGAGCACCGATCAGAACCGTCTCGTGCTGGCCCAGACGCTACGCCGGCTCGTCCACCGCGGTGACCATGGAGCGGTGCGCCAGCGCACGTTTCTCTACGGCAACGGGCGCGCCGCCCGTGCACTTCGACTCCCCTCGCGTGCGGAGTACCCGAGCTACGTGAAGTCCGTGTTGGAGAAGGAGGGCATTGGCGGGCGTCCGCTCATGTGCTGGGTCTACCCGACCAATACCTACTTTCCGTCGGTGGTCGACGCGTTGCGGCCGGATGTTGTCGTGGCTGATGTCGTCGATGACAAC
>JANOQG010000276.1:0-1551 GCA_031422255.1 Actinomycetes bacterium | reverse complement strand
CGGTCGGCACGCAGCGGGCGGTGAAACCACATCGTGTGGTCCAGGCTCGCGTTGAACGGAAACTCCCCTGCGTCCCGGATCGCCTTGGCCGCGGGCCAGGATCGGATCACCGCGTCGGTGGGCAGGTCGTCGGACAGGTACGCCAAGGCACACGCCTGCAGGACCGGGTCGTCGCCGATGCTCTCGCGGAGCTTTAGCCACGCCACCCCACGCCCTTCCTCCTCGTTCCGGAGCTGGGCGAAACGACGCAGGAACATCGGGCTCCATGAGTACCCGGACAGCTCCTCCGCCGGAGGAACTCCGGGCATGAGCGCCGTCTGCACGTCGTGGCCTGCCTCCTCGACCTGGAACGAGAGCGACATCGTGAGGATCACGCCGACATCGTCCTGGCTGGCCACCACGCTTCGCGTGCAGAACGAACGGCCGTCTCGCGAGCGACTGACGTCGAGGTGAATCGGAGCGTCGGCATCTCCACGACGGATGAAGTACGCGTGCAAAGAGTGCACTCGGAACCGGTCCTCCACCGTGGCCGCCGCCGCCCGGAGGCCCTGAGCGATGATCTGGCCGCCGTACAGGCCGCCCCACGGATATTGGGGGCCACGAGCGATGAAGGCATCCGCGCCCCGCTCCTCGAGCTGCATCATCGTCACGAAGTCCACGCCGGATCGTAGGCTCACCGATGTGGATCGCATCGAACATCTCGTCGGAGGTGAGGCCGTCCCCAGCACGTCTGGTCGTACAGCCCCCATCTACGACCCCGCCACCGGACAGCCCACAGCAGAGGTCGATCTCGCCTCCGTGGAGGAGGTAGACGCCGCCGTTGCGGTGGCCGTCGCCGCCCAACGCCGGTGGCGAGACGTTCCTCTGGCCCGACGCGCTCAGATCATGTTCGCGATCCGCGAGGGCGTGGTGCGTCGCGAGAGCGAGCTGGCTGCGGTCATCACGGCCCAGCACGGGAAGACCCTCGCCGACGCGTCCGGCGAGGTGCAGCGTGGTCTCGAGTGCATCGAGTTCGCCTGTGGCATCCCCGATCTTCTGAAGGGCGAGTTCTCGGCTCAGGTGGCCACTGGCGTCGACGTGCGCTCGCTGCGTCAGCCCGTGGGCGTCGTGGCCTGCATCACCCCGTTCAACTTCCCGTGCATGGTGCCGCTCTGGATGCTGCCAAACGCCATCGCCTGTGGGAACGCGGTCATCCTCAAGCCGTCAGAGCGAGACCCCGGCGCTGCGGTCCTTCTCGCGGAGATCTTCCATGAGGCTGGCCTGCCGGACGGCGTCCTCAACGTCGTTCATGGCGACCAGGTCGCCGTGAACCGGCTGCTCGTCCACCCCGACGTCGCCGCCATCAGCTTCGTGGGATCGACCCCGGTGGCCCGGCACATCTACGAGACAGGTACGGCGCACGGCAAGCGAGTGCAGGCCCTCGGCGGTGCCAAGAACCACATGGTGGTGCTCCCCGACGCAGACATCGACCTGGCCGCCGATGCTGCGGTGAGCGCTGCGTACGGCTCGGCAGGGGAACGGTGCATGGCGGTATCGGTCGTGGTGGCCGTC
>JANOQG010000275.1:0-3538 GCA_031422255.1 Actinomycetes bacterium | reverse complement strand
CGACCGAGTCGGTGTCGCCGTCCAGGAATTGAAGCAGCGCTTTGACGTGCTGGTCGTACTCCTCCCTGGAGACCTCGCCGACGCATGGTCCCGAGCACTTCTCGATGTGGAACAGGAGGCACGGGCGGCCCAGGCGCGCGTGTTGGCCGAACTTGTTGTCGGAGCACGTGCGCACTGGGAAGGTCCGCAGGAGGAGATCGAGTGTCTCGCGGATCGCGTAGGCGTGTCCGTAGGGCCCGAAGTAGCGGACCCCCTTGCGCTTGCGCCCCCGCATCACCATCGGCCTAGGCCACTCGTCATCGAGCGTGACCGCGAGGAAGGGGTAGCTCTTGTCGTCGCGCAGGCGAACGTTGAACCGGGGCTGGTGGCTCTTGATGAGGGTGTTCTCCAGCATCAACGCCTCGACGTCGTTGCGAACCTGGATCCACTCGACGGTCTCGGCCGCAGCGACCATCGAGGCGGTGCGCGGCGGGAGGCTCGATGCCTTCACGAAGTAGTTGCTCAGGCGCTGCCGTAAGGAGTGGGCCTTGCCGACGTAGATGACGCGCCCGTCCCGATCCTTGAACTGATACGACCCCGGGGCGTCCGGGATCGTTCCGGCCGGGGGGCGCTGCACCATCAGGACTCGATGATAGGGGCGTCGGCGCGGCACCCGATCGACCATCGCTCCAGACCCAGGCACTAGACCGGGGCCGTGCCCAGCGACGCTCCGACACGCGCCAAGCGCCGCACCGAGCTCCTCATCGCCTTCGGCATCCTGCTCATCGTCGGACCGCTCATCCAGCAGTGGCACTCCCAGCCCGCGTCCCGCTACCTGCTCACGGTCGCAGCGATCGACGATCACTCGCTCGAGCTCGATCCGTACGAGGCCTACATCGGAATCGACCAGGCTCGCTATCGAGACCACCTCTACTCCGACAAGGCTCCCTACCAGCCACTCCTGGCCGCTCCCTTCTACGGGGCATACCGCCTGGCCGGCGGCGACGCCTTCCCGCCGGACACCGCGGCGCGGGGGGTTGATGCCCTCCTCGACAGCAAGCACGTCGGGCTCTGGTGGGTGACGCTCTGGTCTTCCACGATCCCGGCGATATTCCTCATCCTCCTGCTGCGCCGGATGATCGCCCGCGACGAGCCGGGCGTCGCGACGCCGGTCGCGCTGGCAATGCTGGTCGGAACACTGCTGCTCCCGTTTTCGAGCCTGCTGTTCGCTCACGTCCTCTCGGCCCTGCTCATCGCGGCAACCTGGCATCTGCTGCGCGATGAACGTGGTGGCGCGCGCGCCGCGGCGGGCGCTGGAGTCTGCCTCGGTCTCGGGATCGGCACCGACTACTCACTGGCCGCGTTGGCAGTTGTGTTCCTCGTCATCGTCGCCTGGTCACGCAACCTGCGACGAGTCGCCGCTCTCTGCCTTGGAACCGTCGTCGCGACGCTGCCCTTGATGCTCTACAACTACCTCGTCTTCGAAAACCCCTTCGAGGTCGCGTACCAGGGACACCTGCCAAACTTCCAGGGAGCGGGCGCCCTCGGCGTGTACAACCTGAAGGTTCCGCGCCTCGAGGAGATCGAGCGAGCGCTCGTGGGAGACCGGGGACTGTTCGTCCTCAATCCACTCATGCTGATGGCATTCGCGGGCTGCGTGCTGGCGTGGCGGGTTGGGGGACGCCCCCGCCGCGACGCGCGCGTCGCGGTCATCTGCTTTCTCGTGATGCTCACCCTCTCGACGGGCATCGACGGCATCGGTGGCGCCTCCCCGGGCCCGCGCTACCTCATCCCGGCCATCCCACTGTTCGCCCTCCCACTTGTCCATGCCTGGAAGCGCTACCCGTTCGCCTGCATCGGCACCACCATCATCGGCGCCGGCACCACGATCGCCGCAACGATCACGGCGCCCCTCGATCCCGGCCTCAGCGACTGGTTGCGGCTCCTACGAGACGGCAACCTCGTGACCAATGTCTTCACCGGGCACGGGAGCGTGTGGCCCGTGGCCGCCGGCGCGCTCAGCGGGCTCGCGGTGCTCGTGTACGCCATCGCTCGGGAGCAGCCCACTCGAGTTGGTAGGGCCGACGCGCCGGTGGAGTCGGCGCTAGCCTGACATCGCCGGCCTGGTCTCCGGCGACATATCGATTCCAGCGACGACATCCCCGCGGGAGAGGCGACCAGGCTGTCCCCGCCGTCCTGAAGAGCTGGAATCCCCATCTGTGGAGGGCCACACAACATGCTCCGTCTCCAGCAACCACTCGACGAGCGCTACACCGACGTTCCGATCGACGACCTGCACGCCCGCATCGAGGTTGCCAAGGCAACGCTGGGCGACCGCGTCTTCATCATCGGCCACCACTACCAACGCGACGAGGTCATCCGGTGGGCCGACGCCCGCGGTGACAGCTACCGCCTCTCTGTGCTCGCCCAGGAACAGGAGACGGCCGAGTTCATCGTCTTCTGTGGGGTGCACTTCATGGCCGAGTCCGCTGACGTCCTGACCGCCGACCACCAGCAGGTGATCCTCCCCGACCTCAATGCCGGGTGCTCGATGGCGGACATGGCGGACCTCGACGAGGTGGAGGAGGCCTGGGAGGCCCTCGCTGGCGTCACCGACATCGAGCGCGTGATCCCGATCACCTACATGAACTCCTCAGCGGCCCTGAAGGCCTTCGTCGGCCGGAACGGCGGCGCGGTGTGCACGTCCACGAACGCTCGCGCTGTCCTCGAGTGGGCGCTCGGCAAGGGAGCCGACGCCGGCAAGGAGTCGATGGGCGCTCGGGGCGGCGGCGACAAGGTCCTGTTCTTCCCCGACCAACACCTCGGCCGCAACACCGGCGTGGCGATGGGCTACAGCGTCGACGACATGCGCGTGTGGAACCCGCGCCTCGACCGCGGCGGTCTCACCGAGGCCGAGTGCAAGGAGGCCACCCTGCTGCTGTGGAAGGGCCACTGCTCGGTGCACCAGCGGTTCCGCCCTGAGCACATCGAGGCCTTCCGAGCCGAGCACCCCGACGGCATCGTCGTCATGCACCCCGAGTGCAGCCACGACGTCTGCCAGCTCGCCGACCATGTGGGGTCCACCGACTTCATCATTCGCACCGTCAACGCCTCGCCAGCGGGCTCCGTGATCGGCGTCGGCACAGAGATCCACCTGGTCAACAGGTTGAATGACGAGACACCCGACAAGACCGTCGTGTCACTTGACCCGCTCGTCTGCCCCTGCTCCACGATGTTTCGGATCGACGCTGCCCACCTGTGCTGGGTGCTCGAGAACCTCGTCGCCGGCGAGGTGGTCAACCAGATCACCGTCGACTCCGACACCACCGAATGGGCCAAGGTCGCGCTCCAACGGATGCTCGAGATCGGCTGATCCGGCTACACGGTCGGCCAGCACCACACGGCTAGCGTCGGCGGCTGATGACATCGACCGACCACAATCAGCCGGGCCAGCAAGACATCGGTGTTGCCGTCATCGGCGCGGGCTACTGGGGTCCGAACCTCATCCGGAACTTCCTTGCGAGCCCCGACGCGTGGCTGCTCTCCGTGTGCGACCTCG
>JANOQG010000274.1:0-12241 GCA_031422255.1 Actinomycetes bacterium | reverse complement strand
CGCCAACCGGTGCCCACACCTCCCGCCCGGTGGTACAGCGGCTGTGGCTCGTGGCGCTGGGTGCCCTCCTCTACGCCGCAGCGCTGCTGCTCGATGCTGGACTCGCCACCCTCGTGACGGCCGCATCGCTGGCGGCTCTGATCGCCGCCGCCTCCGCCAATCGACACCTCACCGGCGTGGTGGTCGTGGGTCTCGGTCTGCTGCTCAACCTGACGGCGCTCGTGCTCAACAACGGGATGCCGGTGCGTCAGATCGCCCTCGAACGTGCTGGGGTGGTGGCTGCAGGCGAGGTCGCAACCCTCGACGGCGCGCAGCACCTCGAGACGAGGAGCGACGCGTTCGGCGTGCTCGGTGATGTGCTCCCCATCAGCCTCACCCGCGAGGTGCTGTCGTTTGGTGACCTGATCGTGATCCTTGGCGCGGCGGATGCAGTGCGGGAGCTCGCCCGGCGACGGTCCCGCTCTTGGACCCCACGAGAGCGGACGGCTTACCGAGTCCGCACTGCCGAGGCGAGCGAAGTCCAGGACTGGGGCCGCGCACCGCGTCCTGCTCCCGTATCCGCGTTCCAGTACTCCGCGAACCCGGACGACACCGCTCCCCTGATCATCGAGCTCGACAACGAGCGGGCCACCTCGGGGCGACGCGAGCTCGTGGCCGCCAGCCACAGGAGATAGGTGAGCTGGGGCCACGCCGGCCCGCGCCAGTAGGTCGACGCCGCGAACGTTGGTTCGGCGCGGTGTACCCCCGTGGGTCCAAAGAGCGCTCCGAATGCGATCGGGTCGACCAGCTGATCGAACGCTTCGTCGCGCGGACACACGAGTAGGGGAAGCAACGCGTCCAGCGTGCGCACGCGACCGGAGCCTGCCGATGTAGGGCCGTCATCCACCCAGGTGCACAGCGACGCGTCCCACCGCGCGGCAACTGCGGCCGTCAACGCGTCCGCATCCGTCTGCATCTGGGCATCGCCGATCAGCGGCGCGAGCTCACGTGCGTTCCAGGCCACAAGCGCCGAGAACCCCACCGACCCCACAGCAAACTCCGGGTTGAAGACGGCCGAACCGCTGGGGCTGCGCTCGATCGCGGCGACCAATGCGCCCTTGCGCTCGAACCACGCAGAAGGTGTCCATCGTCCTGCAGCAACGTCGTCCCAGCGGGGGCTGTCGTCACAGCCCGACTCCCACGGATGGCAAAGCTCGACGAGCCCTTCCGGGCTACGACGGCGCTCATAGAGCAGGAACCGCAGCCCCCGTCGAGCGCGTCGGAGCACGTCATCATCGAGGGCGAACCCGTGCTCCAGCAGCACGCGAGCGGCGTGGCCGTACATCGGAGGCTGCGTGATGGACGACGCATCCGATCGACCCCAGAGCGCGGCGTGCGGAACGGGCCCGGTGCCGTATTGCAGATGCGGCACGAACCCGTCGTCATGCTGGCTGGCGAGGGCGCTGGTGAGCTCTGAGACGCCCCGAGGGTCTCCCAGGTGCGCCCACACCACCGTGTGGAAGCAGCTGTCCCAGAGCCACTGCCACGGGTAGGTGGTGGGGTTCGGCACGGAGTGACCGCCACCTTCCCCGTCGTCGCGCCATGCGGCGTCGAGGATCCGACGAGCGGCGGAGTCCAGCCAGGCCGCGCTCGGTAGCGTGCCGCCGTGCCTGTCGTCGCCGTCGTCAGCTTTCGGCTCGGCCTTCACGACGGCGTGTCCGTGGTTGCGGCCACATGGATTGCGGCCCTTCGGGAGCTCGGCTGGAGCGTGCGCACGATCGCCGGCGATGGCCCGGTGGACCACCTCGTGCCAGGCCTGGAGATGGGCGCGTCGGTGCCCCCCGACTGGCGCCTGCTCGATGCGGCACTCGATGGGGTCGACCTCGTGGTGGTGGAGAACCTCTGCACGATTCCGCTGAACCTACCGGCCGCCAGGCTCGTCGCCGATCGCTGTCGCGGGCGCGCCGCGGTGCTCCATCACCACGATCCTCCGTGGCAACGCGCCCGGTTTGCCGACGTCACCGAGCTCCCCCCGACGGACCCGGCATGGCGACACGTCACCATCAACCGGCTCACACAAGCGGAGATGCGCGACCGCGGCATCGCGGCGTCCACCATCTACAACGGCTTCGACACGGATGAGCCCGCCGGCGACCGGACGGCGACGCGAGTCGACCTCGGGGTCAGCGAGCGAGAACGCCTCGTGCTGCACCCGGTGCGGGCCATCGAACGCAAGGACGTGCCCGCGGCGATTCGGCTCGCCGAAGATCTCGATGCCACCTACTGGTTGCTCGGCCCAGCGGAGGAGGGCTACGACGCCACCCTCACGGAAGCGCTGCAGTCCGCGAGCTGCCGGGTGATCCATCGGCCGTCGCCCGGATCGATGGCTGATGCCTACGCCGCGTGCGACGTCGTCGCGTTCCCCTCGACCTGGGAGGGCTTCGGGAACCCGCCAGTCGAGGCCGCAATCCACCATCGGCCAGTGGCCGTGGGCCCCTACCCGGTCGCGGACGAGCTGCGGGCCCTCGGGTTTCGCTGGTTCTCACCGGACGCACCGGAGCAGATCGACGCGCTCCTCCGTCGTCCGGACGCGGAGCTGCACCGCCACAACCACGGGATCGCCCGCGCGCACTTCGGTCTCGACCGCCTCCGCGACGACATCGCCTCCCTCCTCGATGAGGCAGGCTGGTCCGCATGACCGAGGCACCCCGTGACCCCACGCTCGCCAAGCGCGCACGCATCGCTCATCTGGTCGAGCTGGGGCAGCGTGTCGGCTACTCGCTGTTCGGCATTGCCATCGTCGCATTCGTGCTGGGCTTCGCCGCGGGGTTCGACGGTGTCGTGCGCACGGTGATCGTGGCCTCGCTCGTCGTGGGGTCGATCATCCTCGCTCCCGCCATCGTGTTTGGCTACGGCGTGAAGGCAGCGGAGCGCGACGACCGCGCCCGTGGCCTCTGATCGCCAGCCCACCGGTTTGCCCCCATCCGTCACGGGTGGCACGCTCGATCACAACCGTTATCGATCTCAGGGGGAAGCATCATGGTCACCGCTGCTGTGTTGAAGGCCGTCGAGCAGGAGCTCGAGGTCCACAACGACATCGAGATCGCGGCGCCCGGACCGGGCGAGGCCAGGGTCAAGATCATTGCGTCGGGCGTCTGCCACTCCGATCTGTCGGTGCAGAACGGCACGATCCCCCTCCCGCCGCCCATCGTGTTGGGCCACGAGGGTGCCGGCATCGTTGAGGAGGTCGGCGAAGGCGTCACCAGCGTCAAGGTCGGCGACCACGTCGTGCTGTCCTTCGTGCCCGCCTGCGGCAACTGCTTCTACTGCGACCGCGGCCAGTCCTACATCTGTGAGAAGAGCGCGATGGCGGCTGCCGGCGGCATGCTCGACGGTTCCACTCGTCTCACCCTTGCCGGTGAACCCCTTCGCCAGATGGCGATGTGCGGCACCTTCGGCAACTACGCCATCGTGCCCGAGATCTCGCTCGTGAAGATCGACGACGACGTCGACCTCCGTTACGCCGCGCTGATCGGCTGTGGCGTGCTCACCGGTGTTGGTGCGGCGCTCAACACGGCCAACATCCGGCCCGGCGACACCGTCGCTGTCATCGGGTGTGGCGGCGTGGGACTCAACGTGATCCAGGGCGCCAAGATCGCCGGAGCCACGAAGATCATCGCGATCGACATGTTCGAGTCGAAGCTCAAGATGGCCGAGCAGTTCGGCGCCACCGACCTCGTGAAGGCGGATGATGGCGACCCCGTCGGCGCCGTCATGGGCCTCACCGAAGGGCGAGGTGCCGACGTGTCCTTTGAGGTCATCGGCCTCGGACCCACCATCGAGCAGGCGATCAACATGACCCGCAACGGCGGCGAGGCGATTCTCGTGGGCGTGCCGCGCATGGACGTCATGCTCAACCTGAACGCTGCCTTCACCTTCCTCTACCTCGCAAAGACGGTGAAGGGCTGCTGGTACGGCTCCGCCAACGTGCGCGAGGACGTGCCGAAGCTCATCAAGCTCTACAAGGAGGGCAAGCTCATGCTCGAAGAGCTCGTCTCCCGCGAGATCGGTGTCGACGGTGTGAACGAAGCCTTCACCGCCATGCAGAGCGGCGAAGTGGCCCGGAGCCTCATCACCCACACGCACTGATTCCAACGTCCGGGTCGGTCCCGGGCGACAGACCAGCGCCTACGCTCGGCGACGTGACCGACCGTCCCCCTGCCTCTCGGCTGCCCGCGGCGCGCCGTCGCGAGCAGCTGCTCGAGGTGGCTTTGCGCGTGTTCGGCGAGCAGGGGTTCCATCCGACGTCCATGAACGACGTGGCCGAATCGGCTGGCGTCACCAAGCCTGTGCTGTACCAGCACTTCCGCTCGAAGCGCGACTTGTATCGCGAGGTGCTCACCGAGGTGGGTGGCCACCTGCTCGACGCGATCACCAAGGCCACGACCGCGGCGCAATCGCCCCACGAGCAGGTTGAGCTCGGCTTCATTGCCTACTTCCAGTGGGTGGAGGCAAACGAAGCGGCCTTCCGCGTGCTCTTCGGTGGCGGCACGCGACGCGACGAAGAGTTCGCCGCTCAGGTTGCCAAGGTGGAAGGCGCCATCGCTGAGGCCATCGCCACCCTCATCGACGTCGAGGGTCTCACCGCAGCACAGCGTCGCCAGCTAGCCCACGGCCTCGTCGGTCTCGCCGAGGGCACCAGCCGGCTCTGGATGGCCGAAGGTGCGGACGAGCCAGCGGAGGACCTCGCCCGTCTTGTTGCCGACATGGCCTGGCGCGGCCTCCGCGGCGTCCGCGGCGTGGTGTAGTGGCCGGCTCCGCAGGCGGGATCGAGGAGCTGGTCGACGCCACGCCGGCCACCCGCGATCGCTACGTCGACTTCCTCCGGGCGGCGAGCATCGCCATCGTGGTCCTCGGCCACTGGACGATCGCGCTGATCTCGTGGGACGACGGGGTGATCCGAGCCACCAGCGCCGTGGGCAGGGCGCCCGGCCTCTGGCTGGCCACCTGGATGTGCCAGGTGATGCCGGTGTTCTTCTTTGTGGGCGGCTACGCCAACCTCGTCGCCTACGAGTCCGCCAGGCGGCGTGGCGAGTCCACGCTCACCTTCATGCGCGGCCGCGTGCGACGCCTCCTCGTTCCCAGCGCCGCGCTGCTCGCCGTGTGGGCGCTCGTACAGATCGGGCTGCACCTGTCCGACACCGGAGCGTCAGCGGGGCCAAGCATCGCTGGCATCGACCTCCTTCGGGGAGTCCGTCCGCCGGGACAGACGATCCCGTTCGGGCCGCTGTGGTTTCTCCTCGTGTACCTGGTCGTCGTGTGCGTTTGCCCGCTGACGATCGCGCTGCACCGCCGCTTCCGTTGGTGGGTGCCGGGTGTGATGGTTGTCGGCACCTTCGTGGCCGATGGTCTCGGCTTCATCGGCGGGCAGGACGGCATGCGCTATCTCAACGTGGTGTTCGTGCTGCTGTTCCCCCACCAGCTGGGCCACTTCTGGGGCGACGGCAGCGTCGACCGATGGCCGCGCAACGCGCTGTGGGCCATGACGACCTTCGGACTCGGCGGGCTTGTGCTCGCCACCAACCCGTGGCTCTTCGAGCTCGCGGGCGACGACCGCTTCCGGTGGTTCCCGGGAATCGGCCACTACCCGCGAAGCCTGCTGGGCACCGACATCGAGAGCGTGTCGAACGCCTATCCGCCCACGGTGTGCTTCTTGCTCGTCGGGTTCTGGCTCATCGGCCTCGCACTCCTGCTTCGGCCACGCCTCACGCGCTGGCTGCAGCGACCAGGGCCGTGGAAGGCGACCATCGCTGGCAACGCGTGGATCATGACCATCTTCCTCTGGCACATGACGGCCTACCTGGTCGCCATCTTGTTGCTCTGGCCGCTCGGCTTCGGCCAAGAGACAGAGCCCACCGCCCGATGGTGGCTCGAGCGACCCCTGTGGATCGTCACGTCCGGGGTGATCCTTGCTGGCCTCGTGGTGATCTTCGGCCGCTTCGAACGCCAAGGCCACCGCCGCAGCTCCTGACCCCCACACCTGCAATCTGGACTTGGGTCGGCGGAGCTCCGAGCTCACCCGTGCTTCGTGAGCACCTCTTGCCAGCGGGCGGGACTCACCTGGGCGGGCTTGGTGGTGGAGAGGAAGTCGTGCAGGAGCCGCTCCAGCAGCTCGGGACGCTCGAGCGGAAGGAAGTGGCCGGCTCCTTCGATGAGCTCCAAGCGACTCCCGGGAATGAGGTCATGGGCGACCTGCGCGTGCTCCACAGGGATGACCGCATCGCGCGTGCCCCACACGATCATCGTGGGCACCTCGTGGGCCAAGTAGAGCCGATCTTTCGCGCTCACCCGCTGCCCGGCAATGTCGATCACCGCGCGGATCGTGTGGATGAAGGCTCGTTGCGCCTTCACATCGGTGAGGCGGGTCCAGGCGTCCCACACCTCACCGAGAAACGGATCCGAGCGCAGTCCGAAGCGACCAAGGACGCGTCCCACCGCGCCGACCGCGGCGTGGATCTGGGGTGCCAACACCACAGGCAACACGTACTCGGTGCCCGGGAGACTGAAGGCACGCAGGAGGGGGCTCACCTCTTTGCCGAGCCCACCGCTGCAGATGAGGACGAGCCGCTCGGCCATCTGTGGGAACTGATAGGCGAACTGCATCGCGATGCCACCGCCGAGGCTGTGGCCCACGATCGTCGCCCGCTCGTGGCCCAGCACGCCGAGGAGGTCGCGGACGCCGGACGCGTACGCGCCGAGGCTGTAGTCGCCGCGAGGCTTGGCCGACTCGCCGTGACCCAAGAGGTCGGGGGCGATCACCGTGTAGTGCTCAGCGAGCAGCGGCATGACGGGCACCCAGGTGCCGGAGCTACCTGCGATGCCGTGGATCATGACGAGCACCGGGCCGCTGCCGGCCTGCCGGTAGGCGACGTCGTGGCCATGCACCTTCGTCCAACGAGTGACAGCGGCCTCCCTCACCAGCTCGGAGTGCGAGGCCGCGAGCCCAGGGAGCGGGACGACCTTCGCCTTCGGACGGTTGTCGGGAGCACGGCGCGAACGAGCGGTGGCCATGCCAGAGAGGCTAGGTGGCCATCTCGGGGTGACCACAGTCGGTGACGCGTGACCCTTGGCACGTGGGCAGAGGCGGTCAGATCACCTGGCGCGACGACGCACCCGCCGACGGCGCGACCAGTCGATCAGCTGCCACCCGAGCTCGAGCAACGCGATCGCGATCGCGGCTACTCCGATGCCCGCGAGCAGGACGATGACGGACGGAAGGCGAAGATCGAAGAACTCACGAACTCCGGGGGTTGCGATCGTGATGAGGAAGGCGGTGGAGACGAAGGCGAGGAGCGCCACCTTCCACGTCGTGAGCGGCCGGGCGAGGATCACCAGGACCCACAGCGCCACCAGGAACAACACGATCACCGCCATGGTGCGTTCCTCCACGAGGTGCACGCCTGGCTCCCCCTTGGCGAGGGCATACCCACAGAACGTTGCCGCGGCGGCCACCATCCCGGCCGGGATCGCGAAGCGCGCGACGCGCCCGAGGAAGCCCGGACGGCTCCGATCGCCGCTGGGGGCCAGAGCCAAGAAGAAGGCGGGTATGCCGATCGTCAACGTCGAGATGATCGTGAGATGGCGGGGGTAGAAGGGAAACGGCAGCTGGGTGATGCCCACTGCGGCGGCGAGCAACGCGGCGTACACAGACTTTGTGACAAAGAGGTTCGCAACCCGCTCGATGTTGGCGATCACCCGGCGCCCCTCAGCCACCACCGCCGGCAAGGACGCGAAGGAGTCGTCGAGCAGCACCAGCTGTGCCACCGCGCGCGTGGCTCCGCTCCCGGAACCCATCGCCACCCCCATGTCTGCATCCTTCAGGGCGAGCACGTCGTTGACGCCATCTCCGGTCATGGCGACAACATGCCCCTGGCGCTGCAGCGCCTTCACCATCGCCCGCTTCTGGTGGGGTTGCACTCTGCCGAACACCGACGACGTGGCCAGGATGGCGGCGAGCTCGTCTGGATCGTCGGAAAGGGAGCGCGCGTCGATCGGAGCGCTGGCCCCAGGCGCGCCGACCCTTGCCGCGATGGCCCCCACGGTGGCCGGGTGATCACCCGAGAGCACCTTCACGGCCACACCCTGCTCGGCGAAGTAAGCCAGCGTTTCCTTGGCCTCGGCGCGAATGCGCTCCTCGAGAACCAGCAACGCCACCGGTCGCAGCTGCGTTGCGGCCTCTGGCAGCGGCGCATCGCTCCGTGCCAGCAGCAGGACCCTCACGCCTCCCGCCGCCAGCTGTTCCACGCGCGCGCGCAGCGGGTCGGCGGCAGCAAGCAGTACATCAGGGGCTCCGAGCAGCCAGGTGCCGTGGCCGTGGAACGACGCGCCGCTCCACTTGCGAGCCGACGAGAACGCGGCCGCTTCTGCCAGCTCCCAGCCTGGATCGACCCCGACTTCGGCGATGGCTCGCAAGCTCGCATTCGGGTTCTCCTCGGCGGATGCCATCGCGCCGAGGGCCCACAGGACGTCCTCGTCAGCCGCGGAACCGTCGGGTTGCTCGATGCCAGCGACGTGCAGCAAACCCTCCGTGAGGGTTCCGGTCTTGTCGACGCACACCACATCAACGCGCGCGAGCACCTCCACCGCGGACAGCTCCTGGATGAGCGCCTGACGACGGCCGAGCCGAATGACGCTCACCGCGAAGGCCATGCTGGTGAGGAGCACCAACCCCTCGGGGATCATGGCGCCCACCCCCGCCACCGAGCCCTGCAATGCCTCGGTGAGGGAGCTCGAGGTGCGGATCTGTGACACGACCAGCAGGATCCCGACCGGCACCAGCACCCAGGTGCCCACGCGGAGGATGGTGTTGGTGCCATCCCGAAGCTCCGAACGCACGGTCGTGAAGCGCTTGGCCTCCGTGGCAAGACGGGCCGCGTAGGCGGCAGCGCCGACATCGGTTGCCACGAAGCGTCCTTGCCCCGCCACGACGAAGCTGCCCGACAGGACGCGATCGGCCGGCTGCATCAGCACCGGGTCGCTCTCACCGGTGAGGAGTGACTCGTCTACCTCGAGCTGGTCGGAGAGCAGCACCACCCCGTCGACGGGGATCTGGTCTCCTGTAGCGACCTCGATCACGTCGCCGCTCACGACAGCCCCGGCGGCTATCTCGGCGGGGACACCGTCTCGCACCACTCGCACCCGAGGTGCGCTGACGACGCTCAGGCGATCGAGGGTGCGCTTCGCTCGGAGCTCCTGCACGATGCCGATGAGCGCGTTGGCCACGAGCACCACACCGAAGAGGGCGTCGCGATACTCGCCGATTGCCAAGACGACGACGAGCAACCCGCCGAGGATGGCGTTGAAGCGGGTGAGGAGGTTGGTCCGCACGATGTCGGCGACCGTTCGCCGGCTGTCGTCCGTGACGACGTTCACGAGCCCCTGGGCCCGCCGGGCCTGAACCTCGGCCGCGGTAAGCCCACGGTTGGCATCAACGCTTGCGGCCGGAGCCGCGGCCGTCGTTGCCGTCAGGTCAGTGGACACCCGTGAAGGATGGCACCTGATCTCCTGACGAGCGCAGCCTCCCGCTCAAACCCCTCAGTCCTGGTCCGACCTGGTCTCCGCGTCGACAGCGCTGGACACCACCGAGAAGGCCTCGTCCAGCTGAACATCGACTTGGCTGCCATCGTCGAGCGTGACTTCGACTTCGAAGTAGCTGTCCTCGTCACCGACCTCGGTGCCCGAGACCCTGCCTTCACCCGTGTGCGCCAGGGCCGCGGCACTCGCCTTGCTGAGTGCGGGCTCCTTGATCGTGGGTTCCGCATCGTCGTTGCCGCCAGCTCCCGCGACACTTGCCCCCGCGATCACCGTGGCTCCTACGAAGGCGCCGAGGCCGACCCACTTGGTGGTGCGCTTCATGCTGTTCTCCTCGCTCGTTGGGCTTCCTTGCTTGTTCGTGAGCGACCGTCTCATACATCGCCTGAATGCACCCTGACGCTGTCGGGAGGGCAGGGGGGCGGACGGGTCAGGAGCTCGGGCAGACTGCCCCTATGGGCGACAACCACCTCATCGAACCGTTCGTGCTCGACATCGCTGATGCTGACGTCGATGACCTGCGGAACCGGTTGCGGAACACGCGGTGGGCCGACGCGGAAACCGTTGATGACTGGAGCCAGGGAATCCCGTTGGCCTACGTGCGGGACCTATGCGAACACTGGGCCTCCGGGTACGACTTCGCTGCGGCTCACGCGCGGTTCAACGCCGTGCCGCAGTTCCGAACGGCCATCGACGGGCTGGGCATTCACTTCCTGCATGCCCGTTCGCCGCATGAGGACGCGCTCCCGCTGGTTCTGACGCACGGCTGGCCGGGTTCGGTCGTGGAGTTCCATGAGGTGATTGCTCCGCTCGTCGACCCAACGGCACACGGTGGGGAGACCGCTGACGCGTTCCACGTGGTGTGCCCTTCGCTGCCGGGCTACGGCTGGAGCGACAAGCCCACCGAAGCCGGGTGGGGCGTCGATCGGATTGCTGCCACATGGGCCACCCTGATGGCTCGCCTCGGCTACGACCGCTACGGCGCCCAAGGCGGCGACTGGGGCGCTGGCGTCACGAGTGCGCTCGGCCCGCTCGACGCTGAGCACTGCATTGGCATCCACCTCAACCTCGTCATCGCCGTTCCCGACCCGGACACGATGGCCGACCTCACGCCAGCCGAGCAGTCCGCCATCGACTCCTGGGGCTTCTACGAGCGGTGGGACTCGGGCTACTCGAAGCAGCAGTCCACCCGACCCCAGACTCTCGGCTATGGGCTCGTGGACTCGCCTGCCGGTCAGCTCGCATGGATCGTCGAGAAGCTCTATGCGTGGACGGACTGTGACGGCCACCCCGAGAACGTGCTCGCCCGCGATCGCATGCTCGACAACGTGATGGCCTACTGGCTGCCCGGCACCGGCGCGTCCTCGGCTCGCCTCTACTGGGAGAGCTTCAACCAGATGCGCACCGGCGCGATCGATGTCCCCGTCGCCGCCACCGTGTTCCCGAGGGAGATCTTCCGCCCGTCTCGCCGCTGGGCGGACAAGACCTACTCCGACCTCCGCTACTGGAGCGAGCCGACCAAGGGCGGCCACTTCGCCGCCTTCGAGCAACCTGCCCTCTTCGTCGACGAGGTCCGAGCGGCCTTCCGCACCATGCGCTGACCACTCCCTGATGCGACGTCAGGGGCGAGAAGGGGCCACCTACTCCGCCTGACTGGGGATGGCGCCGGGCACGTTGATCGTCTCGGCGATGCCCGTGATCAGCCCGGCGATTCCGGCCATCTCTGTCGGCACGACGATCTTCGTGGCAGTGCCGTTTGCCATCACCTGGAGTGTCTCGAGGTACTTGATGGCGACGAGTCCCGCGTCGGGCCCACCGTCGTGGATCGCTGCGTACACGGCGCGGATCGCACTGGCCTCACCCTCGGCGACAGTGATCTGCCGGAAGCGCTCGGCGTCGGCCACCGCTCGGATCGCTTCGGCCTGGCCCTCCGCCTCGAGGATGGCCTGCTGGCGCTGCCCCTCGGCAGAGAGGATCGCTGCAGTCTTCTCGCCCTCGGCCGTGGTGACCGCCGCGGTGCGGCGACCCTCCGCCTCGGTGACCACGGCACGGCGGGTGCGCTCCGCCTTCATCTGCTCGTGCATCGCGCTCATGACATCGGGCGGCGGATCGATCCGCTGGATCTCCACGCGCCCCACTCGCACGCCCCACTTGTCGGTGGCCTCGTCGAGGATCTGACGAAGTGCAGTGTTGATCGAGTCTCGGCTCGTGAGTGCCTCGTCGAGCTGCATCTCGCCGATCAGGTTTCGGAGGTTCGTCTGGGCGAGCTTGGTGATCGCGAGAATGAAGTTGCCGATGTTGTAGATGAGGCGCTGCGGATCGGTGGGCTCGTAGTAGACGACGGCGTCGACTGAAACCACGACGTTGTCCTTGGTGATGACCTCCTGGGGCGGCACGTCGATCACCTGTTCGCGCATGTCCACCATGCGAACCGATTGCACGAAGGGAATGATGATCCGAAGCCCGGGGTCGGCGGTCTCCTTGTACTTGCCGAGCTGCTCGACCACACCGCGTTGGAACGGTCGAACGATCCGTACGCCGATGGAGACGTAGAGCAGGAGGAAGAGGGCGATTCCCGCCAGGACGATGACGCCAGCGTTCACGATGCAGTCTCCTCAGCAGGGGTGACGATCACTTTGGTTCCTTCTACTTCCACGATGACAACGCGCTC
>JANOQG010000273.1:0-1973 GCA_031422255.1 Actinomycetes bacterium | reverse complement strand
AGAGGGCGATTCCCGCCAGGACGATGACGCCAGCGTTCACGATGCAGTCTCCTCAGCAGGGGTGACGATCACTTTGGTTCCTTCTACTTCCACGATGACAACGCGCTCGCCGACCTCGATGTCCCGTCCGGTGCCCGTGGCGGCCCGCCACTCCTCCTGGTCGACCCGGACGAGTCCGGAGTCGCCGGCGGCCACCGCCTCCAGCACGATCGCCGAGCGACCGATCAGACGTCGGGAGCCCACACCGGGCGAGGAGTTCTGCTGGTCGAGCCGACGGGCGAGGGGCCGCAATGCCAAGAGCGCCGCGAGCGACACTCCGACGAATGCCGACCACGACAACACAGCGGGTGCGTCGGCAAAGGCGAGCACCGCAGCGACCGCCGCTCCTATCCCGAAAGGAGCGAGGAAGAACGACCCGGGGGTCGCCATCTCGCCCATCCCGAACACCATGGCCACGACGAGCCAGATCCATCGCCAGCTTTCGGAGTCATCCACCCGCTGAACGCTAGGCCGCGCATCCGACGGCCGCGGCGCGTCCGGTGACCCGAGGGCGCGAGAGGCTCACCTACAGTGCGCTCGTGGAGCCCCTCCGTCGCGTTCAGCTAGGCGCAAGCGCCCTAGCGCTCGTGCTGGTTGCCGGCACGGCGGGGTACCTGGTGCTCGGCATGACCCTGCTGGATGCGACCTACCAAACGGTCACCACCATCTCCACCGTGGGCTTCCGGGAGGTCGAGCCCCTGTCGGGCGCTGGCAAGGCCTTCACCATCCTGTTGATCCTCGTGGGCGTTGGCACTGCCCTGTACACCTTCACCGTGCTCTTGGAGGCCCTCGTCGAGGGTCACCTCGGGCACCTGCTCGGGAGACGTCAGATGGAACGAGAGATCAGCGGCCTCCGTGGCCACGTCATCGTCGGAGGGTGGGGTCGGGTCGGCCGAGTGCTCGCCGACTACGTCGAGCGATCTGGCGAGAAGGTCGTGGTGATCGACCGAGATCCCGACCGCATCGGCACCATTCCCTATCTGCATGTGGTCGGAGACGTCACCGAGGACGACGTCCTGCGCCAAGCGGGCATCGAACGAGCCCGAGTCCTCGTCGCCGCCGTCGACACGGATGCAGACAACCTCTACATGACCCTCAGCAGCCGATCACTGCGGTCCGACCTCCTGATCATCGCTCGAGCTCGGACCGACGCTGCCGAAGCAAAGCTCCGACGAGCCGGGGCCGATCGGGTGGTGAACCCGCAGCGCATCGGCGGCGATCGAATGGCCGCCTTTGCGCTGCAGCCGCATGTCGTGGACTTCCTCGAGGTGGTGATGCACGACGGCAGCCTGGAGTTCCGGCTCGAGGAGGTGCTCGTGCCGGCTGGATCGGCCATCGCCGGGAAGACGCTTCGTGCAGCCCAGATTCGCGACCGCACCGGGGCGATGATCCTCGCCATCCGCCATCCCGACGGAGACTTCGCCACCAACCCCGGCCCGGACACCGTGATCGAGCCCGATCACGTCCTCATCGCCATCGGCACAGCCGCGCAGCAAACCGACCTCGCCCAGCTCGCCGAGCATCCAGCGAAGGGCCGCTGATCCTGTCTCGACTCATCCCTTGCACATGTCCTCAAGGCTGAGGATCACCCCTTGTGGGGGCCTCGCGGCAACAGGTCACCAAGCATCGCCCGCTCGCTGGTGCCATCGGGGGCGACGGCGATGACCACCAGTTCGGGGCCACCGAGCTCGAGCCCGACCTGAAGGCACGCTCCGCACGGGAACGTGAGCGCCCCGCTCGTGCGGGGTGAGGCCACCACCAGGGTCGTCGGTCGCTCCCCCGAAGCAACGGTGGCGAAGAGCGCCACCCGCTCGGCGCACATCGCCAGGCCCAACGACACGTTCTCGACGAGCGCGCCGGCGATGATCGTGTCGCCGGTGGTCACAACCGCCGCTCCCATGCGGAACCCGGAGTAGGGGGCGTAGGCCCGTTCC
>JANOQG010000272.1:0-9260 GCA_031422255.1 Actinomycetes bacterium | reverse complement strand
GCAAAGCGACCGACGGGCACGGCTGGATCTTAGGGATGTGGCAGGAAGGGTGGGGAGTTCGGCGTTGCCGCCAGCGGCCTGATGCCCCAGGATCAGACGCATGGCTGTGCGTGACGTGGTGCTGGTGGTGTTTCCGGGGATGCAAGGGCTCGACCTGATCGGTCCGGTCGAGGTGTTCGCCGCGGCGAATGACGAGGTGGACCACACCGCCTACCGACTGCGCGTCGTGGCGCGGGAGCCTGGGTCGGTGAGCACCTCGAGCGGCGTGACCGTGGTGGCCGAGGAGGCTGTCGCCCATGTGCGAGGCCGGATCGACACGCTGGTGGTCGTCGGCGGGGACGGCACCGCCCAAGCCGCGAGCGATGACGAGCTGGTGCGCCAGATCACACGCATCGCCAATCAGTCCCGTCGCGTCACCAGCGTCTGCTCAGGCGCCTTCCTGCTCGCGCGCGCAGGGTTGCTCGATGGTCGACGGGCCACGACCCACTGGCGCGTGTGTGACCTCCTGGCGTCCACCTTCCCCGCGGTGACGGTGGAGCCCGACCCGATCTTCGTGCGAGACGGAAACGTGTGGACCTCCGCCGGCGTGACCGCCGGGATGGACCTCGCGTTGGCGCTGGTGGAGGACGACCTCGGGCGGGATGTCGCGTTGGCGATCGCTCGACGCCTCGTGCTCTTCCTGCGCCGACCGGCCAACCAGTCGCAGTTCAGCGCCCCGCTCGCAGCGCAGATGGCCGAGCGCGATGGGCTGCGCGAGGCACAGCGATACGTCGTGGAGCACCCCGACCGGGACTGCACGATCGCCGCCCTTTCCGACGTTGCGGTCATGAGCGAGCGCAACTTCGCGCGCTGCTTCACGGCACAGGTGGGAGTTACCCCCGCCCGCTATGTCGAGCGCGTTCGGGTCGAGACGGCGCGACGGCTGCTCGAGGACACCGAGCATGGCGTAGACGCTGTGGCGGCAGCCGCCGGCTTCGGTACCAGCGAGACGATGCGTCGCACGTTTCTGCGGCTGCTGCGCACGAGCCCCTCCGAGTATCGGCGTCGCTTCCGAGCCGCCTAGGGCTCAATCCTGGGCGACCGGATCACCCTCGTCGTCGACGAGGAGGTCGAGCCCCTCGCCCACGTGGTCATCAAGCACCTCATCGGGACCATGGCCGTCGGGCTTGTCGAACTTGATCGAGGCGACGATGGCGACCGTGAGCACCGCAGCGATCACCCCCAGCGAGATCGGGGTGGGGATGTGGAACCAGTGCGAGGCGATCATCTTGGCGCCCACGAAGGCGAGAATGACTGCGAGCCCGGGCTGCAGGTAGTCGAACTTGTCGCGCAGGTCCGCGAGCAAGAAGTACAGCGCTCGCAGGCCGAGGATGGCGAAGGCGTTCGAGCTGAAGATGATGAAGGTGTGCTCGCTCACAGCGAGGATCGCCGGGATCGAGTCGACCGCGAAGATCACGTCGCTCGTCTCGATCACGATCAGCACGGCGAAGAGCGGGGTAGCCAGCTTCTTGCCGTCGATCTTCGTGAACATGGACTGACCGTGGTACTCGGTGGTGGACGGGACGCGTCTTCGCACGAACTTCAAAACGGGGTTGTTCTCCGGATGGATCTCCTCGTCGCTGTGCCGCAGCAACCGAATCGCCGTGATGATGAGGAACCCGCCAAACACGAAGAGCATCCACTCGAAGCTCTGGAGGAGCTGCACACCCACGAGGATGAACGCGAACCGCAGCACGAGTGCCCCGAACACGCCCCAGAAGAGGACCCGGAACTGGTACTCGCGGGGCACCGCGAAGTAGCTCATGATGACGGCCCATACGAAGACGTTGTCGACCGAGAGGCTCTTCTCGATCAGGTAGCCGGAGATGTACTCCCCCGCGGCTTGGCCTCCCCAAGCCCCCCAGATCACGAAGCTGAAGGCAACGCCGATCGAGATCCAGACGGCGGACTCGATGGCCGCTTCCTTCGTGGTGATGACGTGCGCCGTCTTGTGCACCAGCAGGAGATCAGCCACGAGCAACCCGACCACGACCGCGAGGAAGGCGAACCACACCCACATCGGTACGTCGAACTGCGCGAAGTTGCTGTCGCCGCCACTCTCAGAGGCGAGTGCAGCAATCGGTCGGGTCAGGGTGGCGATCACGATGTCCCTGCTTGCTCCTTCTGGGTCTCAGCTGATGCTGCCTCCAGGATGGCCTGCGCTGCCGCCAGACGAGCAATCGGGACCCGATACGGCGAGCACGACACGTAATCGAGGCCGGCGGCAAGAAAGAAGGCGATCGACTCGGGATCGCCACCATGCTCGCCGCATACTCCCAGCTTGAGCCCTGGCTTCGTTGCACGGCCCCGCCGGCTCGCGATCTCCACCAGCTCGCCGACGCCGGCCACGTCGATCGTCTCGAACGGGTTGCGCGGGAGGAGGCCCTTCGTCAGATAGGCGGGAATCAGTCGTGCCTCGACGTCGTCCCGGCTGAAGCCGAACGTCATCTGGGTGAGGTCATTGGTGCCGAATGAAAAGAAGTCGGCCTCCGCGGCGATCTCGTCGGCCCGTAGCGCTGCTCTGGGCGTTTCGATCATGGTGCCGATCGAAACGGTCGGACGCTCGTCGCTGGTCCCAGGAACGCGCTCCATCGCCTCCTCCACCCATGAGCGGGCCAGCCTCAGCTCCTCCCGCGTGACCGTGAGCGGGATCATGATCTCCACGATCGGGTGCCCCCCCGCCGCCAACAGCTCCACCGCTGCCTCCATCAGCGCTTGCACCTGCATGGCGTAGAGCCCCGGCTTGAGCACCCCGAGGCGCACGCCACGGGTGCCGAGCATCGGGTTCTGTTCCTTCCACACCTCGGCAGCGGCGAGCAGCTCCTCTTCCTCGGGTGCGAGCCCCTCGCTGGCGCGCTTCACGAGCAGATCGTCGACCGACGGAAGAAACTCGTGCAGCGGTGGATCCAGCAGCCGCACCGTGACAGGCATTCCTTGCATCGCAGTGAGGATCTCGAGGAAGTCGGCCTTCTGTGCCGCTCGGAGCTGCTCGAGCGCGTCGGCCTCCTCCTCGGGCGTGTCGGCGAGGATCATCGCCCGCACGATCGGCAGGCGCTCCTCGGCGAGGAACATGTGCTCCGTACGGCACAGGCCGATGCCCTCGGCGCCGAAACCGATCGCCACGAGGGCGTCTGGCCCGGTGTCCGCGTTGGCCCGCACCGCGAACCGGTCCCCTCGCACGTCGTCGGCCCAGCCGAGGATCGTGCCGAACGCCTCAGGCAGCTCGGCATCCGCCAGGCCCAACTTCCCGAGCACCACCTCACCGGTGGCACCATCGAGCGAGATGACGTCGCCCTCGCTCACGAGGATCGACCCGACCGTGAAGTGCGACTCCTCGATCCTCACGGCATCAGCGCCCACCACTGCCGGAATGCCCCAACCGCGGGCCACCACCGCAGCGTGGCTCACGAGCCCGCCGCGCGACGTGAGGATCCCCTCTGACACCTGCATCCCGTGGACGTCCTCAGGGGAGGTCTCGTTCCGAATGAGGATCACTGACTCACCCCGGTCGGCCGCGTCGACCGCAGCATCCGCGGTGAAGTAGGCGCGCCCCACCGCCGCTCCCGGCGAGGCACCCAGGCCCGTGGCGATCACCCTACGTGCACCATCGGAGAACTGAGGATGGAGCACCTGGTCGAGATGGTCGGGCGTAACCCGCATCAGGGCCTCGTCTCGCGTGATCACCCAACCCTTGTCCGCCTGGGTGGTCATCTCGACGGCCATGCGCAAGGCGGCCGCACCGGTGCGCTTCCCGACTCGGGTCTGGAGCATCCACAGCTTCCCCTGCTCGATGGTGAACTCCGTGTCGCACATGTCGCGGTAGCGCTCCTCGAGTCGAGCGAAGAACGACAGCAGCTCGGCGTGGACCGCGGGAAACGTGCGCTGGAGACCGTCGAGGTCATCCGTGTTGCGGATGCCCGCCACGACATCCTCCCCTTGCGCGTTCAAGAGGAAGTCGCCATAGGGCGAATCTTCACCCGTCGATGCGTTGCGGGTGAACCCGACGCCCGTGCCCGATTGATCGTCACGGTTCCCGAACACCATCGTCTGCACGTTCACCGCCGTGCCCAGGTCGTGCGGGATGCGCTCGCGCTCCCGATAGGTGATCGCCCGCGCTCCGCCCCACGATCGGAACACCGCCTCGATCGCCCCGCGCAGCTGCTCCTCGGGAGCCTGCGGGAAGGGACGACCGGTGGCCGCTGCCACCACCTCGCCGTACTCGACGCACAGTCGCTGCATCGTGTCGGCACTGATGTGGGCATCGTCGACGACTCCGTCGCGTTCCTTGGCGGCTTCGAGCCGTCGGTCGAAGTCGTTGCCGTCCATGTCGAGAACGATTCGTGCGTACATCGAGACGAAGCGTCGATACGAGTCGTACGCGAACCGGATCTGGCCCGTCTGTGCAGCCAGGCCTTCCACCGAAGCATCGTTCAGCCCCAGGTTGAGGACGGTGTCCATCATCCCCGGCATCGAGAACTTCGCACCCGAGCGAACGCTGACCAGCAACGGATCAACCGGATCGCCGAAGCGTTTGCCCATGGCCGCTTCGACGCGCTGCACGGCCACGGTGATCTCCCCATCAAGGCCATCGGGCCAACCGCTAGCGAGGTAGGCACGACACGCATCCGTGGTGAGGGTGAACCCGGGGGGCACCGGTAGCCCCAGGCCGGAGGTCATCTCGGCGAGGTTGGCCCCCTTGCCTCCAAGGAGGTCCTTCATGTCCATCGGCACCCGCTCGTGCGGATGATCGAAGTCGTAGACGAACGGCACGAACGGCACTCTATTTCGACGAGTCGAATAGGTCGGTGCCGCGTGGTCGCCCGGGACGCGCAACGACCGCCACATCCACGGGAGGGACAGTCGGCGGTCGCTGCTGGCGAGGGCTGGGCGGGCGGGAACAGCCCTCGTTGATGGTCACCCTACGGACAGCAAGGGGTGCCCGCAACCACTTCCGCTCTCAGGTCAGCGACGAGCGAAGGTGTTCGAGGAGGCCCTCGATCGGCACTCGCTCCTGGGTCATCGTGTCACGGTCACGCACAGTGACAGCACGGTCATCCAGGGTCTCGAAATCGACCGTCAGGCAGAAAGGCGTGCCGACTTCGTCTTGCCGTCGATAGCGCCGTCCGATGGCCTGGGTCTCGTCGTAATCACACATGAAGTGCGGCGCCAGAAGCTGGAAGACCTCTTTCGCGACCGGCGTAAGCGTGTCCTTCTTGGAGAGCGGGAGCACGGCAACCTGGTACGGCGCGATGCGGTGGTGGAGCCGCAGGACCGTTCGGGTCTCACCGTTGACCTCCTCCTCGTCGTAGGCCGCCAGGAGGAACGCCATCATCGCGCGAGTGGCTCCGGCTGCCGGTTCGATCACATGGGGCACGTAGTGCTCGTTCGTGGTCTGGTCGAAGAACTCCAAGCGCTCGCCGGACGCTGCGGAGTGGGCCTTGAGATCGAAGTCGCCCCGGTTGGCGATGCCCTCGAGCTCGTCGAACCCCCAGGGGAACAGGAACTCCACGTCGGAGGTGCCCGAGCTGTAGTGCGAGAGCTCCTCCTCACCGTGGGGACGAAGCCGAATCGAGTCGCTCGAGATCCCGTGCTCGAGATACCAGCTGTGGCGCTGCTGGCACCAGTACTCGTACCACTGCTGGCTCTCGGCCGGTGGCACGAAGAACTCCATCTCCATCTGCTCGAACTCACGGGTGCGGAAGACGAAGTTCCCCGGCGTGATCTCGTTGCGGAACGACTTGCCCACCTGGGCGATGCCGAAGGGCGGCTTCTTGCGCGACGTCTCGAGCACGTTCTTGAAGTTGAGGAACATTCCCTGCGCCGTCTCCGGACGCAGGTACACCTCGTGGCCAGCGCCCTCGACCGGGCCGGCATGCGTCTTGAACATGAGGTTGAACTGACGGGCCTCGGTGAAGCTGTCCACCGTGCCGCAGCTCGGACAGGTCTTCGGGTCCTCGAGCTTGTCGAGGCGGAAGCGCTCCTTGCAGCTCTTGCAGTCGACGAGCGGGTCCGTGAAGTTGGCCAGGTGGCCCGACGCCTCCCACACGGAGGGCGGGCTGAGGATCGACGCATCCAGGCCAACGACATCGTCGCGAAGCTGCACCATCGAGCGCCACCACGCGTTCTTGACGTTGCGCAACATCTGCACGCCGAGGGGGCCGTAATCGTAGGTCGACCGGAAGCCGCCGTAGATCTCGGCACTGGGGAACACGAAGCCGCGCCGCTTGCACAGGTTGACGATCTTGTCGAACAGCTCAGGATCAGGCGCTACAGACATGGAGGCGGAGGCTATCGGCCGGGCCCGACGGATCGATCACCCAAATGGGTCAGGCGGCTCGGTGGTAGAACCGCGCCATGGCCTACCCCGTGGCTCAATCCGATCCCACCGCCGTGTTTGGTCGCCGGGTGGTCGCCACGATCCTGGACACGATCCTGATAGCCGTTCCGACGATCATGGCGATCACCTCGCAGCTCGAGTACGTCAAGGTGCCTAGTGGCACTGGATCCAACGTGTGTGACGCGTTCCTGGCCCGCAACGGCGGAAGCTGCTTCAACCTCAACGACACCGTCTACTTCAATGACTCGGGTGCCAGCCCGCTGAACTTCCTCGGGTTTGGGCTGGCGTTGTTGATCTTCGTCGTCCTCCAGGGGCTCACGGGTTGGACCCCGGGCAAGCTCGTCACCGGCCTACGCACCGTGAAGGCCGATGGCTCGATCGTCGGCATCCCGAAGGCGTTCGTGCGCTGGATCCTGCTCATCGTCGACGGCCAGCCCTGTGGACTCCCGCTCGTCGGCTTCATCACCGGCCTGACTACGCAGGGGCACCGACGGGTGGGCGACATGGCCGCCAAGACCTTCGTGGTCACCAGGGCGGCTTTGGGATCACCGATCGTGGTGCCAGGCATGACCGCACCCCCACCGCCTGGCGAGGCCTGGGGCACGCCTGCGCCTGCAGGCAACGAATGGGCCACCCCGACTCCGCCCGCGGGCGGTTGGAGCACCCTGGTGCCGGGGGCGGCTCCCGCAGAAGCGGTAGCACCTCCACCCCAGTGGGACGAGGCCCGCGGCACCCACATCCAGTGGGACCCCTCACAGAACGCCTGGCTGCAGTGGGACGAGCCATCGAAGCGGTGGATCCTCATAGCGGGCCAGTAGCCGCGCCGGCAACCGAGCGCGGCTAGCCGCGGTCGAGGATGGCCACCGAGCGAAGCCGACGCTCCAGGTGATGCTCCATCGAGCGAGTGGCGAGGTGACCGACCTCCACCGTGGCCGCCGACGCCTCCTCGTTCAGCGCGAGCCCGAGGCGACCCCCGAGGATGTCGGTGAGCAATCGGAGCGCCTCGGGCGATAGGGCCGTGCCGACGCGGTGGTCCTGGCAGAGGGTTCCACCACTCTCCAGATCGAATGCCACCAGCCCATCGGTGACCCCGCACTCGACGCATTGGTCGACGACTGCTCGGAAGCCCTCGAGGGCAAGAACCTTGAGGAAGAACGAGGGCAGTACGAGTGGACCGCTGTGACCGGCCAGCGCTCGCAACGCGCCCAACAACATCTGATAGAGACCGGGGTTGGGCTCGCCCTCCAAACCAAGCTGGTCGGCGGCCTCCAGCATCGACACGGCACCCGTCAAGCGGTCGAGGTCGTCACGGATCGAACGGAAGTGGTCGATCGTCTCCGCCTGGTCGATGATCTGAAGCTCGCCCCTACCCTCGTAGAACTGCAGCTGCAGATGGGTGGGCGGCTCCAACCGGGCCCCGAAGCGACTCTTCGTCTTGCGGACGCCCTTGGCGACAGCACGCACCTTGCCGTGGCGGCGGGTGAGGATGCTGACGATGCGGTCAGCCTCGCCGAGCTTGTGGGTGCGGAGCACGATGCCCTCATCCCGATACAAGCCCATGGTGCGACGCTACTGGTCGACCCCTCCGAACCTGCGGTCCCTCCGTTGGAACTCGCGCACCGCATCGAAGAGATGCTCACGACGGAAGTCGGGCCAGAGCGTGTCGGTGAAGATCAGCTCGCTGTAGGCCATCTCCCACAGCAAGAAGTTGGAGATGCGATGTTCGCCTGAGGTGCGCACGACGAGATCCGGATCGGGCATGTCCGGCGCGTAGAGGCGCGATCGGATCGCCTTCTCGGTGATCTTGGCAGCGGGTGTTCCCTCAAGCACCAGGGCCTGAACGGCATCCACGATCTCGGCACGCCCTCCGTAGTTGAAGGCAAACGTGAGGGTCATGCGTCGATTGCCCTGGGTCATGGCCTCGGTGTCGTCGATGTGCTTCTGCACCCGCTTGGGCACACGCCACCCCTTGCGGCCGATGAACCGCACCCGCACGCCTGCCTCGTTCAGCTCGTCGCGCCGCGACAGGAGGAGTCGCTCGTTGAACTGCATGAGGTAGCGCACCTCCTCAGCAGGTCGGCGCCAGTTCTCGGTAGAGAAGGCGTAGACCGTGAGCCAACGCACGCCGAGCTCCAGCGCCCCCTCGACGGTGTCGAAGAGCGCCTCCTCGCCCGCAGCGTGACCGTCGGTGCGCTTGAGGCCCTGTCGGGTTGCCCAGCGGCCGTTGCCGTCCATGACACAGGCCACATGAGCAGGGATGCGGTCGGGATCGAGGTCAATGGGCGGCACGATCCTGAACCTAGTGGCCTGTCCCGTCCCCGCCGGGTGCCCTGCGGTCACGGTGGGCTCGATCTGAACCGATGGCGGTCTTTTGACAGACTCACCCCATGGGGGAACGGGTGCGGTACGCGCGCAGCGGCGACGTCAGCATCGCCTACGTCGACTTCCCTGGCGAGCCTGCCAACGTCGTCTACGTGGACGGCTTCGCCTCGAACGTCGGCTACACCGAGGCCTACACCAACTGGTTGCCCGACGTGTCTCGCTTCGCCCGGGTCGTGAACCTCGACAAGCGCGGGGTAGGGCTCTCGGAGCGTTCGGTCGGCATCGCCGATCTCGAGACAAGGACCTCACCGCCGGCTCCGGCCTCACGTTCGAAGACCGAGGGGAGCACACGCTCAAGGGCGTGGCCGATCCGTGGCAGCTCTTCGCCGCGGTGTCCTGAGGCTCGCGACGCGTGACCGATCACGACTGGGTGGCGACGACCACTCGCAACGCTCGCTCCGTGCAGACGACGATCGGCTGGATCTTCTGGGACCCCGGCGCCGTCACCCGCTTCGAGGCCCTCGGCCTCCCCGGCCCGCTCGGCTACATCGCGGCGCGCGGC
>JANOQG010000271.1:0-3281 GCA_031422255.1 Actinomycetes bacterium | reverse complement strand
CGCCTGATGGGGGCCGACGCGGTGTTGCTGATCGTCGCAGCGCTCGATGATGCGGAGCTAGCCGACCTCTTTGCGTTGGGAGCAGACCTTGGCCTCGACATGCTCGTCGAGGTGCACGATGAGCCTGAGCTCGAACGCGCGCTCGTCGTTGGCGCCACCCTGATCGGCGTGAACCAACGAGACCTCGTGACCTTCGAGGTAGACACCGCTCGTGCCGTGCGGCTCAGCGCCCGCATGCCCGACGGCGTTGTGCGGGTGGCGGAGTCCGGGATCCGTGGCACAGAGGATGCCCTGGCACTTGCCGCCGCAGGGTTTCATGCCGTGCTGGTGGGCGAGTCCGTGGTGACGAGCGACGACCGCGCCGGATCGGTCACCCGGCTGCGCGTGCCGCGTCGGTAGCCTCTACGCCGTGTTCGTGAAGATCTGTGGGATCACCAGCGAGGAGGATGCACTGCTCGCGGTGGCGATGGGAGCCGACGCAGTCGGATTCAACTTCGTGCCCTCTTCCCCTCGCTTCCTTGCGGTCAGCCGAGCGGCCGACATCGCCAAGCGACTCCCGCCGGAGATCCTCACGGTTGGGATCTTCAGCAACGAGCTGCCCGAGCGTGTCGTCGACCTCACGCACCAAGCTGGACTGCGAGCCGCACAGCTCAGTGGCCACGAAAGCGCCGACGACACCCGGTGGGTGCGACAACGCGTCGCCCTCGTCATCAAAGCGTTCCCCGGTGGCGACCCTCAGCTGGCTCGAGCCACCGCCTACGGCGCCGACGTCGTCATGCTCGACTCGGCTAGCCCTGGCTCCGGTCAGGTCTTCGATTGGTCCCTTGCCGAGGGCGCCCCATCCGGACTGCGCATCCTCCTCGCTGGAGGGCTCACCCCTGACAACGTGGGCGAGGCGATCGAGCGCGTGCGTCCCTGGGGCGTCGACGTCGCCTCCGGCACGGAATCCGCCCATGGGGTGAAAGACCCGAGCCTCGTGCGCCGATTCATCAGCGCCGCGAAAGAAGCCGAACCCGCTGACTACCAAGGCAACGAGGCCCACAAGCCCTTCGACTGGATGTTGGAGTAGTCGAGCCCGACCTGGTCGATCCCGACAAACTGCGTCGGGATCGAACTTGTCTTGGGCGCCCTGCGGGCGCGCTGCATGCCTGCTGCTCGGTCGGAGCAAGCTCCTCCCTCGCGGCCGAAGGGGGCACGCGGAGCGTTCCCCCCCTCGGGCTCCCCCCTCCGCCCCGTCCGTCTGCTCAGGTCCTCATCGAGGATCCTGCATCTGCCCATCGGAACCGACTGGCGCTTGTTGGCGTTCCCGGCCGATCCTTGTCCTGTGACCGATGCTGCGCCTGTCATGGGAGATCCCGGGGCCACCGGTCGGTTCGGTGAGTTCGGCGGGCGGTACATCCCCGAGACGTTGGTTCCGGCCTGCGCTCAGCTCGACGCTGCCTTTCGCGCGGCATGGGCCGACCCTGCGTTCCGCTCGGAGCTAGACGGGCTGCTGACGAACTATGCCGGTCGCCCGTCCTTGCTCTACGAGGCGAAGCGGTTGTCGGCGGAGCTCGGGTGCACGTTGCTGCTGAAGCGGGAGGATCTGAACCACACCGGCTCGCACAAGATCAACAACGTGCTCGGGCAGGCGCTCCTCGCCAAGCGCATGGGCAAGCACCGGGTGATCGCGGAGACCGGTGCCGGTCAGCACGGTGTGGCCGCGGCGACGGCGGCGGCGCTCATGGGGCTTGAGTGCGTCGTGTACATGGGCGAGGTCGACATGGAGCGCCAGGCCCTCAATGTCTTTCGCATGCGCCTGCTCGGAGCAGAGGTGCGGCCAGCGCTCTCGGGGAGCCGCACGCTCAAGGACGCCATCAACGAGGCGATGCGCGACTGGGTGGCCACGGTCGAGACCAGTCACTACCTCCTGGGCTCCGTGATGGGCCCGCATCCGTATCCGTGGATGGTGCGCGAGCTCCACCGCGTGATCGGCGACGAGGCGCGGGAGCAGTGCCGGGCGATGCTGGACCGCGACCCCGACGTCGTCACCGCGTGCGTGGGCGGCGGGTCCAACGCCATCGGTCTCTTCTCCGGCTTCGCCGAGCTCCCCGCCGTGGAGATGGTCGGCGTGGAGCCGGCGGGTGGCGCGGCGGTAGGCCGGGGCGTGCCGGGCATCGTGCACGGCTCGAAGTCGTACCTGCTCCAGGACGAGTACGGACAGGTGATGGAGGCGGAGTCGATCTCGGCCGGTCTCGACTACCCCGGCATCGGCCCCGAGCACGCCCACCTGGCCGAGATGGGTCGCGCCCGCTACGAGAAGGTCACCGACGCCGAGGTGCTCGACGCCTTCCAGGTGCTGGCCCGCACCGAGGGGATCATCGGGGCTCTCGAGTCGGCTCACGCGCTTGCGTGGGTGTTGCGCGCCAAGGATGAGCTGGCGGGCAAGGTCGTCATCCTCAACCTGTCGGGTCGAGGCGACAAGGACGTCGCCCAGGTGGCCGACCTCCTGGATCGAGACGCCGGTGGCTGACGTCGTCGCTCTCGAGGACCACCTGCGAGCGCGACGAGACGCGGGCCGAAAGCTCCTTGTCCCCTACGTCACCGGCGGGCTCGGCAAGGACTGGGCCGAGGTGGTGCGGGCCTACGCCGACGCCGGAGCCGATGCCATCGAGATCGGCATCCCGTTCTCCGATCCGGTGATGGACGGCCCCACCATCCAGGAGGCCAGCGAGGTGGCCCTCGAGCAGGGCGCCAACCTCGGCGCGATCCTGCAGGAGCTGCGCGACATCGACGCCGGCGTGCCCCTCGTGGTGATGACCTACGTCAATCTCGTCTTCCACGCCGGCTACGCCCGCTTCGCTGCCGAGGCGGTCGCCGCCAACGTGGGCGGGGTGATCCTGCCCGACCTCCCGATGGAGGAAGTGGGGGAGTGGGAGCCCTTCGCCAAGGAGGCGGGCCTCGCCACGGTGCAGCTCGCCTCGCCCCTGACCGCCGACGAGCGCCTCGCTCGGCTGTGCGCCCGATCGCAAGGGTTCGTCTACGGCGTGAACCTGCTCGGGGTGACGGGCGCTCGCACCGACCTGGCCGAGTCGTCCACGGTCCTCGCCACGCGCCTGAAAGCCACCACCGATCTGCCGGTCATCATGGGCTTCGGCATCGCGACGGTGGCTCACGCCCGCGCCGCCACCGTCGAGGCCGACGGAGTGATCGTCGCCTCGGCCCTCATGCGCCTCCGTCTCGACGGAGCAGGCCCCGAGGATCTCGGCGCCTACGTAGCCGAGCTGCGCGCCGGGCTGGAC
>JANOQG010000270.1:0-6556 GCA_031422255.1 Actinomycetes bacterium | reverse complement strand
CGAAGATGATCCCCACGTGAAAGACCTTGAGGCCAAGCTCGCGCGCCGTGTCGATCTGATTGGCAAAGCGAGCCTGCCGCTCCTCGTCGCTGACCGTGCCGTCTCCATCTGTATCGGCGCTGGAACGGCCGGAGAACTGATCCTCTAGCTCGGCGTAGGTGGGGATCCGAATTGGCCACTCGTCCCTCGCGGAGCGCTCAGCGAGGTCGTCGACCTGCATCTCTAGATCGGCTCGAAGCTCGGGCCACTCCGCAGCCAGATCGTCGTACTGCCGATTGGCGAGAGGGGCAACGAGCAGCGTCACCAACACCAGCAAGCCCAGCACTGCGAGGTAGGAGAGGGCCGTGCCGAGCAGGCGCGGGATGTGACGAGCCTGCAAGCGCGTGACCACAGGGTTGAGGAGGAACACGATGGCGCTGGCGAGAATCACCGGCGGCCAGATGACTCGCAGGACCCAGGCGACCAGCGCAAGGATGCCGATCAGGGCTGCCACGCCGCAGAGCGACCAGGCCACGGCTCCCGCGTGGCGGATGCGATCCGTCATCTTCGGGAGGCTACCGGCTGCTCACGCGTGGATCGGGGGGCGTCGATCGGCCCATGGCTGGGCCGCCTCGAGCTGAGCCGCGACCCGCAGGAGCAGGTCCTCGCGTCCGAACGCGGCAACCAGCTGCACGCCAATGGGAAGTCCGTCGGCATTCCAGTGCAACGGCAGCGAGATCGCTGGCTGGCCCGTGACGTTGAAGGGCGGCGTAAAAGGCACCACCTCTGCAGCGCGGAACAGGCCGTGAAGGGGGTTGTCCGGCGGGCTGTCGAAGGTGCCGAGCAGCGGCGGCGGCTCGGCGATGGTCGGTGTCAACAGAAGGTCGTGACCCTCGGTCCACCACGCTGCGACGTCGCGGCTGTTGACCTGGAGCCACTCGCGGGCTCCGAGCCATTGCGGTGCCGTGCTCGACCGACCCAGTTCGGCGAGTGCCCAGGTAAGCGGCTCCACGTCGTCGGGACCGATCTCCACGCCAGTACGACGCGTCCAATAGTCGAGGTTCCAGGCACAGCCTGCCGCCCAGTTGGTGATGAAGTGGCCCGTGTAGTCCGGGTGATCGAGAGCCTTCGGGTGCGAAACCTCCACCTGGTGACCGAGCGACTCGAGCAGTCGAGCAGCGGCCTCCGTCGCGGCAACGCAATCGGGGTGGACCGGCACCGCACCCCCTGGACTGGTGGTGAGCACGCCGACGCGCAAGCCCTCGACCGCCGCGCCCACTTCATCAAGAAATGGCCGCATGGGGTCGGGCGCTGTGAACGGGTCGCCCGGCTCCATGCCGTGCGCTGCGTCGAGGGCCGTCGCGGTATCGCGCACAGACCGACTCACGACGAGCTCGCAGGTGAGCCCACCCATCACGTCACCGAACTCCGGACCGGACGACACGCGCCCGCGCGAGGGCTTGAGGCCCACAAGACCGCACTCGCTGGCCGGGATTCGGATCGAGCCTCCGCCGTCGTTGGCATGAGCGATGGGCACGAGTCCGGCGGCGACCGCCGCCGCTGATCCACCGCTGGATCCACCAGTGGAGCGCGTGGGGTCCCACGGATTCCGGGTGGGGCCGTAGGCGGTGGGCTCAGTGGTGGGGAGGATGCCCAGCTCCGGCGTGTTCGTCTTTCCGACGACGACGAGTCCGGCGGCACGGAAACGAGCGGCCAAGGCGGTGTCGTCCGGTTCGGTCCAGCCACGCTCCTTCAGGAACGCCATGCCCTCGTGGAAGGGGTCGCCCGCCGAGTGAGCCGACAGGTCCTTGAGCAGGAAGGGCACTCCTCTGAAGGGGCCGTCCGGGAGCGAAGCGGACGCCGCCTGAGCGCGGGCTCCCTCATACAACGGCGTGATGACCGCGTTGAGCTCCGGATTCACCGCCTCGATGCGAGCGATGGCTGCCTCCACCAACTCCGACGGGCTCACCTCTCCCCCGCGCACGAGGGCGGCCTGTGCCGTGGCGTCGAGATTGCTGAGATCGTCGGTCATGGTCCCCCCATGCGGTCGCGGTGAACCGCGATCATGCCCCGTGGCCCGCGAGGACGTCGGCGGCTGCTTCCTCGATGCAGGCGAGCGTGTCCCCGATGGCCCGCTCGTCCCCGAAGCGGTCGACGAGCGACACAGCCTCGATGCGGTCTCCCATGCCGTCGTAGATCTGCCCGGCGATGGCGGCAGCGGGGACGCCGAGGGTGCCCGCGAGGCTCGCTACGCCACCGACCACCTTGCCCTCGAAGCTCTGCTCATCGAGGAAGCCCTCGCCGGTGATGACGAGATCGGCACCTTCGAGGCGCTCGTCCAAGCGGACCTCGTCGGCCACGAGCTCGAATCCGCTCACCAGCACCCCACCGGCCGCCGCCAGACCGCCCCCGAGCCCACCTGCCGCTCCCGCACCGGGCAGGCCGACCACGTCGACCCCGTGTTCGTCGAGGTACACCTGGGCCAACCGCTCGAGGCGACGACGGAGCAGCTCCACCTGCGCGGGAGTGGCCCCCTTCTGGGTGGCGAAGAGCGTGGCTGCTTCGAAGAACCCAACGAGCGCGTCGCACGCAGCGATGATCTCTACCCCCTTGAGTCGGCCGAGCGGATGGAGCGCACGCAGCGCTGCCAGGCCACCGTCGGTGGTGGCGGACCCGCCGAGGCCGACGATCACGCGGCGAGCCCCGTTGTCGATTGCAGCCACGATGAGCTGTCCCACGCCGATGGTCGAGGCCGCGACCGGGTCGTTGGCGTCGGAACCTCCGACGAGGTCGAGCCCTGAGGCTCGCGCCATCTCGATCACGGCCAGGGTCCCGTCGAGCCGCCACGCGGCTTCCACCGGGCGACCGAGTGGTCCGGTGACCACGGTGAGGCGATTGGGACCGCCCAGCGCGTCGAGGGTTCCCTCGCCACCATCGGCCATCGGCACCTCGTCGCACTCCCACCCTGCCGCCGCCGCGGCCCGCCCGATGGCCGCTGCGACGGCGGCCGCCGTTGCGGTCCCTCGGAACTTGTCGGGAGCGGCCACAACTCGCATGCCGACCATCGTGCCCCAGTCCGTGTCCTACCGTGGCCCCAGATGACGAGCGCCCCGCCCTCCGGCCGACCGATCGTGCTGGTCTCCAACCGGGGGCCGGTGACCTTCACAGAGGACGCTGACGGAACCATCACGAGCCGACGGGGTGCCGGAGGCCTGGTGTCCGGCATCGGCCCACTCGTGGAGGGGACGGACACCACGTGGATCGCCGCGGCCATGACCGACGGCGACCGGGTTGCTGCAACTGCGGGTGTCGTGGAGGCCGACGGCTTTCGGGTGAGGCTCCTCGCGCTCGACCCGGAGTCGTATCGCCTCGCCTATGACGAGGTGAGCAACGGCGTCCTCTGGTTCGCGCATCATGGGCTCTGGGACCTCGCCCGCGAACCGGCGTTTGACCGATCGTGGCCCGTTGCCTGGCAGGCCTATCAGGACGTCAACGACGCCTTCGCTGAGGCGGTGGCGGAGGTCGCCCCCGAGGGAGCGGTGGTGCTCGTGCAGGACTATCACCTCTGTCTCGTGGCCTCTCGGCTCGCGGTCCTCCGCCCAGATCTGGCCTGCGTGCACTTCAGCCACACCCCGTTCGCTCCGCCGGTGTGGTTCGAGGCACTGCCCGACGATGCCGGCCTCACGCTCCTGCAAGGAATGGCCTCACACAGGGCGTGCGGGTTTCACACACAGCAGTGGGCGAACGACTTCGCCAGCTCGGCCCGGCAGCTCGCGGGACTCCATCCCACCACCTTCGTGGCACCCCTGGCTTCCGACCCAGAGGACATTCGGCGCGCCGCAGCCTCGCCGGCATGCGAGGAGGCACTTGCCGTCCTCGAAGCGAGGGTCGGTGACTGCGCCGTCATCGCCCGTGTCGACCGCATGGAGCTCTCGAAGAACCTGCTGCGCGGCTTTCTCGCCTTCGACGAGCTGCTCGACCTGCATCCCGAGCACCGCGAACGCGTCATGTTCGTCGCAGAGGCCTACCCATCCCGCGAGGGAATCCCCGCGTACGTTCGCTATCGGGCCGAGATCGATGCCGCCGTGATCCGCATCAACGAGCGATGGGGAACCCCGGGCTGGCAGCCCATCGTGCTCTCTGTCGAGGACAACTTCCCAGCGTCGGTCGCCTTGTTGCGAAGAGGCGACGTGTTCCTCATCAATCCGATCCGCGACGGCCTCAACCTCGTCGCCTCTGAAGCCGCGCTCGTGAACGACCGCGACGCGGTGCTCGCCCTCTCCCCTGAGGCCGGCGCGTGGGAGCGTCTCCACGAGGGTGCGCTGCGGGTGCCCCCCTTCGACATCACCGGCACCGCCGAGGTGCTCCACCGAGCCCTCACGATGCCCGCGGACCAGCGCCAGGAGCGAGCGACCACTCTGCGCCGGATCGCCGAGGACCGCACTCCTGCGGATTGGCTCGCTGACCAGCTCGCCGCCGCGGGACCCTGAGCCGACGCATCGATCGCGGTCGCGCAGCGATCAGAGGAGGCTGCGGAGGATGTCGAGCGCTGCCGGGGGGCCGTCGACCACAACATCAGCAGCGGCGAGCAGCGCCGGGGCGGCATCAACGCCCCTGACCGCGATCTTCACGGTGCGCAGCCCTCCGTCCGCGAGGGTGTCGAGCGCAGCGAAGGCGGGAAGGTCGCCGACGTCATCACCGAGGTAGCAAGCCGCGTCGAGCCCAGCCGCGAGATCTCGCACGGTGGTGCCCTTGTCCACCGCGATCGGCGGATGGAGCTCGATCGACATCTTGGCCATCCGTTCGTGCAGACCAGAGCGGCCGGCTGCTTCGGCAGCCCAGGCAGCGGTGACCGCCGCAGCTTCGGGGGCCGGACGGAAGTGGAGCGTGAGCGAGAGGCCCTTGTGCTCGACATCAACCTCGGCTGGGAGGGCGGCCTTCGCCTCGACCGCAACCGCGTCGATCACCGCACGCCAGGGGCCCGCCGCTGGGTGTTCCAGGATCCGGTCGCCGTCGCTCCATTCGAGTCCGTAGAGGCCAACAAGCCGAACCACCGGACCAAGCTGATCGGTCAGATACGCAACCGGCCGGCCTGACACGACCGCGACCATCGCGTACGACGCGCTGAGGCGTTCGAGGACCTCCCGAACGCCAGGGAGGGGCCGTGCATCGCTCGCCGTCGGAACGATCGGGGCGAGCGTCCCATCGAAGTCGACCAGTACCGCGGCTCGCTCGGGCCGCGAGCGCAGAACCGCGAGGGGATCGAGGCCGTCGTGTGGCACCCGCGGAACGCTAGGGCCGCAAACGAGGTCAGGTGGCGGGCGCTGCGGCGGCAGGCGGCTGCACGCTGCCGAGATCGGTGCCAAGCACCACCACCACGCTCGCGCCGGCGATCTGACCAGGCGGCACGGTAGGCAGCGCCTCTGGCACGATCGTGGGCGCGCCGATGGCCGCTGCTACGGCCGCGGCTTCGGCATCGAAACCGCTGGCGAAGAGCACGACGGTCGTTGCGACGTTGTCGCCGTCGGCGTTGGCGCCCGCGGGGTTGGTGAGCTGGTAGCCCGCCGCCGCGAGCGAGGTGCTGTAGGCGGCCGCTGCCCCGGTGACTCCGGAGCCGTTCAACACGATCGTGGGCACCTCAGCGGGGGGACGCACCGCGGGCGGGGCGGTCGTGGTGGTCTCGTCAGTTCCGTCGGGGTCGCCATTGCTGTCACCGTTGGTGCCGGACTTCACGCCCGGCTGGTTCGTGATGGTCTCAGAGGTGTCGAGCCCGTTGCGCAGCAGGAAGAGCCCGATAACGACGGCCACCACTACAAGAGCAGCGCCCCGAGCGGGGTTGACGGTCGGTTCGGAAGGTCGGCGTCGTGCCATCGGTGCAGTCTCCCCTATCGCCGGTCGAGCTGGCTCATTGGTCGGCCCTCGACGCGAGCGCGTCGGCGACGCTCCCGCACGCGACGCAGGCGGCGGATCAGCAGCGGGTCGTACAAGAGCGCGTCGGCGTCGTCGAGGAGCTCGGTGAGCAGTTGGTAGTAGCGAGTCCCCGAGAGCTCGAAGCGTTCACGGATGATGGTGTCCTTCGGGCCGACCTCCGTCCACCAGCTGCGCTCGAAGTCGAGGATCGCGCGGTCTCGGTCGGTGAGTGCCATCCGGACCAGGCTGGCCGCTGGGCGCGCTCCGATCAAGGACCCTCCCCCTGGACCACTATCCTGGCGGCCGACGCACGCCGGGTTAGCTCAGTTGGTAGAGCACTTCTCTTGTAAAGAAGATGTCGTCGGTTCGATCCCGGCACCCGGCTCTGGGGACGTGCTGGTCAGGGCATCGTGACTGGTGTTGGGGGTAGCGTCCCGCCCGATCCATCGCGCGTCCATCGCGCGTCTGGATCCCGGGGGAGGGCGGCTTTGGCAGCGGACCGCACGTACGTGGACAGGCCAATGGTGTACGTGGCGGGGCCCTACACAAGCCCAGATCCCGTGAAGAACACCCACGAGACGGTGCATCGAGCAAGCGAGATGATCGACGACGGGAAAGTGACGCCGGTCGTCCCCCACCTCACCCTCCTGTGGCACCTCGTAGCACC
>JANOQG010000269.1:0-6337 GCA_031422255.1 Actinomycetes bacterium | reverse complement strand
GTGGGTGGTGCGGCGCAGATCAAGGCCATGAAGAAGGCCGTGGGCACGCTGAAGGGTGACCTGTCCCAGTTCCGTGAGCTCGAGGCGTTCGCCGCCTTCGGCTCCGAGCTCGACAAGGTGTCGCAGTCGGCCCTCGACCGGGGCTACCGGCTCGTCGAGCTGCTGAAGCAGCCGCTGAACAGCCCGATGCCGGTGGAGGAGCAGGTCGTCTCGCTCTACGCCGCCACCCAGGGCTACCTCGATCCGGTCCCTGTCGAAGATGTCAGCCGCTTCGAGAAGGAGCTGTTGGAGTGGTTCCACGCTCGCAACGGCGCCATCCTCGACGGCATCAAGTCGTCTGGCGACATCGCCGACGTCACGGCGTTCGAGGCGGCACTGCAGGCCTTCGCCGACCAGTTCCAGCACTCCGACGGCACCACGAACGCCGTCGAGGTCACCATCCCCGCCGTGGTCGCCGCTGATGCGGTCCTCGAGGGCGACGAGGCCTAGCCGTGGCTGGTGGCGCCGAGCGGGTCCTGCGGCGACGCATCAAGTCGGTGCAGTCGACCAAGAAGATCACGAAGGCGATGGAGCTCATCGCCGCCAGTCGGATCCTCAAGGCCCAGCAGCGGGTGAACGCAGCGCGGCCCTACAGCGAGCAGATCACCGAGGTGATCCGCAACCTGGCTGCCGCCGGCGCGGGGAAGAGCTCGCCTCTCCTCCAGCAGCGCGACGACATCGGCACGGTCGCCTTCGTGGCCGTCGCTGGTGACCGCGGTCTGTGCGGTGGGTACAACACCACCGTCATCCGCACCGTCGAACGCGAGATGGCGCGGCTGAAGGCTGAGGGCAAGCAGACCCGCCTCATCACGGTCGGCAAGAAGGCCACCGGCTACTTCCGCTTCCGGGGCTTCCCCATCGACGACAGCTTCGTGGGCTTCTCCGACGAACCGACGTACGAAGATGCCCGCCTGGTGGCCGAGGCCGTCGTCTCCCGATTTGAGGCAGGCGAGTACGACGCAGTGGAGATCTGCTACACGCAGTTCATCTCCGCCGGCATCCAGCGTGTGCAGCTCAAGCGGTTCGTGCCGCTCGAAACCGGTCTGGTCGACGCTGCCGCAACGAGCGATGGCCCGTCGGCCGACTACGAGTTCGAGCCGGGCGCCGACGAGATCCTCGACCGCCTGCTCCCGCGCTACGCAGAAGCCCGCCTCTACGCCGCCCTGCTGGAAGGCTCCGCCTCCTTCTTTGCCGCTCAGCAGCGAGCCATGAAGTCCGCCACCGACAACGCCGAAGACCTGATCACCAAGCTCAGCCGCGTGATGAACCGGGCCCGTCAGGACTCGATCACCACCGAGATCATGGAGATCGTCAGCGGCGCCGAGGCCCTTCGTGGCGGCCAGGCCGCCAGCACCGACCTCTTGGCCGACAAGGCCCTAGACGTGGCCGAGATCGGCCGCTCTTCCCTCACCCGCAACTGATCCCCGGAGACACAGCCATGACCGTGACCGACAACCAGCCCACGTTGAAGGACGGCCGCGTCGTCGCCATCGCCGGCCCGGTGATCGACGTCGAGTTCCCGCCCGACGCCGTGCCTGCCATCAACATGCTGCTCGCCTTCGACATCACGATCGACGGCAAGCCCCAGCCCGTGAAGGCCGAGGTCGCCCAGCAGATCGGCGACAGCCGCGTGCGGGCCATCTGCCTCCGCCCCACCGACGGCCTCGTGCGCGGCACCATCGTGACGAACACCGGCCACGGCATGCAGATGCCGGTTGGCGACGCGGTGCTCGGTCACGTCGTGAACGTCATCGGCGAGCCGCTCGACGTGCCCGAGCTCGACGCAAGCAAGATCGAGGACCGCTGGGACATCCACCGGCACGCCCCCGACTTCGACCAGCTCGAGCCGCAGAAGATCGTGTTCCCCACGGGCATCAAGGTCATCGACCTGCTCACCCCCTACCTGCAGGGCGGCAAGATCGGCCTGTTCGGCGGCGCTGGCGTGGGCAAGACCGTGCTCATCACCGAGATGATCAACCGGGTCGCCTCCCAGTTCGGCGGCGTGTCCGTGTTCGCCGGCGTTGGCGAGCGCACCCGTGAAGGCACCGACCTCTTCCTCGAGATGGGGGAGACGATCATGGGTGACGGCGTCACCCGCGTGCTCGACAAGGCCGCCCTCGTGTTCGGTCAGATGGACGAGCCGCCGGGCGTCCGCCTCCGGGTCGCGCTGGCCGCCCTCACGATCGCGGAGTACTTCCGTGACGTGAAGAACCAGGACGTGCTCCTCTTCGTCGACAACGTCTTCCGCTTTGTGCAGGCGGGTTCTGAGGTGTCGACCCTCCTCGGCCGCATGCCGTCGGCCGTGGGCTACCAACCCACCCTTGCCGACGAGATGGGCGAGCTCCAGGAGCGGATCACCTCCACCCGGGGGCGCTCGATCACGTCGCTCCAGGCCGTGTACGTGCCTGCCGACGACTACACCGACCCGGCGCCGTTCACCACCTTCACGCACCTCGACGCCACCACCGAGCTGTCCCGCGACATCGCCGCGCTGGGCATCTACCCGGCTGTCGATCCGCTGTCGTCCACCTCCACCATCCTCGCCCCCGAGATCGTCGGTGAGCGCCACTACAACGTCGCTCGCCGGGTGCAGGAGATCCTCCAGCGCTACAAGGAGCTGCAGGACATCATCGCCATCCTCGGGCTCGACGAGCTCTCCGAGGAGGACCGCATCACGGTGGCCCGGGCCCGCAAGATCCAGCGGTTCCTCTCGCAGCCGATGTTCGTGGCGAAGAACTTCACTGGCCTCGATGGCGTGTTCACCCCCGTCGAGGAGACGGTGGACAGCTTCGAGCAGCTGGTCCGCGGCGACCTCGACGACCTGCCCGAGCAGGCGTTCCTCAACGTCGGTGGCGCCGATTCGGTGCGAGCCAAGGCTGCTGAGCTCCTGAAGTGAGCGAGCGCCAGCGAGGGAGCCATCAGCACAGCGACCCCTGTGCAACCCAGCAGCCGCAACGCTCAGCGCGCCGGGCGACCTTGGTCGTCATCCCATGACCCTGCATGTCGAGGTCGTGTCGCCGGAGCGCATCCTGTGGACAGGGGATGCCGATCGAGTGATCGCGCGCACGATCGGTGGCGGCGAGATCGCGTTCCTCACCGGTCATGCGCCGTTCGTCGGCGCGCTCGACATCGGCACCGTGCGAGTGCACTCGGAAGACGGCACCGACGAGGTCATCGCCGTGCACGGAGGGTTCGTTGAGGTGAGCAGCGATCGGGTGACCGTGCTCTCCGATGTTGCTGAGGTGGCCAGCCAGATCGACGTCGAGCGGGCGCGAGCCGCCGCCGAGCGCGCCGAGAGCGAGCTCCGAGGTGCGCACAACGTCGAGGCAGAGGCTGCCCTGCGTCGCGCACGGGTCCGCATCGAGACGGCCACGGGCTCCGTCAGCGCTAGTCACTAGCAGCAGCAGTACTGTCGCCCGATGGCTCGCCAGCGGCTCGGGGTTGTTCTGCTCGTTCCACAACCGTTGGCCACGCAGGTCGACGGACTTCGTCATGCCCTCGGGGATGGCGGGCTCGGACGCATCGAGCCGCACATCACCCTCGTGCCGCCGGTGAACGTGGCGGAGCGCGACCTCCCCTCGGTCTTCTCGACGGTCCGGTCGGCGGCCGCCGCCGTCGACCCTCTGGACCTTCGCCTGGGTCCTGTCGCCACCTTTGCGCCCGTGAACCCGGTCGCCTACCTGCGTGTGGGTGGCGACGCGGCGGCACTCGACGCGCTGGAGCGGCTCCGGGTTGGTTGCCTGCGCGGCCCACTCGAACGATCTTCTGACCACGAGTTCGTGCCGCATGTGACGGTGGCCGACGACCTCGCTCCGCTGCGTTTGGACGACGCGGTCACCGCCCTTGCCGACTTCTCGGCGGAGGTCACCTTCGATCGAGTGCACGTGCTCGCCGAGCTTCCCGGACGGGTGTGGCGCCCGATCGCCGATGTACCCCTCGGTGAGCGCGCCAGCACGGTTGGCCAAGGGAGCCTTCCCCTCGACATCGTGACGTCGGGTCGGCCCAGCGTCGAGGCGGCGGCGCTGCTCTCGTTCGAGGAGGCGACGGAGGGTTCTCCCTTCGCCATCACCGCATATCGGAACACGCAGGTGGTGGGGGCGGCATGGGGTTGGTCGGCCCGCGGCCTGCTCGAGCTCGCGGATCTGACCGTCGCGGCCGAACACCGAGGCCAGGGCATCGGTCGGCATGTGCTGGCCGCCGTGGAGGCGCTCGGTCGGCGGCGTGCCTGCTCGACGGTGGGCGCCTCCGCCGCATCCGACGGCGGACCCGCGGCGCTCTTGGCGGCGTCTGGGTTCCAGATGGTGGCGCCGCTCGACGCAGCCGGGTCCATCCGTCGCTGGGAACGCCCGCTCCGCGACGCCGACGACGCGGGATGACCGCGGTCCGCACCGATGCCATCCGGCCGGATGGACCCGGACGGATCGGGTCGCCACAGACCTGGCTGGCCATCTGCGCTGCCTGCTATCTGCCCTTCATCCTGCTCGGATTCGGGAACGACATCGACGTGCCGAACGTGCTGCGTTCGGGCCGGGCGGTGGTGGATGACGGTCGCTACGAGATGTCGCGCGGTCCCGGCTCGGTCGTGCACGAGGTTGCTACCGGCGTGCTCGACCGGATCGGCGGCTCGGTGCTCGTCAACCTCTCGAGCCTCGTGTTCGCCCTTGTGTGCCTGTGGTGCATCCATGCGTTGGCGCAGAGCGACGGGGCTCGTTGGCCCACGCTCGCAATGCTGGTGCTGGCGGCCAACCCGTGGTTCTGGATCGCGGCCACGAGCATGGGCGACTTCACCTGGGCGCTCGGGCTGGTGCTGGCGGGGGCGGTGGTGTCGCAGCGACGACAGCCGGTGGCCGCCGGAGTGCTGTTCGCTCTGGCGATCGGATGCCGAGCCTCGAGTGCGCTCCTGATCCTCGCCTGGGTGATCGCGCAACGCACCGGAGAACGTGAGCAGCGAGCGTCGGTGTCCGACACGCTGCGCACGTTGGTCACGGTTGGAGGCCTGGGACTTCTGTGCTTCGTACCGCCGTGGCTCCAAGCCGACCGTACGGGCGCGTTCCTCGAGAACCAGCTCGAGGTGGCGAGCCTTGGCGCACATCTCGGGCGGTGGGCCACGAAGAACGCTGCGGTCATCGGGGTGCTCGGCGGCCTTGCCCTCCTGGGCAGCGCGCGCGGCATGGTCGGTGGGCTGGGTCGTTGGCGCTCGTCGGTGGTCGTGCGGTTCGCCACCTTGATGCTGGTGCTCACCGAGCTGTTGTTCTTGCGGTTTCCCTTCAAGCCGCTCCACCTGCTTCCCGTGGTGGCCGCGCTGGCCCTGCTGATGGGGTCGTCACCGCTGCTGTCCCGCCGCTGGATCGGTGCGGTGGTGGCCGCGCAGCTGGTGGCTGGGTTGATCGGCACCACCATCGCCGCACCCGACGTCGTCGATGCCGCCAGCTCCGGGCGCCTCGAGCTGGGGATCACCGCGGGTGTGCTGCTCACCGACGTCCGCTGCCGACTCGACGATCGCGAGCGGGGTCCCTGGGATGAGCCCGGTTCCGATGCCGCCGCAACGCGCGCAGCGGAGAACGCCGCCTGCCAGAGCCAGAGCTGGCGGGCTCCCTAGCGGGTTCGCAGGCACCCCATTGCGGGGTGCACATCTCGGTCCTAGCGTCCGATTCGTGGTGGCACGCATGCTGACGCGACGAGGGGGCGCCGTCGCCCTGGCGCTCGTGGTGGCCGCCTGTTCGTCGAGCGACCCTGAGGCGACCCCCACGACGCCAGCGGAGCCGGTCGGCACCGACTCCACGACCACCACCACGGCGCCCGAGCGCCCGGCGAGCACCACGACCACCGGGTACGACCCCGCCTCCATCGAAGGCCAAGTCGAAGCGGCCTACCTCAGGAGCTGGGACGTCTACGCCGAAGCCGTCTACAACCTGCAACTAGACGAAGAAGCCCTAGCCGAGGTCTACGCGGGGGAGGGTCTGATCAACGTCCGAACCGAGATTGATGGGCGAATCGGCGACGGTAGGGCCGCGCTTGCGAAGGTGGACCACATGTATCGGATTGCTGTCACAGATGACACGACGGCGAGTGTCCTGGACGAACTTACGAATCACCAAGTGCTGATCGACGCCAAGACTAAGGACCCGATTGAAGTTGAACCCAACCAGGTGCAGGTTCTGAATTTCGTCATGAATCGCATTGGTGGCCAATGGCGTGTTGTGCTTATTCAGAAGGTTTCGGCATGAAACGCCTGCTCCTCCTGGTTGCGTTCACGGTCGCGCTGAGCCTGGGACCGCGCCTGGGCTGGAACGACTCG
>JANOQG010000268.1:0-1603 GCA_031422255.1 Actinomycetes bacterium | reverse complement strand
TCGAGCCCGTGGAGCAGCTCCTCCGGATCCATCCCGCCCGACCCTACGCTGCCTCTCGTGGTTGACGTCTCAGAGGAGCGCTTCGAGGAGCTTGTGGCCGACGCCCTCGATGCGATCCCCGAGCACCTCGGGCGAATGATGGACAACGTGGCGATCGTGGTCCGGGACGGTCGGGCACATTCAGGGCTCCTCGGCCACTACGAGGGGGTGCCACTGACCGAGCGCGACTCCGGCTACGACGGCATGGTGCTCCCGGATCGCATCACGCTGTATCGGTTGCCGATCTTGGCCATCTGCGCTGACGACGCGGAGGTGGTGGAGCAGGTGCGCATCACGGTCGTCCACGAGGTCGCCCACCACTTCGGGATCGACGACGATCGTCTTGACGAGCTGGGATGGGCCTGAGCGATACCATCCCGTCGTGCCGTTTTCACAGAAGTTGCTCAACGAGGACGAGGACATCATCCTCGACCTGCATCCGCACTGGGTGTTCTTCTTTCAGCCGGCGTTGGCGCTGTTCGTGGCGATCGTGTTCGGAATCACGGTGGCCCTCCAAGACTGGCACGACGCTGTGTCGTTCCTAGCGGGGGCTCTCCTGCTCGCCAGCCTCGTCTGGTTCGTGATCACCTACGCCAAGTGGGCGACGACCAACTTCGTCATCACCAGCGACCGACTCATCTACCGCCACGGCGTGCTGTCCAAGCACGGCATCGAGATCCCGCTCGAGCGCGTGAACACGGTGTTCTTCAGCCAGTCGATCTTCGAGCGGATGCTGGGCTCCGGCGACCTCGTCATCGAGTCCGCTGGTGAGATGGGCCGGCAGAACTTCTCCAACGTACGCAAGCCGTCGGCGGTCCAGAACGAGCTCTACAAGCAGATGGAGTCGAACGAGAACCGCAAGTTCGATCGAATCAACCCAGCGGCGGCGACGTCGTCGTCGATCCCCGAGCAGATCTCACAGCTCGACGCGCTCCGCCAGCAGGGCGTCTTGAGCCAGCAAGAGTTCGATCAGAAGAAGCAGCAGCTCCTCGACAAGATGTAGCGCTGGGCGCAGGGCTACTGACATTGGACGTGCCACTAGTCTTGGCCGGTCGGACAGCCTGATCGAAGGAGCCCTCACCATGTCGAACCATGCAACGCCCCGGCTGATTTCGGACATGCGCGGGGTCCGCTACGGGGAGGTGTTGGCCGTCTACGTGCGTGACTCCGGCCTCGAGGCGGAGGTCTACGGCACGCAGATGCTCAACGATTGCCCGCAGGAGCTGTGGGAGTCGCTCGACGCCTCCACCATCGCTGAGGAGATGGGGGCGGTGATGGTGAAGCTCAACGGCCCACGCCATTGGGTGCTCGACGGCCTCGGCACGAAGGTGGCGGTGGTGGAGCCAGTGCTGCGTGACTTCAACGGCCTGACGATGCGCCGCATTGCCACGGTCGACCTCGGCGACAACCCCGCGCCGCAGCCCTATGTCGAGCGATACGTCAACCGCGGTGCGGTGTTCTTCTTCGATGCGGGAATGCCGGTCTACGAGCTTGTGAACCCCGATGGCGTCGCGTACGTCATGCAGGCCTATTGCATCGGGGTCGACCCGACCCTCACCCAGGA
>JANOQG010000267.1:0-13080 GCA_031422255.1 Actinomycetes bacterium | reverse complement strand
CGCTGCCATCGGGCTCGCCGCTGGTGGCTTCCTCAAGTTCCAGGAGGGCGACGACGCCGCTCCGCCCGCGGGCGGCAGTCCTGGCGCTGCGCCGTTCTGATCTGATCCCGTCCTGACGCGAACGAGGCCCCGGCTCGCCGGGGCCTCGTTCGCGTGGTGACCCAGGTCAGCAGTCGGGATCTTGCACGTACCGCGCCTCGTTGCAGTACCCGTCGGCCGGGTCGGAGTTGATGTCGAAGGAGCTCGAGCTGTTCCGGGCCAGCACCGCCACCCCGATCAGCAGCACGAGCGTGGCCGCACCGATCCAGCCGAGCACGATCCCCGCGATCGCCATGCCGCGTCCGCTCTGGCGGCCGGCGGACTTGTCGATCTGTCCCTTGGCGATGTAGCCGAACACCAGCGCCAAGACGGACCCGATCCAGTAGATCCAGAGGATTCCCAGCACCATCGACGCGATCGCCAGACCGTTGGTGGCCGTCTGCATCGCCGGCGCTCCGTACGGCGCATACGCCGTGTACTGCGCGGGCGGCGGGGGCTGCTGGGGTGGGTAGTAGTTGCCGTCGCTCGCGAGCCACCAGCCCGGACCGGGCGGACCAGGGGCGGGCGGCGGAGGCTCAGCCGGGGGCCAATCGCTCATAGGCGGCGAAGTGTCGCACAGGCCGAAAGCCTGCGCTCCAAATCCGGGTCGCAGCGCCGACCCGATCGGCCGAGTCCCTACAAGCCCTTGACGACCTCGACCATGAGCGTGCCAGCCTCGGTGGGGTTCTGGCCGATCCGCACCCCGGCGGCCACGAGAGCCTCCTGCTTTGCTGCAGCCGTGCCCTTGCCGCCCGAGACGATGGCGCCGGCGTGGCCCATCTTCTTGCCGGCGGGTGCAGTGACACCCGCGATGTAGGAGACGATGGGCTTCGTCATCTTGTCGGCGATGAACGCTGCGGCCTCCTCTTCGGCTGACCCACCGATCTCGCCGATCATCATCACGGCCTTCGTGTCGGGGTCGGCCTCGAACGCTTGCAAGCAGTCGATGAAGCTGGTGCCAGGCACGGGGTCGCCGCCAATGCCTACGCAGGTGGTGACACCGATCCCGTTGAGCTTCAGCTCGTAGAGCGCCTGGTAGGTGAGCGTGCCGGAGCGGCTCACGATGCCGACGTTGGGCTGACCCTCGACCGGGGCCTTGGCGATGTGGCCGGCGGTGATGCCGATGTTGGCCTTGCCGGGGCTGATGATGCCGGGGCAGTTGGGACCGAGGAGCTGCACGTCGGGAAAGTCGCGCTTGAGCTTGTTGAAGAACCACGCCTCATCGTGGGCGGGCACGCCCTCGGTGATGGCGACGATGAGCTTCACACCCCCCTCGGCGGCCTCCATCACCGCGTCCTTCACACCCGGGGCAGGGATGAAGATGCAGGAGGCGGTAGCGCCAGTGGCCTCGACGGCCTCTGCGACGGATGCGTAGACGGGGATGCCGTCCACGTCGGTGCCGGCCTTCTTGGGATTGGTGCCGGCTACCACCTGGGTGCCGTAGTTCCGATTCAGCAGCCCGTAGAACCTGCCTTGCGAGCCAGTGAGGCCTTGGTAGACCACCTTGGTCTTGTCGTCCACGAAGATGGCCATTGCGGTCTCCTAGTTCCCGACGCCGGCAGCGGCGACGACGGCTTCGGCAGCTTCAACCATGGTGGGCTTGAGCTGCAGCATGTCGGACAGGTGGGGCTCGAGCAGGGCTCGCCCCTCATCGGCGTTCGTGCCATCGAGGCGGATCACGATGGGGACCTTGATGTCAACGCGACCCATCGCGGTGATGATGCCGTTGGCCACCTCGTCGCCCTTGGTGATGCCACCGAAGATGTTGATGAAGATCGACCGCACGTTGGCGTCGTTGGTGATGACCTCCAGCGCCCCCGCCATCACGTCGGCGTTGGCGCCGCCGCCGATGTCGAGGAAGTTCGCAGGCTTGCCGCCCACCTGGTTGACGATGTCGACAGTGGACATGGCCAGGCCGGCGCCGTTGGCGATCACGCCTACGAACCCGTCGAGGCCGACGTACTGCAGACCCTTGTCGTGAGCGGCTTGTTCGCGCTCGTCGCGCACCTGGCTGGCGTCGTACTGCGCGTAGTCCGGGTGGCGGAACTCCGAGTTGTCATCGAGGGTGACCTTCGCGTCGAGCGCGTGGACCTCGCCGGTGGGCTTGAGGATCAGCGGGTTGATCTCGGCGAGGTCGGCGTCGCCCTCCGTGTAGGCCACGTAGAGCTTCCTCAGGATGTCGACCGTGCCTTCTGTGGCGGCCGGGTTCAGCTTGGCGGCAATCACCCACGCGCGCGCCGCGTCCTCAGTGAGTCCGTCGACGGGGTCGATCCAGATCTTGGCAATCGCCTCGGGGTCGGTTTCGGCGACCGCCTCGATCTCCACGCCACCTTGGGCCGAGAGCATCCCGAGGTGCTTCTTGGCCGATCGATCGAGGGTGAAGCTGGCGTAGTACTCCTCCGCGATGTCGGAGGCGAGCTCCACCCACACGATCTCAACCGTGTGCCCCTTGATGTCCATGCCGATGATGTCCCCGGCGTGCGTTCGCACCTCGTCGGCGTCGTTGGCCAGCTTGATGCCGCCGGCCTTCCCTCGTCCCCCCACCTGCACCTGCGCCTTGACCACTACCGGGTAGCCAATGCGCTCCGCTGCGGCGACCGCACCATCCACCGTGGTGACGGCCTCGCCAGGGCTCACCGGGATCCCGTAGCTCGCGAAGAACTGCTTGCCCTGGTACTCGTAGAGATCCATGCGCTGCTCCTGGCAGGTAGTTCGGTTTCCGACGGGGCGTCAGGTCGGCCGATACTAGGGGGGTGCCGATGACCCGCTGCCAGTCGAGCCAGGCCAGCTGATGCCCGTCGCCCAGAGCCAGGGCCACGCTGGCAAGGCGCTGCTCATCGCCGGGGTCGGCGTCATCGTCGCCCTCGGCCTCGCCTTTGTCGTCGCGCAAGCAGCAAGCCGAGGCGACGTGGACATCAGGCTCGGCGACGAGCGATTCGACGCCGGCCAGACCGAACGCCTCGCCAAGGAGATCGACGACGAGGACCAGCTCCCGTTTCTGTATCAGGACCTCGTGAACCGCGAGCGCAACATCTTCGTGAACCACCTGGGTGACGATCCGGCGACAGGCTGGGTGGCCTTCAGCGCATTCGACCCCGACGATCCAACGTGCGCCATCGAGATCGATCGCGACGCCAAGGTCCTGGTCAACGCCTGCGATCGAGCCGTCACCTACCCCCTCGGCGGCAAGGGGCTGCGGTTCTACCCCACCACTGTCGAAAGCGGCCGGGTGTTCGTCGACCTGAACGCGCTCAGCACGACGACCACCACGGGCTGAACCCTCAGGTGGTGTGGGTCTCCAGTCGGATGGCGAGCTCGTAGAGCACCGTGTGCAGCACGGCGTTGAACCGATCAGTCCGGAACTCCTGCGTGGGCACGACGACCAGCAGCTCGGTGATGGCGTCGCGGCCCGACTGGACCATGAGCAGCGCGATCGTCGCCGCCCCCTTTGTGAGAGACCCGGAGGACGCGGCGACGCTCCATGTCACAGACAGGCGTGCGTGGCTGTCCGAGACCCACACCGGGTCCGCAGCGACGACCTCCACCGTCAGCTCGCCCTCGCCCTCGTCCTCGAACCCGGCCCGGATGGCGGCCTCGAGCAACTCGGCCCCCTTCGGCGGGGCGAGACGATCGAACACGGCGCCGAGGGCGAGATCCACGTATGCGCTGACGTGCACGCCCCGGTCGTCGATTGACGATGCTCTTGGCGGTCGAGTCGAACTGGCGTTCATCGCACACCTCTGCGCTCAGGTGCCTTGAGCGTGCGCCTGCACGGCCTCTCGCTCAAGGGCCAAAGGTCCCGATCAGGTGGGCATCAATCCGGGAAGAGGGCGAGGAGCTCGGCCTTCTGGACCTTGTTGGTACCGGTGCGCGGAAGCGCGTCCACCGCGACATAGCGCTTCGGGGCTTTGTACTCGGCGAGATGCTCCGCTGCGAAGGCGTCGAGCTTGGCCTTCTTCAGCGTGGAGCCCGGGGCCAGCCTCACAACGGCCACAGGCACCTCGCCGAGCCGTTCGTCGAGAAGCCCCACGACGCTGGCCTCGAGCACGTCGGGGTGCTGCTCGAGCACTTGCTCGACCTCGAGGGCGTACACGCTGTAGCCGCCGTGCTTGATCACGTGCTTGCTGCGGCCCTCGAAGACGAGCAGGCCGAACGGACCTTTGCGGGCGAGGTCACCGGTGCGGAGCCATCCGTCGGCGGTGAGGACGGCATTGGTGGCCTCTTCGTCGCCCCAGTAGGCCTTGAGCACGCCGGGCCCCTTCACCTGAAGCTCCCCGACCGCGCCCCCCGGCAGCACCGCGCCGGAGTCATCGACCACGCGCATCTCATACCCGGGAAGCGCGAAGCCGAGGGCGTCGCCGAGCGGACCGGACACGGCACCCAAGTACGGCGGCGACACCTTGGCCGCCACGCCGCCACCGACCTCCACCATGCCGTAGCCCTCGGCGAACACCGCTTGCCCCACGGGACCTAACAGGGGGACCGTGAAGGTCGCGCCCATCTTCTTGAAGCGCTCAGCCAGGTCCTTCGGCATGACATCCGCACCTGAAGCCCACAGCCGGACGCACGTGAGATCGCGGTCGGCCGCATTGGCTTCGTCGAGCATCCGGTACATGGCCGGCACGCCGACGAAGACCGTGGCGCGGCGACTCTCGATGGCGTCGAGCACCTTCTCGGGGTTGAAGGTCGGGAGCAGATAGGTGGGGATCCCCGCCACCCCGAGCCCGATCAGCACAGCGAAGCCCATGATGTGCGCGACGGGTAGGGCGATGACCGCTTCGTCGCGGTGGAGTCGGGCTGGCCACAACGCGGCGCTTGCAACCTGACCGACGAGGGCCTGGTGGGTGAGGGCGACTCCCTTGGGCTTACCTGTTGTTCCTGAGGTGTAGAAGAGCGCAGCCACGTCGCCCAACGCGGCCGGACGAGCGTGGCGCTGCGCCTCGGCGCCATCGACTTCAGCGGCACCTCGGAGCACCATCGTGGCGCCCGAGTCCTGCACGACGTGGGCGATCTCGTCTTCGCGCATCTGGTCGTTGATCGGCGCCGGAATCGCGCCTGCACGAGACGCCGCGCAGCACAGCAGGAGCTGCTCATAGCCATTGCGAGTGGCGACGACCACGACATCGCCGGGCTGCGTCCGAGCGCCGATGCCACCGGCCCACCGCCGCACCCGCTTGGCCGCCTGTTCGTAGGTGAGGGCAAGCCCGCCGTCGGCCTCGGCGACCAGGGCACGGCCGCCGTGCACCTGCTCGAGCCGGTCCATCAGGGTGCCCAGTGTGAGATCTCGCTTGATGAGGAGCGCCGCCCGCGCCAGCGACCTAGTGGCCATGTCGATCCGGTCTACCGGGCGCTGTGGCCCGGCGCCACCCCATGCCGATCACCGCCCAGTCCAGAAGTCGCGCGAGTAGCGTGCTGGCTTGCAGCAGACGGACCGGGGGGGCGATGTTCAAGCGAATCGTCGTGGGAGTGGCCAAGACGGAGAGCGCTCGCCGGGCCGCCGACGTCGCCGTCGACCTCTCGACGCGCTACGGCGCCGAACTACACATGGTGACGGCCATCTCTCGGGGAGCGAGGGCCCGGGACAGCGACGAGCGCCGCGGGGCCGAGGGGTTCCTCGGCTCGTATGCCACCGTCGCTCCGTCCGGGATGCAGACCCATGCCGTGCCTGGCGATCCGGCCGACGTCGTGTTGATGGTGGCCGAGGAGGTCCGTGCCGACCTGATCATCATCGGCAACCGCGGCATGGGCGGTGCGCGGCGCGTGCTCGGCAGCGTGCCCAACTCGATTGCCCACGGCGCCCAATGCTCGGTGCTGGTGGTGGACACCACCTCCTGAGGAAACCGGCGTAGGACCTGAGCGGGTCCTTACTCGCCGTCGGCGAGATCCAGGGCGAAGTAGCGGGCCCTTTGGAGCGGGTTGTGGCGATAGGCCTCGATCTCCAGGAAGCCGAGGCTCTGGTAGGTCGCGATCGCGGGCGCCATAGAGTCGACGGTGTCGAGCAGGAGGCGCTGGTAGCCGAGTGCCCGCGCGATGGCGACGCCCTCGCCAGCCAGGGCTCGCCCCGCCCCCGAACCGCGTGCAGACCGGGCGAGGTACATGCGCTTGAGCTCCGCTGAGCCCTCAGCGAACCGACGGATGCCGACGACGCCGACGCGCTCGCCGTCGTCGGTCTCCACGAGGAGCGCCGCGCCCGACGGCGGTCCGTACTCCGAGGGCAGCTCGGCCAGCTCCCGATCGAGATCCTGGAAGTCGATGTCGAAGGGCAACTCGGCGAGGTAGGCGCGGATCAGCCGCTCGACATCCACCCAGTGTTGAGCCGTCTGGGCCTGAACGATCCGCACCGTTGGTCAGACCTTCTTGATGGGGGCCCAGGAGAGGAGGAGCACCTTCTCGCCGACCGTGGGAAAGCGGACCACCACCTCGGCCTTGTCGCCTTCGCCACGGATCTGGAGGATCACGCCCTCACCCCACTTGGCGTGGACAACGTCGTCGCCTGTGCGCAGCCCGAGATCCTCCGCACCGGTCTGGCGACCAGGACCGGAGGAGAGCGCGCGATCCACGATGCGCTCGCGGTTGGCCCCGATGCCCGCGCCCGCTGAGCCGTAGCCTGAGCCACCGCTCGGGGTATACCCGCCACCGCCGTAGGTTCGCCCACCCCGGCTCGGGCGCCGCTGCTCGATTGCCTCCACGAGCCGGTCGGGGATTTCGTCGAGGAAGCGGCTGGGCGGGTTGTACTGCGTGCCACCGAAGAGGGTGCGGCTCCACGCGTGGCTGAGGTACAGCCGCTCCTGCGCTCGGGTGATGGCGACATAGGCGAGACGGCGCTCCTCCTCCATCTCCACGGGCTCCCCGATGGAGCGGAGGTGAGGGAACACTCCCTCCTCGAGGCCCATGATGAACACGGCCGGGAACTCCAGCCCCTTGGCCGCGTGCACCGTCATCAACATGACCTGGCTGTTGTCGCCATCGATCTCGTCGGTGTCCGCTACCAGGCTCACCTGCTCGAGGAACTGCTCGATGCTCTCGGCGTCCTCCGCGGAGCCGACGAGCTCAGCAAGGTTCTCGAGGCGACCCTCCGACTCGATGCTGCGCTCCTCCTGAAGCTCGATCAGATACCCCGACCGGTCAAGAAGGGCCTGCAGCAGCACGGCCGGCTTGTCCTCCACTGCCAGCTCTGCCACCGACTCGAGCAACCCGAGGAACGCCGCGATGCCCTTCACGGCGGGCCCACTCACGCCAGCCTCAGCCGACTGCTTGAGCGCCTCCATGAAGGCCAGACCGTGCGCCGACGCGTAGGCGTCGAGCTTTCCGATGCTGCCATCCCCTACACCCCGCTTGGGGTTGTTGATCACGCGCTTTACCGACACTTCGTCGGTGGGGTTGATGACCGCCTTGAGGTAGGCGAGGGCGTCCTTCACCTCGCGCCGGTCGTAGAACCGGGTGCCGCCGATCACCTTGTACGGCACGCCAAAGCGGGTGAGGTTCTCCTCCACCACTCGGCTTTGCGCATTGGTGCGGTAGAAGACCGCGATGTCGTCCCAGCGGACATCGCCACCGTCGTGCAGCTTGGCGATCTCCCGCGTGACCCATTGGGCTTCGTCGACTTCGTCGTCGCCGTGGTAGCGCACAATCGGGTTGCCGTCGCCTCGATCGGTCCAGAGCTCCTTCGGCTTGCGACTCAGGTTGTTGCCGATGACTGCGTTGGCCGCATCCAGGATCGTTTGCGTCGACCGGTAGTTCTGCTCCAGCACGACCACGGTCACATCCGGGAACGCGTTTTCGAACTCGAGGATGTTCCGCATGTCAGCGCCACGGAACCGATAGATCGACTGATCGCCGTCGCCGACGACGCAGACGTTGCGGTGCTCCTGGGTGAGCAGCAGGACCATCTCGTTCTGGACAGTGTTGGTGTCCTGGTACTCGTCGACCATGACGTGCTTGAACCGGCGGCGGTAGCTCTCCAGCACGTCGGGGCAGCGTTGGAAGAGCGTGACCGTGAGGCCGAGGAGGTCGTCGAAGTCCATCGCACCGGCTCGCTGGAGCCGAGTCTGGTACTCGGTGTAGATGTCGGCGATCTTCCGCTCATAGATCACCTGCGCGCGCTCGGCGTAGGCCACCGCGCTGATGTGGTCGTTCTTCGCCGCGCTGATGATGCCGTGGACGGACCGCGGCGGAAAGCGCTTCGGGTCGAGCGCCAGATCTCGGATGACGTAGCCAGTGAGTCGGTTGGCGTCGGCTTGGTCGTAGATCGTGAACTGCTTCGGGTAGCCGATGCGATCCGCATCCCGTCGGAGGATCCGCACGCAGGCAGCGTGGAACGTGGACACCCACATCTTCTCCGCGACCGGACCGACGAGGGCACCGACGCGGTGCTTCATCTCGTCGGCGGCCTTGTTCGTGAAGGTGATGGCGAGGATCTCGAACGGACTGACGCCGTGGTCTCGGATCAGATGCGCGATGCGGTGCGTGAGCACGCGGGTCTTGCCTGAGCCGGCGCCGGCCACGATCAGGAGCGGCCCGTCCGTGTGGGTGACGGCCTCCCGCTGCACCGGATTGAGCCCCTCGAGGAGCGGATCGTCGGGAGGGCTCATGGCCAGGCCACGCTACAAGCGTCCTGTGACGGTACGTTTCGGCCGTGACCGCACCTCGGGATGTCGTCGTCGTGCTGCTCGACAGCCTGAACAGACACCTGCTCGGGAGCTACGGCAGCACCGAGTTCGACACGCCGAACCTCGACCGGCTGGCCGCCCGATCGGTGCGCTTCACGAACCATCAGACAGGGTCGCTGCCGTGCATGCCTGCCCGCCATGACCTGCTCGTGGGGTCTCTGGACTTCCCGTGGCGCCCGTGGGGTTCCATCGAGGTGTGGGAGGAGGCCATCACCCACCTGCTGCGTCGCGACGCTGGGATCAGCACCATGCTGGTGTCCGACCACCCCCACCTCTTCGAAAGCGGTGGCGAGAACTACCACAACGACTTTGGGGCTTGGGACTACCTCCGAGGCCACGAGGACGACCCCTGGCGCACCCGGCCCGACCCGTCCTCGATCGGCGCGCCCGCCATGCCAGCACGCCGTGGGCCGTGGGAACACGCCTACGACATCTCCCGCACGTGGTTCCGCTCCGAGGACGACTTCCCCGGCCCGCGCACGATGACGGCGGCCGCGAGCTGGCTCGATCGTGAGCTGAACGCCAACCGTCAACCACACGAGCGGGCGCTGCTCGTGGTCGACGAGTTCGACCCGCACGAGCCCTTCGACGTCCCCGAGCCTTGGGCCAGCCGCTACGACCCCGACTGGGAGGGCGAGCGCATCATCTGGCCGCCCTACGCCCGGAGCCAGGCCGAATCAGGGCTCTCCGACCGGGAGAGCGTGCACCTGCGAGCGCAGTACGGCGCCAAGCTCTCCATGATCGACCACTGGCTCGGCCGCGTGCTCGATGTCGTGGACCGCCACGATGCCTGGGACACGACCGCGTTCGTCCTCTGCACCGACCACGGCCACTACCTCGGGGAGCGCGGGTTCTGGGGCAAGCCGCAGGTGCCCGTGCACCCGGAGCTGGGCCACATCCCGCTCTTGATCGCATGGCCGGGCGTCGCTCCCACCACCACGCATGCCCTCACTACGACCGTCGACCTGCATGCCACTCTCTGCGACGCCTTCAGTGTCACTCCGGAGCACCGCACCCATGGCCAGTCCCTTGTGCCACTGCTCGAAGGTCGGACGGCGAGTGTGAGGGACTGGGTGCTGAGCGGGGTCTGGGGTCGCGAAGTGCACGTAGCCGACGCCACCCGAACGCTTGCGAAGGCACCCGTAGAAGGGAACCGGCCCCTCTCCATGTTCTCCAACCGCTGGACGACGATGCCGATCCGCGCCCTTGGCTACAGGATGCCGCGGCCCGATCAACGAGCCTGGCTCGACCACCTTCCCGGAACCGACGTGCCCGTGCTGCGCCAGCCGTTCGATCCCAGCGACGACCTGCCGTTCTGGGCCGGCGGGAAGTTCGCGGGCGATCTCCTGTACGACCGAGACGAAGCGGATGCGACCAGCTCGGTCCGCAACCTGGTCGGCCAAGGGGCCGACGCGGCGATGACCGACCTGCTGGTGGAAGCACTTCGTGCCATCGAGGCGCCCGACGAGCAGCTCGTACGCCTCGGCCTCGGCTAGAACCAACAGGGTGCAGTTCCACAAGCTCGAATCCACCGACGCCTTCATCATGTTCGACCTCGCGGATGCCCCAGCAGTGGGCGTGGTGCGACAAGCGCCGAAGGTGCTGCGCGATGGTGCCGAGCTGCTGGCTCGGTCCACCACCTACGCCGCCGCCAGCTTCGGGCTCGCGATCGGCGGAGGATCCGCCGGCATCAACGCCAAGCCCGACGATCGCGACGCAGCAGTGGCAGCCTTCCTTGAGGAGGTGGCCGAGCTCGTGCAATCCGGTCGCTGGCTCCCCGGCCCCGGACTGGGCATTCGACCCGAGGAGCTGGCCGTGCTCGGACGACCCGAGGAACGCGCGGTGGCGTTCGACCAGACCACCGCCGGAGAGAGCGCCGTCGCTGCCGCTCTCGGAGCCCTCGGATCGCTCGACGGCCGGCGGGTCGCGATCGTCGGCAACGGACCGCTCGCCGAGGCGGCAGCGGCGTCGGCCAGCGCCAACGGCGCCACCCCCGAGCCCCAAGCCGGCTTCGATGCCGACTGCGACGCGCTCCTGGTTGCCGGAAAGGCCGGCGCCCTCGAGCACGACCTCGCCGGCACGGTGAAGGCGAAGGTGGTCGTCCCCCTCACGGCCGTCCCGGTCACGGCCCGCGCCCTGGCCGTGCTCGGTCGAGCAGGGGTGGTCGTGGTGCCCGACTACCTCGCCACCGCCGCGCCTCTGTTGGCGGCCGTCGACCCCGACGGCGGTGATCCCGCCGAGCGCGTGCACAACGCCGTCGCCGCTCTCGCCAACGAGGGCACCAACCTGTGGATGGCCGCCACCACCAACGCAGAGGCACACCTCGCTACCTGGCAGGACGCCTTGCCCTTCGGCCGCCCACTGGCGTGACGGCTCGGCATCCGTTCCGCTTCGGCATCCAGTGCCGACTGCCGATGGACCCCATCGGGTGGCGGGAGCTCGCCCGCAAGGTCGAGGACCTCGGCTACAGCACCCTCACCGCTGCGGACCACTTCCACGATTCGCTCGCGCCCATCCCGGCGCTGATGGCTGCCGCCAACGCCACGACCAGCCTGCGCGTCGGCACGATGGTGCTGGCCAACGACTACCGCCATCCCGTGGTGCTGGCCAAGGAGGCCGCCACGCTCGATCTGCTCACCGCGGGGCGCTTCGAGCTCGGCATCGGAGCGGGTTGGATGGCTACGGAGTACGAGGCCGCAGGCATTCCGCTCGATCCGCCGGGCGAGCGAGTCGACCGCCTCGAGGAGTCGGTCGCGATGCTACGAAGGCTGTTCGGCGACGAACCGGTCCACCAGGCGGGACACCACTACCAGGTCGACGGCTTGGTAGGCCGGCCTCGACCGATCACCCTCGGTGGACCACCGATCGTCATCGGCGGTGGTGGACCACGCGTGCTCCGACTCGCAGCCCGCGTCGCTGACGTCGTCGCGATCAACGTGAACCTCAGGTCGGGTGTGATGGATGCCAGCGTGTTCCCGGACGGAACACCCGACGCAACTGATCGCAAGGTCGGTTGGATCCGAGAGGCCGCGGCCGATCGGATCGATGACATCGAGCTCCAGGTGCGCGTGCACCTCGCGATGGTCACCGACGATCGCGAAGCCGTCCTTCATGAGCTGGCACCGGCGTTCAACCTCACCCCCGTCCAAGCCTCCGCCACGCCTCATGCCATGGTCGGCAGCGTGGAGCAGATCGCCGATCAGCTCGTCGGGCAGCGCGAACGATGGGGGATCTCCTACCTCGGGGTGTCCGGTGACCAGCTCGACGCCCTAGCGCCGGTCGTGGCCCGCCTCTCCGGAACCTGAGCCCCGAGCGCCCGGCTAGGGCTGACAGGTGGCGTCGATGGCGAAGCCGACGGTGCCGTCCGCATCTGCATCCGAACCCGGGGGACCAGCGAGCCCACCGGCTGCCAGGCCGTCCTCGCGGGTACGGATCAGCGACGTGGAAGCCTTGGGATCGCGAAGGTCACGGACCTGACCGTTCACCTCGATTCGCTGTGCCTGCAGGATGCGGGCCGTATCGACGTACGCGACCGTGTCGGTGAAGGTCTTCACCTCGGCGCCTGTGGCGAAGCGCTTGACCTCGATGCTGAACGGCACCCCACCTGCCGTGGAACCGGAGCCCGTCACCAAGGCGAGGGTCTGCGCCTCCGCTGGCTCGGCTGGATCGGCCGCGAGCCGACAGCTCGTGATCGCGAAGGAGCTCGACGATCCGCCGATCACCACGACCCCGGTGCCCACGGGCGAAGGAGCGGGCATCGGAGGTGCCGTCACCGGGGTTGGCGGCTCAGTGACGCCCAACGAGGCGCCGTCGTCGTCGCCACCCCCGTTGTCGGAGCACGAGCCCAGCAGGAGCACAGCCACGATGAACGTGGCCCAGCTCCGCCTCACTCCCACTCGATGGTGCCCGGCGGCTTCGACGTGACGTCGAGCACGACGCGGTTCACCTCGCGCACCTCATTGGTGATGCGCGTGGAGATCTGAGCGAGCACCTCGTAGGGCACACGAGTCCAGTCGGCAGTCATTGCGTCCTCGCTCGAAACCGGGCGCAGGACCACGGGATGGCCGTACGTGCGACCATCGCCCTGCACCCCCACGGACCGCACCTCAGCAAGGAGGACGACGGGGCACTGCCAGATGTCCCGGTCGAGGCCCGCAGCGGAGAGCTCATCACGGACGATCCTGTCGGCGTGGCGAAGGATCTCCAGGCGCTCGTGGGTGACCTCACCAACGATGCGAATGCCCAGGCCGGGGCCGGGAAAGGGCTGACGCCAGACGATCGCCTCGGGCAGCCCCATCTCGAGCCCGACCTGACGGACCTCGTCCTTGAAGAG
>JANOQG010000266.1:0-6302 GCA_031422255.1 Actinomycetes bacterium | reverse complement strand
GCGCCGGTGGCGATGAGCTCCTCGGCCCGGTCGTCGTTGATCTTCTTGCCGACGCTCTCCTCCATCCACATGCGGGCCCCACCGGCTCCGCAGCACATGCCTGTGGTGCCGTTGCGACCTGCCTCGACGATCTCGATGCCTCCGAGACTCCCGATCACCTTGCGCGGCGACAGGTAGACGTCGTTGTGGCGACCGAGGTAGCAGGAGTCGTGGTACACGACGCGCTCTTCGAGCCGGGCATCGGTCATGTCGAGCTGGCCCGACTCGATGAGCTGCTCCAGCAGCTGACTGTGGTGGATGACCTCGAAGTGGCCACCCAGCTGCGGGTACTCGTTGAGCAGGGTGTTGAAGCAGTGCGGGCACTGCGTGATGATCTTCTTCACGCCCATCGTGTTGAGCTGCTCGATGGTGGCGGTAGCCAGCATCTGGAAGATGTACTCGTTGCCGGAGCGCCGGGCTGGGTCGCCGGTGCATGTCTCCGATGGGCCCAGAATGCCGAAGTCGATCTCGGCCCGCTGCAGCAGCTTGGCCATCGCGATCGTGACCTTCTGGTTCTTGTCGTCGAAGGATCCCGCACAGCCCACCCAGTAGAGATACTCGTGGGCGAAGGGATCGCCAGGGTCGACGATGTCGACGCCGTCGACCTTGCTGGTCCAAGCGCCGCGGTCGCTCTGGGACAGGCCCCACGGGTTGCCAGAGTTCTCCATGGCTCGGTACGCACTGCCGAGCTCGGTGGGGAAGTTCGATTCCATCAGCGAGAGGTAGCGCCGCATGTCGAGGATCTTGTCGAGGATCTCGATGTTCACCGGGCAGATTTCGTCGCAGGCCTTGCAGGAGGTGCAGGCCCACACCTCCTCGGGGGTGATGCGCTCGAACATGCTGCTTGAGCTGACGGTGATCTCGGCGTCCACGCCGATGGGGGGCGATACGGCCGGGGTGCCGGTGCGGGCCATGACCTCGCCCGTCTTCAGCACGATCTCACGAGGGTCGAGCGACTTGCCGGTGGCGTGGGCGGGGCACACGGCTGTGCAGCGGCCGCACATGGTGCACGCGTCGGTGTCGAGGAGCTGCTTCCAGGTGAAGTCCTCGATGGTGGAGGCGCCGAAACTCTCGAGCTCGGTCTCCATCAAGTTGGGCATCGGCTTCATTGCGCCCTTGGGGCGATCGCGATCCTTGAGGTACATGTTCAGCGGCGAGGTGAAGATGTGGCGGAGCATGGTGATCGGAAGGATGGCGACGAACACGAAGAAGCTCATGACGTGCGCTACCCACCAGACTTGGTGAGCGCCTGCCAGGTTGCCGTGGCCATCGATGAGGCCCGCGAGGGGGTAGCCGACGAAGGACCACTGCTCGAAGTCGGGTCGCCCCTGGAGGGCGATGCGCCAGATCTCGGCTCCGAAGCCGGTGACGGCGATGGCGAGCAACGTGCCGAGGATGATGGCGTGCTCCGGCTTGGTCTTGATCCGGATCCGGTAGGGCCGCTGGATGTAGCGCCGCACGATGGCCCACAGCACGCCCGTGAGGAGCATGAGGCCGGCGAAGTCGCCGATTGCCGAGTAGGCCCGATAGATGTCGCCATGGAGGAACTTGGCCCACGGTGGCATCTGGTGGTTGATCTCCAGCACCGTTGTTACGGCGAGGAGTATCAAGAAGGAGAAGTAGATGAGGCTGTGCATGATGCCCGCGGCGGGATCACGCAGCAGCGTCTTCATGTAGACGCCCGCTCGGAAGTCCTTCATCCGGCGGCCGATGTTCTTCTTGGTGGTGCGCCGGTTGTCGGGTGCTCCACGCTCCCAGTTGCGCACTCGCTGACTGAAGAGCACCGATCCGTAGACGATCAGCACGGGGAACACCGTGTAGAAGACCAGCTTCCACGCACTCGGGATGTTGCCGAACACCTCGCGCTGCACGCTGCTGTCGTCGTGCCATTGGAAGACCGTGGCGGTGATTCCGGACACCACAGTGATCGTGGCGAGCACGAGGCCCACGCCGACGGCGAGCTGGTGGGGCTTGACGCGCGACTTCACGGCCTGGAACCTAGTTCGGGCCTCGACGGGTACCGAATCTCGGGGTCGCTCGGTGAGGCGACGGCAACTAGTCGAAGGTCTCTGAGCTGAGCTCGCGGATCCGTGTTGCGAGCGACTTCAACAGCTTGTGGGCGATGGGCGTCACGTCGTTCACGATGGCGGCGAACTCCCGTGCACCGATCACTAGGACCTTGAGGTCGGTTGCGGCGACCACCGTGGCAGTTCGTGGCCCGTTGTCGAGGAGCGCCAACTCGCCGAAGCAGGCCCCGGAGGTGAGCGTGGCAACGGTCGTGCCATTGCGGCGAACCTCGGCGCTGCCCTCAAGGATGACGAACGCCTCGCGGCCGACGTCACCCTGCACGCAGAGGACCCGCCCCTCGGGGAGATCGACCTCGTCAGACGCCCGTGCCACCGCCAGCAGCTCCTTCTGCGAGCACGCGGAGAACAGCGATACAGACGCCAGTTGGTCGAGGTACGCAGGCCGGGCCATGGCGCGGCAGCATAGGGATCCGACGGGCGACGCGCCCGGTCCTAGTGCGATCGCTTAGATCTGGGTAGCGATTGCGCCGAGGCGCCCTATCGACGCGCGGACCGCCGTGTCGAGCAGGGTCTTGTCCGAGGGTCGAGGCCCATCAAGTCGCACGATGCTCACGACGTCGCCGTCCCGAATGAGGATCAGGTCGCTTTCGAGGATTGGCCCGACGTCGGGCTCGAACTCGAACCGGACCGGGAAGGTGTCGTTGGAAAGCACACCGAATGGGAGGGCGTCGGCGCGAATCTTGAGCGCTTGATCGGCGACGGTTACCTGCTTGCAGTCCTCGACGATGTCTCGGAGGAGCCGTTCGATGGCAGGCCCTCCTCCCGGGAAGTAGGCGATCGAGTTGCTGAGGCGAAGTCCGCCCAGCGTGAAGTCGGCGCTGGCGGACTCCTTCGGCTCAAGCTCCTTGAGCTTGTCGTCGCAGGGGTGACCGGCGATCACGTCGGCGTTGATGGGGGTGGCCTTCGCGGCTTCTACCCAGCCATCGGGCAGGTCCTCGGCGGTGAGCACCCCGCTGGCGATGAGCTTGTCGGTGACCGGCACGGGCGCGGGGCGCGTGATCTCGCGGTCGGTTCGGCACGCACCAAGGAAGAGCGCCACGCTCAGGCCCATGGCCGCGATCACCCGTGTCTTCGTGTGTTCTCTCACCGCACCGCCTCCGTGGTTGAGCCTGTCGGTCGACATTCTTCCACCCCTGGGAACCCGGATGGGCGCTTCAGCGTCCTTCGGCCTGCCGCGCGACGGCTTCGGCCGCGCTGCGGATCTCGGCCGGGCTTCGTAGGTAGCGCTCCTCCACTGCTTTCGCTTCGGCGGGGCGAAGGTCGTCATCGAGCTCGTACACGAGTGGTTCGCCAGTGGGAATGTTCAGGTTGACGATCTCGTCCTGGCTGATTCCGTCAAGGTGCTTCACGAGGCCTCGCAGGCTGTTGCCGTGGGCGCCAACGAGCACCGTGTGACCAGCCCGGAGATCGGGAACGATGGCCTGCTCCCAGCAGGGAACGAGACGAATGATCACGTCCGCGAGACATTCGGTCAGAGGGAGCTGTTCGGGGGGCACCTGTCGGTAGCGCTCGTCGGCGTTCGGGTTGTGGGGGTTGTCTGCTGCGATCGGGGGCGGCGGGATGTCGTAGCTGCGTCGCCAGAGCTTCACCTTTTCGGCGCCGAAGCGCTCAGCCGTCTCCGCCTTGTTGCGACCGGTGAGGTCGCCATAGTGCCGCTCGTTGAGACGCCAATCGCGCCGCACTGGGATCCACGACCGGCCCTGGGCGTGAAGGGCCAGCTCGGTCGTGCGGATCGCCCGGGTCTGGAGTGAGGTGTGCACGACGTCGGGAGTCACGCCGCGCTCGGCCATCAGTCGGCCGGCCGCAGCCGCTTGTTCCTCCCCCAGGGCAGTGAGGTCGGCGTCCCACCAGCCGGTGAAGAGGTTGCGCTTGTTCCACTCGCTCTCGCCATGGCGGAGCAGCACGAGGCGGTGCGTCATGGATCGGGAGCGTAGGTGCAACGGTGGGTCTGACGTTCATGACCACGCAGGGCGAACCGAGCACCCCGGATCTCAGCAATCGGTGTCCCGTCTCGGTGGGCTGATGGGAATCGGCCGCGGAAATCCGTGTGCCGGCCCCGCCTTCGGTGCACGATGGGTAGGTGGAGCGCACAGGCACGGGACGATGGGACGAGGCCGCCACCGCGGACGTCGACCTCGGAACGCAGGTGGCTGCTGAGATCGTTCAAGAGACGGTCGAGGAGTGTGAGCGCCTGCTCCTGGATGCCGAGGCCACCGCCGAGCAGATCCGCGGTGCCGCGGATGAGGACGCGGCACGTGTTCGTCGTGATGCGGTGCGGGCGAACGCGCGCCTGCTGACGGAGCTGGAGCAACGACGCCCCCAGGTCGAAGCGAGCTTGGCCGCGGCGCGGTCGGTCGCGGACCGGGCCGCCCAGATCAGCGCAGGCGTGACAGCGGACGCTGAGCGGCGTGCGGGTGAGCTGCTGGACGGTGCAGAAGCGCGCGCCCGAGAGGTGGTGGGCCAGGCCGAGGGACAGCTCACGCTGGCGACGCAGCAGAACGAGGCGGCCCACGCGACCTACCTGGAGGCCGCGACACGCTCCCAGGAGACGGACGAGCGCCTCGCGATCGCTGAGCAGCGCCTCCGGGAGGCTGACGCTCGGCTATCTGAGGCCGACGGTCAGCTCGCGGCGGCGACGACGCGGTTGGCGGAGGCCGATGCGCTGATGGCGGTGGCGACGGGTCGGGCGGCGGAGGCTGACGAGCGGTTGGCGGAGGCCGCTCGGTCGCTTGCTGCCGTGGCGACGGGGACGGAGGCGGTGGAGGTCCGAAGCCGCGCGGTTGAGGCGCGCAGCGCCGATGTCGAGCGGAGGTTCGCCGAGCTTTGGGCAGCGTCCCGGACGGCCGTCGCGGAAGCGAACGCGGTCATTGCTTCTGTGGAGGCGCAGGCGACGCAACATCGATCGGAGGCCGACGCCGATGCCCGACGCATCGGTGAGCTGGCCTGGACCTCTGCGGAGGCCCTGCAGCGGGAGCTGCTGGAGGAGGCCGACGCGGAGGCGCTCGAGATCACTTGGATGGCCACCCTTGAGGCCACGCGGATCCGAGAGGAGGCTGCCGCCGACGCCCGTGAGCTGAGGGCCATGGCGCAGAGCCAGGCCGACGCCGATCCTCGGGCGCTGACTCTGGACCCGCTGCCCGCCGACACCGTGCCCGCCTTGCCCGCGGCGACGGCGACCCCCGGGGTGCTGCTCGAGTCTGATCTGCGACCACAGGTGGCTGCCCTGCCCAAGCTTCGCCGAGGTCGCTCACGGCGCCGGCGCCGTCTCGTCGCGCTCGTTGGCCTCGTGGCGATTGTGGCGGTTGTCATCCGATTCGCGGTTGGCTCCCCCTATGCGGTCACGTCCGAATCGATGGCCCCGACGCTTGCGAACGGACAGCGGGTCTTCGTGAACAAGCTTGTCTATGACCTCGCCGCGCCGGAACGGGGTGACGTCGTCGTGGTCGACGTGGGCGACGCCGCGCTGGTCAAGCGTGTCGTCGGTCTGTCCGGCGAGGTGGTCGAAGGTCGTGATGGGCAGGTGTTCGTCAATGGCCGTGCTCTGCCGGAGCCCTACCTGCCGGCGGGGGTTGAGACGGCCGCGTTCCCGGCGATCGAGCTTCGCTCCGACGAGCTCTTCGTGCTCGGTGACAACCGCGGCTCGTCCTCGGACAGCCGAGCGTTTGGGCCGGTGCGAGCGCAGGACGTGGTGGGTCGGGCTGAGATCGTCATGTGGCCCCCTGGCGACATTCGTACGCTGTAGGACGCCCCGGCGCGCCAATCTGGGGCCGGAAAACAGGCCGATCGGCCCATACATCGTTGCAATTGTGTGACGATCGGAATAGCGTCATCCTTGGTCATTCACGAGTAAGGTCAGTCTCCGTAACCAGATCTTCATGATTGGCTGGTCAAGGGCTTCGCCCGACCTTCCGAAGGGATGTGAGTCAAGAAGTCCCGACCAGCCCGATCGATCTACCCACACGAAGCGAGCGATCAGATCATGCGAGACGAAGCCCCCGGCGCCTCCCCAGCTCAGCACCGTCGTTTCTCGTTGCGCTCCTTGGCGGTTGCTGCCACGGTCTCCGTGGCTGCGGGTGGGCTTGCCTTCTCGCCGGTCTTTGCGTCCAGCCCCTCGGGGTTCAAACCCTTTCCCATCCAGGCTTCCATCATTTCTTTGGGCATGGTCGGCCAGAGCGC
>JANOQG010000265.1:0-3494 GCA_031422255.1 Actinomycetes bacterium | reverse complement strand
AGGTCGAGGTCGAACTGGCTGAGGTCCTGCGTCGCCGTCGCCTCGATCGTGGTCACACCGTTGAGGACGCCCTCATCGGCTAGCCACGTGAGGTCGAGCGTGTAGTGGCCGACGTCGTAGCCACCGTTGCCGAGGTCGGGGAAGTAGGTGTCGCCCACCCCAGCGGCACCTGGCGTACCCAGAGGCTGAGGCGCCATGAAGGTGGTCGTGCTCGTGGTCAACGTCTCGGGGGACGCCGACGGATCGGAGTCGCGGAGGAAGCCATACGCCAACCCGACAACCACCAGCGCGACCGCGACAACGAAGGCGAGGGGGCGACGGCGCACGACGCGAAGCCTGACAGATGCCCATGGCCGCGAGGGGATCGCACGTCATCTCGGCTACACCTGCAGCATGGACGGACAGCTGGTATTGGTGACCGGCGCGACCGGATACATCGGAGGGCGCCTCGTACCCGAGCTCCTGGCCGCGGGCTACCGGGTGCGATGCCTCGTCCGCACCCCGGCCAAGCTCACCGGTGAGCCCTGGCTCGAGGAGGTCGAGGTCATGGCCGGCAGCATCGACGATCCGACCGCAGTCGCCGCGGCTCTCACCGGCACCGTTGCGGCCTACTACCTCATCCACTCCATGGGCGACGTCGCCGACTTCGCCGCCCGAGACCGGCACGCGGCGTCCGTCTTCCGCTCGGCTGCGAACGCGACCGAGGGCCTCCAGCAGATCGTGTACCTGGGTGGGCTCGGCGATGCGGACGACACCACGCTGTCCCACCATCTGACCAGTCGGCACGAGGTGGGTCGGATCCTCGCCGCCGGATCTGTGCCGGTGACGGAGCTCCGCGCGGCGGTGATCATCGGATCCGGGAGTGCGAGCTTCGAGATGCTGCGCAACCTCACCGACGTCCTCCCGGTCATGATCACGCCCCGTTGGGTCACCACTCGATGTCAGCCGGTGGCCATCCGAGACATCCTGCACTGGCTCGTGCGGGCGATCAGCACCCCCGCAGCGCAAGGTCGTGTGCTCGAGGTGGGGGGTGCGGAGGTGGTCACCTACGAGGAGATGATGCGGGCCTACGCCGAGGTCGCCGGGCTGCGCCGACGGATCGTGCTCCGCGTGCCCTTGCTCACCCCGCGGCTGTCCTCGCACTGGGTCGGCCTCGTCACCCCGCTCCCGCTCGGCCTAGCCCGGCCGCTGATCGACAGCCTCGTGAACGAGGTGGTCGTGCGGGACCCGGCGCTGCAGCAAGTGATGCCCCACGAGCCCCTTGCCCTGCGAGAAGCGCTCGAGCTGGCCGTGCGTCGAGTGGAGGACCTGAAGGTGCCGTCACGATGGTCCGATGCCACCCTGCCCGGCCGCACCCCCGCCGATCCGATGCCCACCGACCCGGATTGGGCCGGCGGCACCCTTCTGTCGGACGAACAGCAGGCCCTGTCCGACGCGTCGCCGGAGGAGCTCTTCCGAACCGTCACAGGCATCGGTGGCCAACGAGGTTGGTACGTCGCCGAATGGCTGTGGTCGATCCGCGGCAGCATCGATGTGTTGCTCGGCGGCGTGGGCATGCGGCGCGGCCGTCGGCACCCGGACGATCTCGTCGAAGGAGATGCGCTCGACTTCTGGCGCGTGGAGGCCATCGACGCACCCACGCTGTTGCGACTGCGAGCCGAGATGCTCACCCCAGGCGATGCCTGGCTCGAGTGGCGCATCGAACCCGACGGCGCGGGTTCCGTGCTCCACCAACGCGCCCTCTTCCATCCCAAGGGCCTACCGGGCCGCCTCTACTGGTACGCCCTCATCCCGTTCCACGCGCTCATCTTCAAGCGACTGTGCACCCGTCTCGCCGAGGCTCCCCACCCCTGATCGAACCTGATCATCGCTGGTGGTGACGATTGACCGCGCTGACGACGGCCCGCAGGGACGCAGTGAGGATGCTCTCGTCGAGGCCAACCCCCCAGCGCACCTCGCCGTCGGCCGCCTGCGTCTCGACATAGGCCGCCGCCTGGGCGTCGGTGCCGGCACTCACGGCGTGCTCGCTGTAGTCGACGACCTCCAGCTCGATGCCGAGGTCGGTCTGGAGCGCGGCGATGAAGGCGGCCAGCGGGCCCGTGCCCGAACCCATCATCGTGCGATGTTCGCCGTCCACGATCATCTGAGCGGTGACCGTGGAGCCCTTCTCGCCCGTGGTCGTCTCATGAGACACGAGCGTCACAGCGGCGTTCGGATCGAGGTACGTGCCCTCGAACGCCGCCCATACCTCTGCCGACGGGATGTCGGTGCCGGTGTCCTCGGTGATGGTCTGGATCGTCTTCGAGAACTCGATCTGCAGACGCCGCGGCAGGTCGAGGCCGTGCTCCGCCTTCATCAGGTAGGCCACGCCACCCTTGCCGCTCTGGCTGTTCACTCGGATCACGGCCTCATACGTGCGCCCTACGTGCTTCGGGTCGATGGGCAGGTACGGCACCCCCCACTCCTCGTAGTCGCCGTAGCCGAGCGCGTCGAAGCCCTTCTTGATGGCGTCCTGGTGGCTGCCGGAGAAGGACGTGTACACGAGATCGCCGACGTACGGATGACGAGGGTGAACTGGCAGCCGATTGCAGTACTCGGCAACACGGCGGAGCGCGTCGATGTCGGAGATGTCGAGCTCCGGGTCGACCCCGCGTGCGAAGAGGTACAAGGCGATGTTGATGATGTCGACGTTGCCCGTGCGCTCGCCGTTGACGAACAGCGTGCCCTCCACCCGGTCGGCGCCGGCCATGACGCCGAACTCGGCCGCCGCCACGCCACAGCCGCGGTCGTTGTGGGGGTGGAGCGACAGGCAGATGCGGTCGCGGTTCGGCACGTTGCGGTGGAAGTACTCGATCACATCGCCGTAGATGTTCGGCGTGTACATCTCCACCGTGGCGGGCAGGTTGAGGATGAGCTGGCGGTCGGTATCGGGCTCGATCACGTCGCTCACCGCGGCGCAGATCTCGATGGCGTAGTCCACCTCGGTGCCCGTGAAGCTCTCGGGGCTGTACTCGTAGCGCACATCGGTGCCGGCCAGCGTGGGCTCCAGCTTCTTGCACAGCCGCGCGGCGTCGGTGGCGATCTGGGTGACGCCGTCCTTGTCGAGGCCGAACACCACGCGTCGTTGGAGCACCGAGGTGGAGTTGTAGAAGTGCACGATCACGTTGTTGGCGCCCTGCAGGCACTCGTACGTGCGCTCGATCAGCTCCGGACGACACTGCGTGAGCACCTGGATGGTGACGTCGTCGGGCACGAGGTCTTCCTCGATGAGCTGCCGGACGAAGTCGAAGTCGGGCTGGCTGGCGGAGGGGAACCCCACCTCGATCTCCTTGAAGCCCATCTGCACGACGGTGTCGAACATGCGCCGCTTGCGCGCGGGGTCCATCGGATCGATGAGGGCCTGGTTGCCGTCTCGCAGGTCCACCGAGCACCACAGCGGCGCCTTGGTGATGTGCTGGTCCGGCCACGTGCGATCAGGCAGCTCGAGCGGAAGG
>JANOQG010000264.1:0-7921 GCA_031422255.1 Actinomycetes bacterium | reverse complement strand
GGGCCCACAACCGCACCCCGCGCCCCCACCCCCGCCGCCCCAAACCCAACGGGCCCGCCAAGCGACACGAGTTCGGCCCCGGGCGGTCCCACCTATCGGCCCCCGAACCCGGCCCAGAACTCGTGGGGTGGGGGTTCACCGGATCTTGGGGGCGATTCGCTGGCCGGAGGCGAAGACCCGTTGGCCTTCGGCTAGGGCTTGTTTGCTCATGGCTAGAGCGAGGAACGAGTTGCCCTGTTCCGCCATCTGCGCTCGGGTCAGCTCGCTCGCCGCCCAGAGCGACCGGAGGCTGGCCTGCACCGCTGCGGGTGGCTGCGACGCGATGGCAGCAGCGATCCGTTGGGCGGCCGCCATGAGGTCGGTGGCGGAGACGACCTCGGTGACCATCCCGATCTCGAGAGCGCGGGCGGCGCCGATGCGCTCGTGGTTGCCGAGCAGCGTCATCCGCATCACCTCACCAAACGGCATGTGCTGGAGCATGAGCGCCGGCTCGAACACTGCCGGCATGCCGTAGGTGACGTGGGGGTCGAAGAACGTCGCGTGGTCGGCGGCTACGAGGATGTCTGCTTCGCCAAGCAGGTAGAACGCGCCGCCGCATGCCATCCCGTTCACCGCGGCGACGACTGGTTTCCAGCACTCGTTGGTCCGAGGGCCGAGCCGAGCTCCGGGGTCTTGGTACGTGAGCGGATCGAAGCTGTACTCCACGCCGTCGTCGGCGGGCACCTCGGAGCGGTCGATGCCGGTGCAGAAGGCCTTCTCGCCGCTTCCGGTCAGGACCACGGCTCGGATGCTGTCGTCGGAACGGATGTGAGCCCAGGTTGCGGCCATCTCGTCGCACATCGCAGTGGTGAACGCGTTGTAGTGGTCGGGGCGGTCGAGCGTGATGGTGGCCACGCCGTCGGCGGCTTCGTAGCGGATCGTCGTGAGCGTGCTCGGGTCCATCGCCCGGGCACGCTATCCGGGCGGCTGGCTGGGCGAATCCCGTTGGGGCGGCTGGGCCCCGCCTGCGAGAATCGCCGGCATGGCTGAACTGCGCTGGGCGCCGCCACAGCGCGACCAGGATCCCGAGTGGGCCGAGCTCCTGGCGGCAATCGAGTCGGTCGACGACCGAGGCGAGACCCTGGAGCTCGAGGATCTTGACGACGAGTGGAAGTCCGTTTGGTCGCACCCCGATACCGACGCCACGTTCGTGTGGGACGGCCCGCTGTTGGTGGCCTTCGCCTGGCTCAAGGCAATGCCGGGGGCACGCGAGTGGCACAAGGTCGCGTGTTGGGGTGGCGTGCGGCCGAGCCACCGTCGTCAGGGTCTGGGCACGGCTGTCTTCGACTGGATGCTGCGCCGCGGCTCCGAGATCGCCGCTGGCTTCGAGTCGGTTCTGCCTGCGACGTTGATGATCGACTCGGCTGACCACCAGCACGACCTCCTGGCTGTCGCTGCCCGTGCGGGATTCGAGCCTGTCCGTCGGTTCCTCGAGGTGGCGCGTGCCACGAGCACGCCGATTGCTCCGGTGGAGGCGCCAGCGGGCCTCGAGCTCGTGCCGTGGAGCTCGAAGCTCGACGAAGCGGCGCGGCTGGCGCACACGGAGGCCTTTGCCGATCACTGGGGGAGCGAGCCCCGCTCGGCCGAGGAGTGGGCTCAGTGGTACACGGGCCATCGCAACTTCCGCCCCGACTTGTCCGTGCTCGCGGTCGAGTCGGCCACCGAAACGGTCATGGGGCTCGTCCTCACCGCCGCGTATCCGCAGGACTGGACCACGCTCCCTGTCGAAGCATGGATCAACACGGTCGGCACGCTTCAGTCCTGGCGTGGCCAAGGTGTGGCTCGGTGGTTGATGACCGATGTCCATCGCCGCATCGCCGAGTCCGACACTGGCTTCGAGCGAGCGATCCTCGGTGTCGACGCTGACAACCCGACCGGCGCGCTCCACCTCTACCGAGGCCTCGGCTACGAGGACGTCCGAGCGATCACCACCATGACGCGCGCGCCGCTCGGCGAGGGCTAGCTCAGTCGTCCATTGACAGCATGCGGCGCGCGTTGCCCCGCATGATCTTCTCGACGACGTGGTGCGGGACGCCCTTCATCATCTCCGTGGCGATGGCTTTTGTGTTGGGCCACGTGGAGTCGGTGTGGGGGTAGTCGGTCTCGAAGGTGATGTTGTCTTCGCCGACCTTGTCGAGCGAGTCGACGCCGTGCTGGTCGCGGAAGAAGCACCCATAGATCTGGCGGTAGTAGTAGGTCGACGGCGGTTCCGGTACCAGGTCCTTCACGCCGCCCCAGGCGCGGTGCTCGCTCCACACGTCGTCGGCGCGTTCGAGGATGTACGGGATCCAGCCGATCTGGCCCTCGCTGTACGCGAGCTTCACCTCGGGGAACTGCACGAGCTTGCCGGAGAACAGCCAGTCGCTCATCGATGCCATGGCGTTGCCGAAGCTCAGCGTTGCCGCCACTGCCACTGGTGCGTCACCGGAGGTTGCCGGCATGCGTGATGACGAGCCGATGTGCATGCAGATCACCGTCTTGGTGTCCTGGCAGGCGGCGATGAACGGGTCCCACTCGCCGGAGTGGATCGACGGCAGGCCGAGGTGCGGCGGGATCTCACTGAAGCAAACGGCGCGGGCCCCGCGCTCCGCGTTCCGTACGACCTCTTTGGCGGCGAGCTCCGCGTCCCACAGCGGGATGATCGGCAGGGGAAGGAGCTGGCCGTCGGAGTCGCCGCACCACTCCTCGACCATCCAGTCGTTGTAGGCGTAGACGCAGGCCTCGGCGAGCTCGCGGTCCTTGGCTTCGGTGAAGGTCTGACCACAGAAGCGTGGGAACGACGGGAAGCACAGCGAGGCCTCGACGTGGTTCATCACCATGTCGTCCACGCGGGCCTTCGGGTCGTAGCACCCTGGGCGCATCTCGTCGTAGGTGATGGGGGACATCGTCATGTCGTCGCGGTCGAAGCCGACAGCGGCGACGTGCCGCTTGTGGATGTAGACGAGGTCCTCGTAGACCCAGCAGTCGGCCTCGGGTCCATCGGGGTCGAAGGTCTGCTCGTACTGGCCGCCGCCGATGTGCTTCATGGTGCCGATGCCCCGGCGTTCGATGTGCGGCCCAGCCTCGCGGAAGCGCTCCGGTAGCCACGTCTCCCAGACATGAGGGGGCTCGACGACGTGGTCGTCGACACTCACGATGGTGGGGAGCTCCCATGCCGTATCGGGTGTCTCGGTCGCCGGATCGGTGACGGTCATCGCGGACGCTCCAGGGGTCTCGCCAAGATCTGACGGTGTGTCAGATACGTTAGCGGGGTCGGATAGTGTCCCCGCCATGCCGCTCGACCTGGCCGCCCTCGTCGACCCGTCGCACACGGCGATCATCACGTCCGAGGTACAGAACGGCGTCGTGGGGGAGCGGTCGGCCTTGCCCGCACTGGCCGAGGCTGCTGCAGCCGAAATGCTGCCGAGCCTGGCTCGGCTGCTCCCTGCCGCCCGCTCCGCTGGGGTGCAGATCGTCCATTGCACGGCCTATCGACGAGCCGACGGGAAGGGCGCCAACCACAATGCTCGACTGTTCATGGGCGTTCGCAAGTCGCCCGTTGCGCTGCTGCCGGGCACCCCCGAGGTCGACGTGGTGCCTCAGCTCGGCCCCGAGCCCGAGGACCTCGTGCTCACCCGTACGCACGGGCTCGACCCGATGGCCGGCACCGACCTCGATCCGGTCTTGCGCAACCTCGGGATCACCACGATCGTGGTCACGGGCGTATCAGTCAACGTCGCCGTCACGAACCTCGTGATGGACGCGGTCAACCGCGGCTACAACGTCGTGCTCCCGCGCGATGCCGTGTGCGGCATCCCGCGTGACTACGCCGATGCCGTGATCGACAACACCCTCGCCCTGCTGGCCGCAGTCACGACGACTGACGAGCTCGTTGCGATCTGGGCGGGCGGGCCAAGCTGAGCGCGGCCGAGATGGAGACGGGTGTGCGTGGCGACCTGGAATGGGGCACCACGCCGAACCTGGTCCGCTCGGCGGCCGACCGATTCGGCGCTGCTGAGGCAATCGTCGATGGCGAGACGCGGCTGTCCTTCGGCGAGCTGGCCGAGGCCGTGCACCACGCTGGCCGAGCGTTCATGGCTGCCGGGATCGAGCCGGGTGACCGCGTGGCGATCTGGTCGCCCAATGTGTGGGAGTGGGTGGTGGCTCTGCTCGGGCTGCAGTCCGCCGGCGGCGTGGTCGTGCCGATCAACACGCGCTACAAGGGGGCGGAGGCGGCCTACATCCTCCAGCGCAGCCGAGCGCGTGTGCTCGTCACGGTGAACGGATTCCTCGGCAACGACTACCTCGCGATGCTCGAGCCGCACGATCTCCCGCACCTCGAGCACACCGTGGTACTGCGCGGTGAGGCCTTGCCGGGCACAATACTGTGGGCTGATTTCGTGGCCGCGGGGGAGTCCGTCGAACCCGCCGCACTCGACTCGAGGGTTGCGGCGCTCACCCCCGACGCTGTGTCCGACATCCTCTTCACGTCGGGCACCACCGGGAACCCGAAGGGCGTCGTGTGCACGCACGGCCAGGTGTTGCGTGGCTTCGCCGACTGGGCTTCGGTGATCGGGCTGCGTGCGGGTGATCGCTACCTCGTGATCAACCCCTTCTTCCACGCGTTCGGCTACAAGGCGGGCATCGTGGCCGCGCTCACCGTGGGCGCCACGCTGGTGCCCCAGGCGGTGTTCGACATTCCCACCGCGATGGAGATGGTGGCCACCCACGGCATCACGATGCTCCCCGGCCCGCCGGCGATCTACCAGACGTTCCTCAACCACCCGGACCTCGATCTCACCAAGATGCAGACGCTGCGGTTGGCTGTCACCGGGGCGGCGGCAGTGCCTGTGGAGCTCGTGGAGCGCATGAAGCAGGAGCTCGGGTTCGAGGTGGTGGTCACGGGGTATGGCCTCACAGAGGTGTGCGGCATCGCCACCATGTGTCGCCATGACGACGACGCCGTCACCATCTCCACCACCTCGGGCCGAGCCATCCCGGGCGTCGAGGTGCTCGTGATGAACGACGAGGGAGTGGAGGTGCCCCGCGGGGAACCCGGCGAGGTCGTGATCCGTGGTTACAACGTGATGCGGGAGTACTTCGAGGACCCGGAGCAAACCGCTGCGGCGATCGATGCCGATGGCTGGCTCCACACCGGTGACGTCGGCGTGATGGACGAGCGCGGCTACCTCGCCATCACCGACCGCATGAAGGACATGTTCATCACGGGCGGGTTCAATGCCTACCCGGCCGAGATCGAGCGTCTGTTGCTCCTGCACCCTCAGATCGCGCAGGTCGCCGTCATCGGGGTGCCTGACGAGCGCATGGGTGAGGTGGGAATGGCATTCGTCGTACCCACCGCGGGCACTGAGCCGGAGCCGGAAGCCATCGTGGCCTGGGCCCGGGAGTCGATGGCCAACTTCAAGGCACCCAAGTACGTCCGGCTGTTGACGGCCCTGCCGATGAACGCCAGCAACAAGGTGCTCAAGACCGAGCTGCGGGCGCAGGCGTAGCCTCCCGCGATGCCCGAGGTCACCCCGCTCCATCCTGTGGACGACGACGATCTGCGCGCCGCCGACGGCCGGGTGCCGGGGCGACGCGGCCGGGCCACTCGGCAGCGGCTACTGGAGTGCACCCGCGAGATGCTGACCACGAGCTCGTACCGAGACGTCAAGGTCATCGACATCGCACGCGAAGCCGGCACTTCGCCAGCCACCTTCTACCAATACTTCGCCGATGTTGAGGCGGCGATCCTCGTGCTGGCGGAGGAGATGGCGCTGCAGGGCCAGCACCTCACGGAGATCATCACGGACGGGTCGTGGAACGGGTCGGGTGCGCTGGCCACCTCGCTCGAGCTCGTCGATGCCTTTCTCGTCTTCTGGGACGATCACCGCTCGGTCCTGCGGGTGGTCAACCTCGCCACCGACGAAGGCGACGGCCGCTTCCAGAAGATTCGGGTCCGGCTCCTCAACGACATCACCACGGCCTTGGCGGAGGTCACCCGGCAGGCTCAGACCGCTGGCCGTGTCCCCAAGGCCATCGACCCGATGGCGGCCGCCGGCATCCTTGTGTCGATGTTGGCGCACACGGCCGCCCACCAGTACGGGTTCGAGTTCTGGGGCATCCGCACGGCCAAGCTTCGCGAGTCGATGGCTCGCCAGGTGTCCTGGGGCGTCACCGGCATCACGCCCGACTAGAACCTCGGGGTGCCCACCACGACGAGCCTCGACGGCGTCACCATCGACTACTCGGTCGCGGGAGCCGGCCCGCCCGTGGTTCTCGTCCACGGCATCACCGAGAGCCGGGCCGCGTGGGATCCGCTGCTGCCCGACCTCGCCGCCGACCACACCGTGGTGGCCATCGACATGCGCGGCCACGGGGGTTCCGGCCTTGCAGCCTCGTACGACGCGCAGTCCATGGCCGACGACGTTGCGACCGTGGTGGCAGAGCTCGGGCTCGAGGCACCGCTCGCCGTCGGACACTCGATGGGAGGCATTGTCGTCACCGCCTTCGCTGGGGTGCACCCGTGTCGTGGCGTGATCAACATCGACCAGTCGATCGCGCTGGGCGACTTCCAGGAGCTCGTCGTCGGCGCTGAGACGCTGCTTCGAGGCGATGAGTTTGAGGGTGTCCTCGCTGCACTTTTCGAGAGCATGAACGGAGCGCTCCCCGCCGACGAGGTGACGCGCATCACAGCGCTACGCCGGCCGGTGCAGGAGGTCGTCCTCGGCGTGTGGGCCCCCCTTCTCGAGATGACGCCCGCCGACCTCCAGGCACTGGTGGACTCGCTGGCCTCGGCCGTGACCGCTCCGTACCTCGCTCTGCACGGCATCGACCCTGGGCCTGCCTACCCACCCTGGCTCAGCGCGGCGATCCCTACCGCCACCGTGGAGGTGTGGGAGGACGTCGGTCACTACCCCCACCTCGTCCACCCACAGCGATTCCTGGATCGTGTCCGAGCGTTCGAGGCCACACTGGCGTGACGATCGCCCTCGGGCTGCTGCCGCCCTACCGGCTCAACGTCGCCAGCGACCCGAGCTGGATGGCGGCATTCGCCGAGCACGCCGACACCGTTGGGTTCGAATCACTGCTCGCGGTGGAGCACGTCGTCGTGCCGGTGGGATACGAGAGTCGGTACCCCTACAGCGACACCGGCCGGATGCCGTTGCCCGAGGACTGCGACCTGCCCGATCCGCTCGATCTGCTCGCGTGGCTCGCGGCACGAACCAAGCACATCCGACTTGGCACCGGCATCCTCGTGCTGCCGGAGCACCACCCGCTCCAGCTCGCGAAGCGGTGCGCGACGATCGACCGGCTCTCCAGCGGTCGGCTCTTCCTGGGCATCGGAGTCGGCTGGATGCGCGAGGAGGTGGCCGCGCTCGGGATCGACCCGGACGAACGCGGCTCACGCACCGACGAGGCAATCGATGCCCTGCGGGCGATCTGGCAGGAGGACACGCCGGAGTTCCACGGGCGTCACTTCGACTTCAGTCCCGTCCGCAGCCACCCGAAGCCCGTGCAGCCAACGATTCCGATCCTGGTCGGCGGCCATGCTCCTGCCGCCGCCCGGCGCGCCGGTCAACGCGGCGACGGCTTCTTCCCGCTCGGACTGTCAGGCGATCTACTCGACGAGCGGTGGGCCCAGGTGCAGGCCTCGGCCAGCGATGCCGGCCGAGCGCCAGGGTCGGTAACGCTCACCCTCGGCGGCCTGTTGGGTGACGACACGGCGATCGCGTCTGCTGTCGAACACGGCGCCGAGCGAGTCGTCCTCAGCACTCGAACCGACGATCTCGACGAGCTCCGAACGCTCATGGACGCAGCGGTCGCCTACCGCGACAGCCTGTAGCGCCGACGCAATCTGCGGCACAGAACGCCCGGGTCGGGTGCGATCTGCCGCTGATTG
>JANOQG010000263.1:0-4235 GCA_031422255.1 Actinomycetes bacterium | reverse complement strand
CGGCCGTTTGACCGGCCACGATCAGTGACTGCCAGCGGAGCAGACCCGATGCGACGCGTCGTCACTGCAGTGAGCACTCCGAACCCTCGATGACCAGTGATCCGGCTGGCTACGATCGCTGTTCGATGGACGCACAAGGTGATCGCGCTGCGGCCATCTTCGTGCTCCCGACAACCACCAGCGGTCAGCTCGGGCCCGTCGCTGGGTGGATCAGCACCTGTGGATGGGCCGCCGCGGCCGAACGAGAGCTGGGCGGCGCCTGGATTGTGACACCGCAGGGCATCCTCACGGTCGATGAGGTGCGCCGACGAGCGGCCGGTGTCGAGCGCTCGCTGGCCACCAGCCAACGCCGAGCACGTCGAGCCATCCCGTCGCTGGTCAAGACGCTTACGAAGGACGCCCGCGAAGCGCTGCGGGCTCGGCGCTTCAGCGTCGAGCCACTCGGGCCGTGGACGGACGCGGCAAACCCGGTGGAGTTCGTCTGGCAGCGACACGAGCTCTTCCACAGGGCAGGGCTCGACCTCGCCGCAACACTGCACGTGCCGTCCGTGCTGTTCGTGCCCGCCCTGCTCATGTGGCAGGCGGAGCAGTGGGCCGTACGCCGACCACTTTGGGGTCAGTGGCTCGAGACGAAGGCCGAGCTGCCCGCTCTTCGGGCTGCCACGCTGGTTGCCTGCGGCAGCCAGGTCGTGGCGCAGGAGGTCCTTCGACTCGGCGTGGCCGAGGAGCGCGTGATCATCACCCCAACCGGCGTCGACCTGGAGCTGTTTGCAGGCCCGATGGACCGAGCGGCCGCCCGCCAGGCCACCGGGGTGGGCGATGGGTTCGTCGTCGGGTGGGCAGGCAGCTTCCGTCCGTTCCACGCGCTGGATCAGCTTGTTCGCGCCGCGGCCGGCATCGCAGGCGTGACCTTGCTGCTGGTCGGCGACGGCCCCGAACGGCCCCGAATCGAGCAGCTGACGAAGGACCTCGGGGTGACGGCGCGCTTCACCGGGATGGTGCCCCACGACGAGCTCCCTCAGATGTTGGCCGCGATGGATGTCGGCGTTGTCCTCGGTCGCGCCGACGAGCCGTTCCACTACTCCCCGCTGAAGTTGGCGGAGTACCTCGCGGCTGGGCTGCCAGTGGTTGCTCCCGCGGTACCCCAGCTCACCGAGCGCCTCGACGACGGACGCAACGTCGCGTTCTTCCAACCAGGCGACGCTGCCGGGCTCACCGCCGCGCTGCGCGCGCTGAGTGAGGATTCCGATCAGCGGAGTCACCTCGCAGAGGGCGGGCGAACCATCGCTCACGAGTGGTCGTGGGATCACCAGGTTCGGCGGGTACGGAAACACCTCGCGAACAACCGTCACTAAGCGTGCCGGTTAGCGGGACAACTGGCGCACTCCGGGCGCTCGTTCGATAGTTCGCAAAGTGGGACAAGGGCACGTCCCCCTACACGATCCTGTGGACCTCGCCGGGGATCATGTGTAGTGTCGGCGGTCACCACTTGACCACCCAGTGTGGCCACTCAGGGCAACAACGTGGACACTGCAGTCGGGGTGGGAACGAGGTACACGGGGAGGGGGAGACAGATGCGTTCACAACCGTTGCTCGTCGCGTCCGGCGCGACCGCCGCACTGTTCCTCCCGCAGCCTGGGAACGCTCCTCGCCACGCGGTTCGGAGCCCCCAGTTCCCCACAGCTAGCGGTGCGTCCTGCCCGGGTGCGGGCTCCCGAGCTTCTTGCACCGCCGCGCTGCACTTATCCAACACGCCATCCTGGCAACCCTTCACTTGAGGAGTAACACCACCGTGCCTGCGAACGAACGATCGCTCGACGATCAACTTGTACCCACCACGCGCAAGCGGCGTCGACGCCTGCTCACGCATGGGATCGTCTTTGCGAGTGCGGGGCTGCTCGCCACCACACTGGCCCCGTCAACCACCTCCGCCGCCCCCACCGTGCAGGACGGGCGGTTCCTCGCCGCTGACTCAGTGGCCGTGAGCTACAGCTGCACTGGAAGCGATCAGCTCACGAACGACCTGCTCACGAGCTTCGGTCTGAACCCCTTCGCGCAGAATGCGATCGTCACGAGCGCCGCCGTCGAGCCCGCCCCCTCACCGGCAGAAGACTTCGACGTGGAGTTCACCTGGAACTTCGACCTTGACCTGAGCGTCGTGAGCTTCGCTGTTGGCCTCGGTGTCACCACCTTCACCATCCAGGACGCGGTGAACCCGATCTCGGCCACCACAGGGGCCACCGGGTCCTCGGCCGGCACCGGTGCAGCCGATGAGCTGCTGGTCCTCGGTGACGGAACCACACCCGTCGGCTACGTCAACGGTCCCTACACGGGCACCTTCAACCGCACGGCAGACGTCGACTCACCGATCGAGTTCACGCCCGGCACCATCACCACCACGGTGCTCACCAGCTCCAACGTGAGCCTGGGGATCACCTGCACCCCCGGTGCCGGTGTTCTCAGCATGCTCGACGAGACCGGCGTAGCCCCGAGCACGACGACCACCACCCGCCCGGCAGTTGTGGTGCCCACCACAGCAGCGCCTGTCGCAGTCGGCTCCGGCGACCTGCCCCGCACAGGTGCCAGCTCCACGCTGTACCTCACCCTGCTGGCCCTCGGTCTGATCGACCTGGGCTACCTGGCAATGACAGCCGGTCGTCCGGCCCGTCGGCGGGCATCATCGGCGCGCTGACATTCCAGCGGTTCCGTGACCGCGGGGGCCGTCCGGCCCCCGCGGTCATCGCCGCGCTCACAGATCAGCGGGTGCTCAGCCACGGGCGCGCCCTCAAGGGGACGCCAAAGCTCGAGCTCATGAAGCCCGTCGCCGGTCTACGGGTGCTCCACCTGGTAACCCGGTCGCACCGCCGAGGGGCGGAGGTTGTGGCCATCGAGCTGGCCGCCGCTCTCGACGATCTCGGCAGCACAAACGAAGTGCTCGCCATTGCGCTCGCACAGGATGGCAAGGCCATCGCCGACCTTCCCGCTCTCGTCTCCTCCTCGCGCCTCGGACCCCTCACCTACATCCGAAGCTGCTGGCGCGTCCGGCGCCATCTCGCGAAGCACCCCGCCGACCTCGTGCTCGCGCACGGCGGATGGGCCGCCATCGTGACGGCCTTTGCCGTCCCCTCTTCCTCCGTGCGCGTCTGGCAGCGGATCCTCGGCCTGCCGATCGAGGGCTGGGGCGAGCTTCGTAGGCGGGCCTGGCGCACGGTGGCCCGCCGGTTCGACGGCGTCGTGTCGCTCACCACCGACATGGAGTCGGAGATGAGAACACTCGGCTACGAGGGTCCGGTCTGGTTGATCGCAAACGCGCGGGACCCTGAACGGTTTTCGTGTGTAAGCCGATCCGAGGCATCTTCCACACTGCGCGACGAGATCGGCATTGACGCCAAAGCTCCGCTTCTGGGCTTCGTCGGGCACCTCGTCGACCAGAAGCAGCCAGAGCTCGCCGTCGACGTCCTCGCGTATGTGCGTCACCAAGGCCACAACGCGCACCTTGTCATCGCTGGCGACGGTCCGCGCCGGGCAGTGGTCGAGCGGCGCATCGCAGACCTCCGCCTCACCGAGTCCGTCACGATGCTCGGCCACCGCGACGATCCGGAGCTGATCTTCGGAGCAGCGGACATCGCGCTGATCACGAGCCGAGCAGAGGGGATCCCGGGCGTCGCCATCGAGGCCCAGATGGCAGGCTGCCCCGTGGTGACCTTCGCCGTCGGCGCCGTCGGCGATGTCGTCCAGAATGGTGTCTCCGGAGTGATCATCGAGCGGCCCGAGGCCTGTCTGATGGCGAAGCGGATCTCCGCCCTGCTCGACGATCCCGCCCAGCTTCATGCGATGGGCCAGTCAGCCTCGGCCATGGCCGCAGTGTTCACGACCGCCAACTCCGCAGCGGCCTACGCGGCCCGGTTCGCCGAGATGCTCGCGGAGGTCACCGAAGACGCTCCTCCGAGCCGCACACCAGTCGCTGAGCGGACTGCTCTCCTCGGTCGCTAGTGCCGTGTCAGGCAACGTTCGGGGGTTGACGGCGAGTCAGGAGCGTCGCTGACAAGGACGCAGGACGAAGGACTCCCCCAGCGAATGCGAGGACGAGGACGCAGTCAGCGGCGCTCCTGGCCGGCGTCGAACGTCGCAAACGTTGCCTGACACGGCACTAGTGGTCTGTCTCGGAAGTGATGACCTCGTGGAGATGCTCGTCGACCCACCGACCAATGGGGTCGTCGCCGCCGGCGAGATGC
>JANOQG010000262.1:0-4869 GCA_031422255.1 Actinomycetes bacterium | reverse complement strand
CAGTCAGCGGCGCTCCTGGCCGGCGTCGAACGTCGCAAACGTTGCCTGACACGGCACTAGTGGTCTGTCTCGGAAGTGATGACCTCGTGGAGATGCTCGTCGACCCACCGACCAATGGGGTCGTCGCCGCCGGCGAGATGCCATGCATAGTGAGCATGGAGACACTTCACTCCGAGTCTGGTGCCCCCGACACCGCCGCTCGGTCGATGGCCGACATGGTCGGTGGGGATCACGGCGTCTCGTTCGGCGGCATAGCGAGCGTGCGCCGCAGCCAGGACATCGGGGTCGACTTCGGCCTCAGATCGATTGACCCCGCCGGCCGCCTCGAGGCGAGACACGATCGTGCGCTCGGGCTCCCCCACGAGCCAGTAGCGGGTGGGCATTGGCGTGCCGTCATCCATGAACGGGGAGTTCTCGAGCACGACTGGGGACCCATCGGGATGGCGGACAACGACGACGAAGGCCCCTTGAACCGGACGGCCCAGCAGCGCTTCGACGGCGGCGCGGTCGGCCGCGCTGGTCGTCACCGCGAGCGGCCGAAGAGCTTCTTGAGCAGCCAGAAGATGGCGACCGCCGCGACAATCGGTCCGACGCGCTTTGCGATCGGCGAGCCCGCCGCATCGAGAAGATTCACCGCACGGGCCTCCGGCGAGTCGATCGTACGAACGCTTGGAACACCGGGCTCGGGTTCATCCGGGAGGAGAGCTGGCTCCACGGGCTCCGGCTCGACCGGGTTGACCGCGACCGGGTCGACGGCCGCCGCGTCGACGAGCACCGTTGTCTCGAGGCATTCCACGAACTGGCCGAGCAGCTTGGCGCTCACATCCGCGAGGACGCCGCGCCCGAACTGCGCCACCCGACCCGTGATCTGGAGGTCGGTGACCACCGAGACGGCCGTGCCGTCGGCATCGGAGGTGAGGGTGGCGGTGATGGTGGCGTTGGCGTTGCCTTGGCCTCGCGTCTCCCGCCCCTCAGCGCGCAGCACCGCAACGTGAGCCGACTCATCCAGCGACGTGAAGGTGGCAGCGCCCTTGTACTGCGCCGTGATCGGTCCGACCTTGATCTTCACGATGCCGCGGTACTCCTCACCTTCAACCTCTTGAAGCTGCGCTCCGGGCATGCACGGCGCAATTCGCTCGAGGTCGGTGAGGATGATCCAGGCCTGCTCCACGGGGAGCGCCACGCAGAAGTCGTTGGTCAGCTCCATCGATCGAGATCCTCCAAGGTGTCAACGTCGTGCGGGTCGCCGCTGCACGGTATCTCCCGTACGAGGTCGGGCCTCCGCTGCATCACGGCACGAGCGCCCTCGTCGCCGGTGGTCGGAACGAGGTCCCACACGGACCGGTGGAGGCGGACGGGGTTGCCTCGCCGGCCGCCGTACGTGGCGACTGCGATCGGTGGCACAGCCGCCGCGAGCGCCACCGCTCTCCACGATTCCGACCGGACTCCGGGCTGGTCGCCAAGACCCACGATCACCGCGTCGTGGCCCGCCTCTCGAGCGTGATCGAGCGCCACCTGCAACGACGTTGCCAAGCCTTCGTCCCAGCGCGGGTTGTCGAGGACGATGACACCCGCCGGCACCAGATCGCTCAGGTCGGTCGCGCCTTGGACCAGCACCACCGCATCCAATCCCGCACCGACTGCCGCCCCAAGCGCAGCAGCCACAATCGGGACCCCACCGACGGATGCTCGCTGCTTTGCTCCCACTCCCCCCGAGGCGGAGAAACGGCGGCCAGCCCCGGCGGCCAGCACGATGCCCGCCACCGTCATGCGTGCGACGGGTGGATCGGGCCGGAGCCGTGACGCAGGCTGGGCGCTGTTCGGCCGGTGCGGCACGCGATGATCTCGGCGCAGATCGCCACCGCCGTCTCCTCCGGGGTGCGCGCCCCAAGGTCGAGCCCGATGGGCGCCATCAACCGCTCGAGGTCGGCGGCGGTGACGCCCTCCTCCCGCAAGCGCAGCGCGCGTTGCTCCGTGGTGCGCCGCGACCCCATCGCTCCGAGGTACCCCACCTTCGTGGCCAACGCCGCGATGATCGCCGGCACGTCGAACTTGGCGTCGTGGGTGAGGACGCACACTGCGTCGCGAGCACCAAGGCTGTCGCCGATGCTCTCGAGGTGCCGGTGGGGCCAGTCGACCACCACGTCGTCGGCCAATGGGAATCGCGCCGTTGTCGCGAACACCTCCCGGGCATCGCACACGGTGACGTGGTAGCCGAGCACCTTGGCCACCCGAACCAGTGCACTGGTGAAGTCGACGGCGCCAAAGATCACGAGTCGAGGAGGTGGCGCGTACGAGTCAAAGAACACGGTGACAGCGTCCTGGTTTGCCTCGCCCTGGGGCCCGTATCGGCGCACCGACGTGGCCCCGGCAGCCAAGGCCGCTTCCGCGTCGCGCGCGACCACGCGATGCAGATCGGCATCGCCGAGCTGGCCCGCGAGCTCCGCTCCCTCCACCACGAGCAGCTTGTCGCCCACTCCAGGCCCGGCCACGACGGTGACGAGCACAGCCGGGCGGTGGGACCGCACCGCCTCGCGCAGCGCCTCGAAGGTGACGTCGCCCACCGGCTACCAGTCCAACGGTTCCAGAAAGAGATGCACCGTGCCGCCACAGGTGAGCCCCACGGCAAAGGCGTCGTCGTCGCTGTAGCCGAAGGTCACGATGCGGCGGTCGCCGGTGGCGAGCACGTCCATGGCTTCGGCCACCACCGCGCCCTCCACACAGCCGCCCGACACCGAACCGATCACGTCACCGTCCTCGTTCACTGCCATGGCGGCACCCGGATCGCGGGGCCCGGAACCCTCGATGTCCACCACCCGAGCCAGGGCGATCCGCTTTCCCTGCGTCCGCCAGCGATCGAGGTCGCCGAGGAGCTCCCTCACCGCCCGATCACCGCCGCCAGCGCATCAAGAGACTGAAGCGAATGCCCTTCAAGGAGCTCATCCACGTGGGGTAGCGCGGCCGCCATTCCTTGTGCGACGGGAGCGAACCCGGGCTGAGCCATGAGCGGATTCACCCAGATGAGACGGTGCGTCACTCGGCGCAGACGTTGCACCTGCTCCCCGAGCCGCGCCGCATCGCCCCGATCCCAGCCGTCCGAGAGGATGACCACAACGGCGCCGCGTGCCACGCCCCGCACGCCCCAGTCGTCGTTGAACGAGCGGAGGCCGTCACCGAGACGCGTGCCACCCGACCAATCCCTCACCACCTCCGCCACGGCCTGCAGCGCGGCATCGGGATCCCGGGACTGGAGCTCGCGTGTGATGCGTGTGCACCGGGTGCCGAGCGTGAACACCTCAACGGGGTTCCGACCCGCCACGACCGCGTGCGCGAAGCGGACGAGCGCGCGGGCATAGGGCTCCATCGACCCAGATACATCGCAGAGCAGGACGATTCGGCGGGGACGATCGCCTCTGCGACGGTGCGCCGTGCGCAGCGGTTCACCTCCAGTGCGGAGGGCCTGACGCGTCGTTGTTCGCAGGTCGATCGCCCCGCGGGACCGACGGGACGGCACCGTGCGACGCGACGAGCGCCGCGCCCCAGCCACCGACAGATGCGTCATCAGGCGGTGCAGCTCCTCGAGCTCCGACGGCGTGCAGGTGGCAAAGTCCTTGGCACGCAACGTCTCCTGGTCCGTCCACCGCAAGGAGACAACCGGACCCAGCGCTGGGGCGCCGGCTTCCGCCCCACTCGGCGACTCCTCCGCGTCGTACAGAAGGGTGACCTCGGGCAGGACCGGGGGACCTGCTGGTGGGACGGCGGTGAGTCGGCCGAACACGACGTCGAACACCCGGTCGTACGTGGCGATCTCCTCTGGGTGGTGCACCAGGGTTGCGCGCCCCGCCCAGTAGACGTGTTCACGGCGATCCATCCCCACCTCGCAGAGAGCCGACGCGAAGGCAGCGGTGGCATCGGGCGACACCCCGACGCCGAGGTCACGCAACGCACGACCCATCGCCACGACGATCTCCTCCGCAGCGGCCATCAGGTCGCCTCGGACGCAGCGCCGCGCAGGAGCGACTCAAAGCCCAGGGCGCGCACGCGCTCCTGATCCTCTCGATACTTGAGCACGGTGCCGAGGGTGGCCTGCACGAAGGCTTCATCGAGCGTGGTGCACCCAAGGGTGGCGAGGGCCTCGGCCCAGTCGATCGTCTCCGCAACCCCGGGAGTCTTGTAGAGACCCGCGGTTCGCAACGAGGCCACTGCAGCCGCAACCTGGCGGGCGAGCGATTCGGCCACCCCCGGCACACGCAGCCGCACGATGGCCACCTCCCGATCGAAGTCGGGGTGCTCGACCCAGTGATACAGGCAACGACGCTTGAGGGCATCGTGCACGTCGCGCGTTCGGTTCGAGGTGATGACGACAAGGGGTGGAACCTCGGCGCGAAACGTGCCCATCTCCGGGACCGTGATGGCGTACTCCGCCAGGACCTCGAGGAGGAACGCCTCGAACTCGTCGTCAGCTCGATCGATCTCGTCGATCAGCAACACCGGCGGCGGCGCTCCATGCGTCGGAGCAATGGCTCGGAGCAGCGCACGACGGATGAGGAAGCGCTCGGTGTAGAGCTCGCCCTCGAGATGCTCGGCGGTGTCGCCCGCGGCCAGCCCAACGGCCTCGGCCGCCCGCAGGTGCAGCAGCTGCCGAGCGTGGTCCCACTCGTAGACGGCCTGCGCTGCGTCGAGCCCTTCGTAGCACTGGAGTCGGATCAGCTCACCGCCGGTCCAGCGGGCCAGCGCCTTGGCGACCTCTGTCTTGCCTACCCCGGCCTCGCCTTCGAGAAGGAGCGGGCGCTGCATCCGGCCCGCGAGGAACACCGACGTCGACAGCCCTGCGTCAGCGAGGTAGCCCTCCGCCGCCAAGGCTTCGGT
>JANOQG010000261.1:0-11080 GCA_031422255.1 Actinomycetes bacterium | reverse complement strand
CGCCAAAGGAGTGAACTCGGGCTACGTGCCGCTGGGTGGCGTGATCATGACGGAGGCCGTCGCCGAGACGTTTTCCAACCGCGCCTACCAGGGCGGCCTCACCTACTCCGGCCATCCGCTCGCTTGCGCGGCCGCCGTCGGCGCCATCCGTGCGATGGAGGACGACGCCATCATCGAGCACGCCGCACGGATCGGTTCCGAGGTGCTCGGACCCGGACTCGACGAGCTGGCCACCCGCCACGCGTCCGTGGGTGAGGTTCGCGGCCTCGGCTGCTTCTTCGCCGTGGAGCTGGTGAAGGATCCCGAGACCCGCGAGGGCCTCGTGCCCTTCAACGCGTCGGGCGATGCCGCCAAGCCGATGGCGGAGGTCGTCAACGCGTGCAAGAGCCGCGGGCTGTGGCCCTTCGCCCACTTCAACCGGCTCCACATGGCCCCGCCGCTGATCGTCAGCGATGTCGAGGTCAGTCGTGCCCTGGCTGTGCTCGACGATGCCCTCACCGTGGCCGACGGCTTCGTCGGCTGACGTGTCCATCGTCCTGTTCGACCTCGACGGCACGCTCACCGACCCCAAGGAGGGGATCACCAAGTCGGTGCAGCATGCCTTGCGCGCCCTGGGACACCAGGCCGATGATCTCGAGGCGCTCACCCCCTACATCGGACCTCCCCTGCGCGACTCCTTCCAAGCACGGGCGGGCCTCACCGCCGCTGAGGCCGAGCTCGCCGTGGATGCGTACCGCGACTACTTCGGCGCGCAGGGCATCTTCGAGAACGTGCCCTACGAGGGCATGCGGGAGGTGCTTGCTGGATTGGCGGCCGAAGGACGCCGGCTGGCGGTGGCCACATCGAAGCCCACTGTGTTCGCTGAGAAGGTGCTGGAGCACTTCGAGCTCCGGGGCTGGTTCGAGGCGGTCGCTGGGGCAGAGATGGACGGCACCCGTAGCCGCAAGAGCGAGGTGATCGCCCATGCGCTCGCGCAGCTCAACTGCGAAGCGAGCCGCACCGGTGTGATGGTCGGCGACCGTCAGCACGACATCGTCGGTGCCCACGAGGCAGGCGTGTCGTCGATCGGTGTGCTGTGGGGCTACGGGGGCATCGAGGAGCTGATCCTCGCCGAACCCGACCGCCTTGCTGGCGCCGTCGACGAGCTACCTGCGTTGATCGCCGAAGTCGCCAGGTCCTAAGCGGCGCTCTTCTCCAGGATGTGCACGCCGCACGCGGAGCCCAAGCCGATGACGTGAGCCAAGCCCACCTTGGCGCCTTCGATCTGACGGTCGCCGGCCTCGCCTCGGAGGTGGTGGCACACCTCCCAGATGTTGGCGATGCCGGTGGCTGCGATGGGGTGGCCCTTGGACTGCAGGCCGCCGGACACGTTCACCGGCGTGGTGCCGTCGCGCCAGGAGGCGCCCGAGTTGAAGAAGTCGACGGCGCCCCCCTGCTCGCAGAGCTGGAGGTTGTCGTAGTGGACCAGCTCGGCCGTGGCGAAGCAGTCGTGCAGCTCCACGAGGTCGAGATCAGCGGGGCTCACTCCTGCCTGCTCGTAAGCCTGCGTGGAGGCCATCCGCGTGAGGGTGTTGATGTCGGGGAGAACCTGGCAGCTCTCCGACCAGGGATCGCTCGTGAGGATCGATGCGGAAACCTTCACGGCGCGCCGCTGTTGCTCGAGCGACAGGGTCTTGAGCTTCGTGCCGGACACCACGACTGCGGCGGCGGCACCGTCGCAGTTGGCCGAGCACATCGGCCGCGTGTTCGGGTAGGCGATCATCATGTCGCCCATGATCTCCTCGAGGCTCATCTTCTTCGTGTAGGCGGCCAGCGGGTTCAGCGTGGAGTGGCTGTGGTTCTTCTCGCTGATCTTCGCGAACAGCTCGAAGCTGGTGCCGCCGTACTTGTGGCCGTATTCCATGCCGATCTGGGCGAAGGTGCCCGGCATCGTGTTCGTCCCGATGCGCCCGTCTGTGTTGGTGACGGCGCCGTAGCGGCCGGAGGGTGAGTAGACGTTCTTGTCGCTCTTTGGCGTGCCTCCACCGCCGAGGAGCCCGGCGCCGGCCAGCTTCTCCACACCGACGGCCAGCCCCATGTCACATTCGCCCGCCTTCACGGCCATGATCGCTGTACGCAGCGCGGTGGCGCCTGTGGCGCACGCGTTGGACACGTTGTAGACGGGGATGCCGGTCTGGCCGATCTGCTTCTGCAGCTGCTGGCCGAGGCCGCCACCGCCCATCAGGTTGCCGGCCGCCAGGATGCCCATGTCGGCCATCGTCACGCCGCCGTCGGCCATCGCGGCCGTGGCGGCTTGCGCGGCGAGGTCGACGGTGTCGAGATCGGGGTGCTTGCCGAACTTCGTCATGTTGATCCCGAGGATCCAGATGTCATCAGCCATGGTTCATGCCTCCAGGGGCTCGAAGCCGAAGCCGATGGCCTCGGTACCGTCATCGTCGGTTCCCACCACGTAGGTGGCCAGCCTTACCTTCATGCCGAGTGACACATGCTCTGGATCGGGGTCGGTGCCGATCACGTTGCCGCGCACGCTGGTGCCGTCGCAGTCGATGACTCCGGCCACGAAGGGCACGGGCACGCCGGGCGCGGCGAACGTCACGATCGTGAACGCCTTCAGCTCGCCCTCGGTGGCGATGGTCGCGTCCTTGAACTCCGTTGCGAAGCACGAGGCGCAGGCGTTGCGACGGTCGAAGAACCGCGCCCCGCACGACGTGCATTCCTTGGCCACCAGGTGTGGAGCATCGCCCAGCACCAAGTAGTCGACGATCGGAACGGCTGCGGCCATCGGCCCCCCTCTTGCGTCCAACGTTTCCGGGCCTATCGCTAGCACGGGGGCGCGTGGGACGTCGAAGTCAGCCGTTCGAGCACCCCGGAGCTCCCGGTTGGGTCAGGGGAGGAAGGTGCCGAGGGTTCCGCAGCAGCCCATCCGGCGTTCGGTCTCGGGCGGGGCCAACCGATGCACCGACGCGTCGGCCAGGTGGTCTGCATCGCCGGCCACCAAGGCCCGCAGGAGGTCGCCAGTACGTTCGGTCTCGGCCAAGGCTCCCTGTCGCCAGCGAAGCGTCCAGTCAGCGACGTGTGGTTGGACGAGGCGTGCTGCCGCCGCATGGAACGCCCGCAGGGGGAGCGGGTCGCCGGCCTCAGTGGCGTCGCGGAGATCGACGAACGCGGGCACCGCGAGATCGCGCCGCACCCGCGCCGCGGTGCCCGTGCCGGTTGTCGTGCGCTCCCGCTCCGGGAGATTGGCGGCCTCCGCGTAGGCCGAAGAGTCGGCCACCACTGCGGGTTCGAAGGTGATCACCATGTCGCCGGCCTCTGGGAGGCCCGCGTTCTGCATCAGCACGAGGATCTCGAGGTCGCCATGGTTCACGAGCCGATGGATCGTGCCGGGCGTGAACCATACGAACGCGCCCGGCTCGAGGGGCACCTCCTGGTAGCCGCTGCTGGTGAGCGTCTGCACGAGCCCGGTGCCGGCCACGACCCAGTACGCCTCCGTGCACACCGTGTGGAGGTGCGGTGTTCCTCCGGCGAGCCCATCGGGTGCCTGTGTGTCGTAGACGCGCAGGTGCGAGGCGGCGATGGCGCCGGGGAACGGTGGCCGCTCAGCCATTGGTGTACCGATCCCATTCGCTGGCGCATCGCTCGACATCCCAGATGCCGTTGTGCACGACGATTCGGAAGCGGAAGGCCAGCGGGATGTTGGCCGGAGCGGCCAGTGCCTCGTCCCAGAGGAACGCTGCGTTCACGAAGTTGCTCCAGCCTTCGTCGCCATAGGTGGCGGCTTTGGTGGACGCGTACCAGGGGACGGGGTGGCGGGGGTTGGTCGGGTGATGCAGGAGGAGCACGCCGGCTTCGGTGTTCTCGACCGTGCCGCTGATGTCGAGCCAGTTGTCGGGTTCGCCGAGGCGGCGTTCGTGCACCGAGCCGTCGGAGGCAAGCAACCGGGTGTCGGTCCAGTCACCCCGGCCTCGGAGCGAGAGGCCGCCGTAGCCGCCCCACGTCGTGAACTCGGTGCGGTCGAGCACAACATCGACCTGTGGAGTGAGGGTGATGTCCCAGTCGATGGCGTAGGCCTCATCGTCGAGCTCGACGTGTGTGAGCGTGCGCTCGTCCACCATCACCACCGTCTCGCGATCGGGGCGGATCCAATGGACTGTTGTGGCGTCGACGTGGCGGAGCACGCCGTATGTCTCGGTCTCCTCCCAGAAGTTCTCCTCGTTGACGAACTTGATGGTGAACCACAGGCCGTGGTGCCACGGATGGTCGTCGGGAGCATCACGAGTGAGCGTGATGCCCGCCGGGGTGCGAAGTGGGTGGACGTTGGGCCGCTTGCGGTGGCCGGCGTTGTAGGTCCAGAGCGCGTTGCTCACGGGAGCCATCCTTCGTAGAGGGGGTGATCGAATGCGAGGGGGAGCTGCACGTCCACGCCGCGGCGGGCGGAGTCGTAGATCGCAGTGATGAGCTCGATCGACGAGCGCGCGTCGGCCAGCGTGACGGGCAGGTCTGGGGCGTCGCCGTCGAGCCAGTCGGCGAAGCGCTCGAACTGACCCCACCACCCTTCGGGCCGAGTGATCCAGCTAGCCAGCACAGGAGCGACCGCGGCGGCGGACGCCTCGTCGTCGGGATGGATGTCCCACGGGTCGGCCGAGCTCTCGTACGCCGAGGTGCCGCTCTCGGCCGAGAGGTGCGCGAAGTGAAAGCGGTGGCGCGTGATCTCCTGGTCGGAGCCGAGCGTCGCAGACACGGTGGCCAAGGAGCCGTCAGCGAACTCGAGCGAGATGGCCGCGCAGTCCTCCACTTCGATGTTGTTGATTCGGGTGGCAACGCGAGCGAACACCTTGGTGGGGGGGCCGACGATGAACGTGAGCATGTCCAGCGCGTGCACTGCCTGGCTGAGCAACACGCCACCCAGCTCTGTCTCCCATCGCCCACGCCACGGCACGGCGTAGTACTCGGCACGGCGACGCCACGCCACCTCCACGGTGGACGTGGATGCCGGGCCCGCGATCCCAGCGTCGACCAGCGCCTTCACCTTCTGCAGGCCGTTGCCAAATCGGTACTGGAAGATCGGCATGAGGCGGCCCGCGCTCGCAGCCTCAGCCTCGGCCAGCCGGTCGCAATCCGCCAGCGAGGCGACCAACGGCTTCTCGCACACGACGTGCTTGTCTGCCGCGAGGGCGGCGATGATCTGGTCGAGGTGCAGCGACGGCGGCGTGCAGAGGTCGACGACGGCGACGTCGTCGCGCTCGAGGATCTCCTCGAAGGTGTTCACCGCGGCGCCCGTTCGCTCGGCCGACTCCTGGGCGCGGGCATCGTCGAGATCTGAGACAGATACGACGGTGAAGCGGTCCTTCATGCGCCGCCAGGACCACACGTGCATCTGGCCGATGCCGAGGCCGACGACAGCGACGCCTCGATGCTGTGGCTCCGAGCGTCGCTGCGCTCCTGTCTCCGGCTCACCGTGGAGAGAGGGGTCAGGCACGAGACCCCCGTTTGGCGGCCACCAGCCGCGGCCGGTCGGGATGCTCCTTGTAGAAGGGGTCGAGCGGGAAGCAACCCGACACGAGGCCGTTGCGCGGCGCGGTGGTGCAGTCGCTGAAGGTGCGGCAGAGGCGCCGGCCATCCAGCGGCCGACCGGCGAGCACATCGGCTGGTAGGTCGTGATAGCTCAACGCCATGCGCCCGACGCCGACCAGCGCCGCTCCACCGTCGCGCACCAATGCCGAGGCGACGTGGGGCAGCCATTCCTGCAGATAGGAGAAGCCAGTGGCGACGACGGTGACCGCCGGCCGGGCGGCGCTGATCTCTGCGGCACAGGCCAGGAGGCGCGCGACTCCGACGAGAGGGTCTTCCGGGGGGGAGTAGCCGTCGCTCGGCGGGAACCAGGCGGGCCGCTGGGCATGGGGGCAGTAGTACGGACTCCCGGCGGTGATGCACAGCAGGTCGACCTCGAGGAGGTCGATCAGGCTGACAGGGTCGTTGAAGCCCCAGGCACCAGACACCTCGGGTACACCGACGCCGTCGGTGCCGGGGCGGTGTGGACTGAGGTCAAACGCGCTGAGGCGCACCCCGACACGGATGCCCTCGGCGCGCACCCGTTGGATGATCGTGCGCATGAGGCTCGAGTTGGTGGCCAGGTCGCCCTCGCCGGACAGCAGCTCGTGGAGCAGGTAGCCGTGACAGGCCTTCACATCCACGAAGTCGAAGCCCGCATCTCGGGCGAGTCGGGCAGCAGCGACGTAGTCGTCTGCGATGGCATCGAGCTCGCTCCCGGTGAGCACGGCACCCGACTTCCGGCGATCGAGCAGCACATCGGTGCGGGCGGGCCGGGGGTCCACCGACCAACGGCCACTGTGGGTGAGCTGAAGGCTCGTGACCTGCTCGGGAGCCAGCAGGGCGTGCAGCTCGGCGAGATCGTCGGCCGAGGACGGCCCAAGGCAGAGCTGGTGAGGGTTGGCGCGCCCCTCCGGCCGGACCGCGAACGCCTCGCCGCCCCACACGAGCCCGGCGCCGCTGGTCCCGAAGCGCTGCCAGCGGCGGCGGACCAGGTCGGTCGGCCGGCCATCGTCGGTGCCGTCCCATCCCTCCATCGGCAGCACGGCGAAACGGTTGGGGCAAGGCCGACCGGCGATCTCGATCGGCGCTCGTAGCGCATCGAGCACAGGAGGGTCGGCGAACGGGAGCTGGATGTCGAGCTCAGAGAGGCGGGCGAGCAGGGCGTCGGCGATCTTGAGGGTCTTCACCTGGGGAAAGTCGCGCCTCACGCACGCACTCCTAGCGCGTCGACGATCTCCGTGAGGAGCTCGCGCTCCCATACGGGTCGGGTGGGGGCACCTGCTGGCACAGCATCGGTGGCGGCCCAGCCCCGCAGCGTGAAGACGATGGCGGCATCGTGGCGATAGGCAGGCACAGGGGGTCGGAACACGGTGGTGCCCAACCACTGGAGCACGTCGTTGAAGCGATGGAAGCCAGCGATGTCGCCCTGGGCCCAACACCGATCGCGCGCCGCGAATTCGGCAGGCGCGAACGTTGACAGGCCGAGCAGGTAGTCGCTGCCGTACATCACCATGTCGATGGCGAGGTCGTTGCCAGTGAACACGCGGAAGTCGGGCCGGATGTCATCTCGGAGGCGCAGGCGATCCCACTCTGCATGGCGGTCGAGCGAGGAGTGCTTGGCGCCGATGCACTGCGGAATCGTCAGCACGGCTCGGTAGGTGTCGAGATCCCAGATGCGGCCATCGGGGTGGAAGACGGGTGAGAGCTCGAACCCGATGAACCGATCGGCGACGGCGGCGACGCGCTCGTAGGCGGGAACCACGTCGTGCGTGGCTTCGGACGGGAAGATCACGGGCGTGCCGCCGAGCGCCTGCACCGCCTCGATGCCGGCGAGGTCGAAGGCTCCCGCCACGAAGTCCACCCCGAGAGAATGGGTGCGGCTGATCACCTCAGCGCGCTGCGCGGGCGACAGCAGGTGGACGAACCCCGTGTCCATGTTCACCGCCGGAGTGAGCCCCGCTTCAGCCGTGCGGGCGACGTGGGCCTCGAACGCGGTCCAGTCGGGTTCGGTGGGGGAGAGGTGAGGAAGGAGAATCGCCGACATGCCGATGATGGTCCGCCCGGGTCGGAGGAGATCAAGGGGCGCTGACGTCATGCGCGTGGGGCGACGTCCACGCCGGTCATCCGCGCTACCAGCCCTGGAAGTCTGGTGCGCGGCGCTCGCTGAAGGCCTTGATGCCTTCGACCATGTCGGCCGTTCCCGTCACCAGCTCCTGGGCGTAGCTCTCCTCCTCGAAGGCAGTGTGGCGACTGCTCTCGTGGCTGCGGTTGATGAGCCACTTGGTCATCGAGATGGCTTTGGTGGGTCCGGCAGCGAGGCGGGTCGCGAGCTCGTCGACCGTGGCTGTGAGATCGGCGTTCGGCACCACGCTGTTGGCGATTCCGAATCGTTCGCACTCAGGTGCGGGGAGGTCGTCGCCGAGGAACATGAGCTCCTTGGCGCGGTGGGGGCCAACGAGGCGGGGCAAGAGGTAGGCGCCGCCAGCATCGGGGATGATGCCCCGCTTCACGAACACCTCGATGAGGCGGGCGTGATCGGCCATGACGACGAGGTCGCACGCCAGCACGAGGTTGGCGCCGCCACCGGCGGCGGTGCCGTTGACCGAGGCGATCACTGGCTTCTCACAATCCATCACGGCCGCCACGAGGCGCTGCCAGCCATGGCGGATCAGGCGCGACACATCGCCAAGCGTGCGGTCGGGAGCGCCTTCGGGCCGGGGTGGCGACGCAGGCTGAGCGCCGCCGAGGCCTGCGCCAGTGCAGAAGTGCTTCTCACCCGCGCCCGTGAGGACTACGACCCTCACGCCCAGCATCGCCGAGAGGTCGTTGAAGGTGTCGGCCAGGTGGTCTCGCATCTCGCCGGTGAGCGAGTTCCCCGCCTCAGGGCGATTGATGGTGACGCGAGCGATGCCGGCGTCGATGGAGGTGCGGATGAGCTCGGTCACGGGAACGTCGTCAGCCATCACGCGCCACCGTACTCATCACCCGATGCAGCACGATGCCCGCGGCGACGGCCACGTTGAGCGAGCTGGCGGAGCCCGCCATCGGGATTGCGAGCGTGACATCGGCGAGGTCGCGCAAGGCCGCCGAGAGGCCGGTGCGCTCGGTCCCGAGGAGCACAAGGGCAGGGCGAGAGAGGACGACGTCGTTCGTGAGCGCGATCTCGCCGTCTTCGTCCGTGGCATAGACGGTGAGAGCGGCTTCCGACCGCCACTGCGACACCCAGTCGGCGAGCGCCTGCGTGCTCTCGACAGGCACCACGGGCAGGGAGAACAGCGACCCGATGCTTGCTCGCACTGTCTGGGGGTCGTACAGGTGTGCCCCGTGTCCGGTGAGGAGCACCGCCGCCACCCCGAAGGCATCACTCGTGCGAAGGATGGTGCCGAGGTTCCCGGGGCTGGCGGGCCGATCGATCACCACCACCGCGCCATCCGATGGGCGCGGCACCGAGGCGAGATCGGGTGGAGAGATGCGTCCGATCAAGATCAGCTCGGGCGGCTCGGTGCGGTCGGTGAGCCGAGCGAACAGGTCTGCGCGCACTTCAACGATGTCGTCGACCCGAGCCAGGCACTCGTCCGCCCATCGGGAACGGTCCCCGGCGTCGGGCACGAGCGCGGCGCGTACTGGCCAGCCGGAGTCGAGCGAGCGGTTGATCGCCTGCACCCCCTCGATCAGGAACTCGGCGCGTTGCTCGCGCTTGCGCCGGTTGCGAAGCAGCGCCTCGAGGAGCTGGAACTCGGCGTTCTCGCTCCGGATCTTGTTCACTCGGGCGGCATGGGAGATCGCCCATGGCTGGCTCGCTCGGCTGCCTCGCGGAGCTCCTCGCGAAATGCGGGATGGGCGATGCTGGCCAGCGCCTCGCCGCGCTGGTGCACGGTCTTGCCCTGGAGCTCGGCAGCGCCGTACTCCGTGACGATGACGTCCACCTGATGTCGTGGGGTGGTGATCACAGCCCCCGCGTCGAACCACGGCACGATGCGCGAGCGGAGCTCGTCACCCAGGGTGATGGTGGACGGGAGGCAGAGGAGCGAGCGATCGTCGAGGTCGAGTGCGGCGCCGGCAACGAAGTCCTCGTGGCCGCCGATGCCGGAGTACTGAGCACCGGCGATGGTGTCGGCGATCACCTGACCTTGGATGTCCACGGACATGGCCGCGTTGATCGTGACCATCGCTGGATTTCGCCCGATGGCTTCCTGGGAGTTCACGACGTCCACTGGAAGAAAGACGACATCGTGGTTCTCGTGGAGCCAGTCATAGAGCTCTCGGGTGCCGGCGGCAAAGGTGCTCACCGACACGCCGTCATAGGTGCCCTTCTGGTTGGTGACCTTGCCCGCCAGGTGCAGCCGCATCAATCCTGTGGTGAACATCTCGGAGTGGATGCCGTACCCGCCGCCGTCTCCCTCGGCGAGAAGCGACGCCACGACGGAGGGCACCGCGCCGATGCCGGTCTGCAGGGTGGCGCCATCTGGGACAAAGGCTCGGACGTGCTCGGCAATGGCGCGGTCGATGTCAGTGGGCGCTGGGTCCTCCGTGGTCACCGGGGCCCGGTCGCTCTCGACAATGATGTCGATCTCGTCGAGGTGGATCGCGTGGGTGTGTGCGCCGCTGCCGTAGGTGCGCGGGAACAGCGGGCTCACCTCCACGATGAGCAGTCGGTTCGGGTCGGCGGCGGCCTGGCGCATCTGGTCGATGCTGGCGCCCGCGTGGAGCGAGAAGCTCACGTTGCCGTCTGCATCGGGCGGCGCTGCCGCTGTCGTCATGACCCGGGGAGGATCGGCGGCAAGGATCGGCCCAAACCTCCGGAAGTCGGCCGGCGCGAACCCGATGTTGGCGCCGCTGTCGCGCAGCAGGCGTTCGAGCGGGCCGTAGAAGCCGCTGAGGTAGTGGACGTTGGGATTGGTGAACACGTCGCTGAGCACGGTGAGCAGCGCGCCACCGATGCGAAGGTGCTCCCAGTCGGTGCGTCGGCCCAGCGCCTCGAGGAACGCAGGCGGCTGGCCTGGGCCGAGGGGCATGCCGATGCTGTCCGTGGGGCGCACCTCGGCGGCGGCCTCGTCGGCAGAGAGCGTGCGGGTCATTGCGACTCCAATCGGGGGGCCAGTGCAGCTACCAGCTCGACAACCTCACGGGCGCATGCCGCGAAGTCGTCGGCATCGCCACCGCCGGGATCCACGACATCCTCCCAATCCTCGATCGTCAGCTCGGCCAACCCGAGGCGCGCGATGCGAGCAGAGAGGAGTGAGTCGTCCGTGGGGAGGTCACGGGCGAGTCGGCGCAAGGTGGCCGTGCGGTGGGCCACCTCGGGGTGGGTGCGGCGCACCCAGTGCACATGTTCGGGGGCGAGAGCGATCACGACGGAAGCATGCCGCAGGTCGGCCGCGGTCGCCTGTCGGCTGCGATGGCTGGGAATGGCGAGCCCGACGCCGTCGAGCGCTGCCTTCGTACGCCAGCTCATCGGTTGTCCCTCCACCACGAGCGTGCCGGCTGTGATCACGGACCAATGGGGGAGATGCGCGCTCAGGGCGGC
>JANOQG010000260.1:0-12155 GCA_031422255.1 Actinomycetes bacterium | reverse complement strand
TGAAGCGAGGGATGTCCCTCAACCTGTCCGATGGCCTCTTCCAGGTCGTCGACTTCCAGCACGTCAAGCCGGGCAAGGGCGGCGCCTTCGTGCGCACCACCCTGAGAAACATGCGCAACGGCGCCCAAATGGACCGCACCTTCCGGGCCGACGAGAAGCTCGATCAGGCGATGATCGACAAGCGTGAGATGCAGTACCTCTACCGCGATGCTGAGGACTACGTCTTCATGGACAACGAGAGCTACGAACAGCTCAACGTGCCGCCCGAGTCTCTCGTCCACGCCGCGAACTACATCGTGGACGGATCCACCGTGGTGTTGCAGATGTACGGCGACGAGATCGTCGGCTCCGACCTCCCAGCCGCCGTCGAGCTCAATGTCACCGAGACTGAGCCAGGCGTGCAGGGCGATCGAGTGTCCGGCGCCCGCAAGCCCGCCACCCTCGAGACTGGCCTCGTGCTCCAGGTTCCCCTGTTCGTGAACCCCGGCGACCGCATCAAGGTCGACACTCGCTCCGGCGAGTACCTCACCCGCGCTTGATGGCACTTGCGGAGGAGCGCCGCGACGCACGAGAGCGCGCGCTCGGGCTGCTGTATGAAGCAGAGTCCAAGGGCTGCACTGGCACGGAGGTGTTGGATGCGCTCCCCGTCGAGCCCGACGACTTTGCCGCTGCGCTGGTGCGCGCTGTCGACGAGCATCGTGAGCGGATCGACGCGCTTCTGAGCCGGTTCTCGAAAGGCTGGACGCTCTCCCGGATGCCCGCGCTCGATCGAGCGGCGCTGCGAATGGGCACGGCGGAGCTGCTCACGCGCTCGGATGTGCCCACAGCGGTGGTGCTGAACGAGACGGTTGATCTTGCCAAGCGCTTCTCTACTGATGACAGCAGCCGCTTCGTGAACGGCCTCCTCGCCAAGGTGGCCACGGAGGTCCGACCTGCACCGCAATCTGGGGGGTGACGTAGCGGATGCGCGCGGCCTGGTGCTGAGGGCCTGGCGGTCCGAAGACGCACCCGCGCTGGTGGAGGCGTGGGCCGACCCAGAGATCCAGCGATGGACGGGCGTTCCTGCGGTGCGAGACCTCGCAGCGGCCGAGCGCTGGATCGAGGGCGCAACGTTGCGGCGCGATCGGTGGCTGAGCCTCGACTTCGTGGTCGACCGTGGCGGTGTGGTGGCGGGCGAGGTCGGGCTGTCCTCATTCGATCCGGTCGCTCGCACAGCCGAGATCGGCTGGTGGACGAGTGCGCCTCATCGAGGGCAGGGCGTGGCCTCCACCGCCGGAGCGCTCGTCGTTGCATGGGGGATGGAAGCGCTCGGCCTCGCGCACGTGATCGCTCGCTGTGATGTGGCCAACCCGGCGTCTGTGGCAGTAGCGCAGAGGTCGGGTGCTATGGTCCATCTCTGACGTTAAGCGGGTCCCGTGAGACCCGGACGGCAGAGAGGAACCCGGCTGATGGCCGAACGCGAACGAGGCTCCACGCCCCCTTTCGGGGGCGTTTTTGTTGCCCGGAGCCAGGTGATGGACGCCGATGATGTGCGGCGTGCCATCTGGCGGATGGCCCATGAGATCCTCGAGCACAATCACGGGCTCGACCGAGTCGTGCTCGTGGGGTTGCAGACAGGTGGAGTTGGCATGGCTGAGGCCTTTGCCGAGGCACTCGAGGAGATCGATGGCCAGGCACCCGCGCTGGGCACCCTCGACGTCGCCTTGTTCCGTGACGACATCGGCATCCGCCCGGTCCTGCCCGAGGCCGTCACCGACATCCCGGTCGATCTGGACGGGGCGATCGTGGTGCTGGTCGATGATGTGCTCTTCACGGGCCGCACGATCCGTGCCGCGCTCGACGCCCTGAACGCCTACGGGCGCCCGCGGGCGGTGCAGCTCGCCGTCATGGTGGATCGGGGCCACCGCGAGCTGCCGATCCGCCCCGACTACGTAGGCAAGAACCTGCCCACGCGCCGCGACGAAGTCGTCAACGTGAGTCCTCAGGGAGTCGATCTCGGCGAGGTGGTGAAGTCGTGAAGCATCTCCTCTCCCTGGCCGATCTCGATCGGGCCGACATCGAGCAGCTTCACAAGCTCACCGACTCGTTTGCGGAGGTCTCGAGGCGTTCCATCCCCAAGGTGCCAGCGCTGCGAGGAAAGAACGTCGTCTGGCTCTTCTACGAGGACTCCACCCGCACGCGGCTCAGCTTCGAGCAAGCCGCCAAGCGTCTGTCGGCCGACACGATGACCTTCAGTGTCGGCTCGTCGTCAGTCAAGAAGGGTGAGTCGCTCCGAGACACAGTCCTCACCATCGAGGCCATGGGTGTCGACGCCATCGTGGTCCGCCATGGCTCCGCAGGCGTGCCCTGGCAGATCGCGCGTTGGCTGAGCGATCGAGTCCATGTGGTCAATGCTGGCGACGGTTGGCACGAGCACCCCACCCAGGCGCTGCTGGACAGCTACACGATTCGTGAAGAGCGTGGCTCGCTCGACGGCATGCACATCGGCATCGTGGGCGATGTGAAGCACAGCCGGGTAGCTCGCTCGGACGTGCTTGCCTACACAGCGCTTGGAGCGGAGGTAACGCTCGTCGCGCCGCCGACTCTGCTCCCTCCCTCGCTCGAGGGGTGGCCGGTGAAGGTGAGCCACGATCTTGATGACGTCTTGCCAAGTCTCGACGTCGTGGGGCTTCTCCGAATGCAGCAGGAGCGTATGACCGAACACCTCGTCCCGTCTTTGCGGGAGTACACCGCCCGCTACGGCCTCACCCTCAGGCGGGTCGACGCGATGCGCGACGACGCTCTCGTGATGCACCCCGGTCCCATGAACCGTGGGGTGGAGATCAGCGCAGAGGTGGCCGACCTCCCTCGATCCGTAATCATCGATCAGGTGCGCAACGGGGTAGCCACCCGCATGGCGGTCCTCTACCTCCTACTAGGCCAAGGCGCCGACAAGATCCTGACCCCCACCTCCACGAGTTCTGGCCCGGAACTGACGACCACTGGGTCGACCATTCCGGGCCAGAAGTCGTCGGTCGAGGGGGTGTCGGCCTGATGTCGACGATCGTGATCAAGGGTGGGCGGGTCATCGACGCCACGGGCGAGCGGGTGGCCGACGTCGTGATCGGTGACGACGGACGCATCGCTGCTGTTGGACGGGAACTGAGCGCCGACCTGGTGCTCGACGCGAGCGGCTGTGTGGTGAGCCCTGGACTGGTCGACCTGCACAGCCATCTCCGCCAGCCCGGCCAAGAAGAGGCCGAGACGATCGAGACGGGCGCCCGGGCAGCGGCGCTTGGCGGCTACACCTGCATCCTCGCCATGCCGAACACGATCCCGGCGATCGACCACGCCGGCATCGTGCGCGAGGTTCTGGAGCTGGGCCGCACGGCGCCCTGCGATGTGCGAACTTCAGGCGCCATCACAGTCGGGCGCCAGGGCGAGCAGCTCGCCCCCTTGGGCGAGATGGCGTCGCTCGGTGTGCGCTTCTTCACCGACGACGGAGCCGGCGTGGCGGATGCCCGTCTGATGCGCCGGGCCATGGAGTACGCCGGCGGTCTCCCCGGCGGTGTGATCCTGGCGCAGCACTGTGAGGACCCCGTGCTCGCGTCGGGAGGTCACATGCACGAGGGGGAGTGGTCGGCACGACTCGGGCTTCCTGGCCAGCCAGCGGAGGCCGAGGAGCTGATGGTGATGCGCGATCTCGCGCTGGCCCGACTCACTGGCACCCGAGTGCACTTCCAACATCTCTCGACCGCTCGCTCCATCGAGATGCTGCGCGTCGCCAAGGCGAATGGCCTACCGGTCACCTGTGAAGCCACCACCCACCACTTCACCCTCACCCATGCGGAGTGCGCGTCCTACGACCCGGTGTTCAAGGTGAACCCGCCGCTGCGAACCACCGCCGATGTTGCGGCAGTCAGGACTGGGCTTGCTGACGGGTCGATCGACTGCATCGCCACCGACCACGCGCCCCACACGCAGGAGGCCAAGGAGGCCGCCTTCGACCAGGCGCCTCCCGGCATGATCGGCCTCGAGACGGCACTCGCACTCGCGCTCACTGAGCTCGATCTTCCGATCGCTCACGTGCTGGCGCTGCTGTCCTGGCAGCCCGCCCGCATCCTCGGCGTGGACGACGAGCATGGGCTCCCGGTGGCACCAGGCCATCCCGCGAACCTCACGGTGATCGACCCCACCGCCACGTGGACGGTGGACCCAGCGGCCTTCGCAAGCCGCAGTCGCAACTCGCCCTACACCGGGCGCACCCTCACCGGCAGAGTTCGCCACACCCTGCTCGGCGGCGAGCCGGTCGTCATCGAAGGAGAGCCACAGAGATGAACCCCAGCTGGACCCCGAGGAGTCGAGCATGACGGTGCGCGATGCGTTGCTCGTGCTGGCTGACGGCACGGTGTTCGAGGGGGAGGCGATCGGTGCCGACGCCACTGCCACCGGTGAGGTGGTCTTCAACACGGTGCTGTCGGGCTATCAGGAGGTGGTCACGGACCCGTCTTACGCCGGTCAGATCATCACCTTCACCTACCCGCACATCGGCAACTACGGCGTGAGCCTGGCTGACTTCGAGAGCCGACGGCTGTTCTGCCGCGGCGTGGTCGTACGAGACCTCGCACGGCGTCGGTCGAGCTGGCGCAGCGAGGCGGATCTCAACGACCAGCTCCGCGCCTACGGCATCCCTGGCATCGCGGGCATCGACACCCGCAAGCTCACCCGTCGGATCCGCGAGGTTGGTGCCATACCGGGCGCCTTCGGGCCGCTCGATCTCATCGATGAGGCGACGTTGTTGGCAGCGGCGAAGGCCGAGCCGGGCACAGACGGCGTCGACCTCGTCGCGCAGGTGACGACGCCGGAGGCGTATCTCCTGGCGGACGGACAACGCCCCCTCGTGGTGGCCTACGACTTCGGCATCAAGCGCACGATCCTGCGCCACCTCGCTTCCTGGTTCGACGTCGAGGTCGTGCCGGCGGGCACCAGTGCAGCCGACACGCTCTCCCGCCAGCCCGCTGGCGTCTTCCTCTCGAACGGGCCGGGCGACCCGGCCGCTGTCCCCTACGCGAGCGAGGCCATCGCCGCTCTGCTCGGTCAGGTGCCCGTGTTCGGGATCTGCCTCGGACACCAGCTGCTGGGCCGAGCGGTGGGGGCAGACACCATGAAGCTGCCGTTCGGGCACCACGGGGGCAATCACCCTGTTCGCAATCTCGCTACCGGCCGCATTGAGATCACCAGCCAGAACCACAACTTCGCGGTGGCTGCCGACTCATTGGGCGGGCGTGCGGAGATGAGCCACGTGAACCTCAACGACGGCGTGTGCGAGGGGCTACGAGTGCTCGATGCGCCCGCGTTCAGTGTGCAGCACCACCCAGAGGCCAGCCCTGGCCCCCACGACAGCGCCTACCTCTTCGAGGAGTTCGCCACAATGCTCGGCGTCACCACCAAACGAGAGGCTCCCAGCGGCTACCCCGCACCTGACCTCGGGGTTGGAGGACACCATGCCGAAGCGCACTGACATCCAGTCGATCCTCTTGATCGGTGCCGGTCCGATCGTGATCGGACAGGCCTGTGAGTTCGATTACTCCGGCACCCAGGCATGCAAGGTGCTGGGTGAGGAGGGCTACCGGGTGATCCTGGCCAACTCGAACCCGGCCACGATCATGACCGATCCGGAGTTCGCCGACGCCACCTACATCGAACCGCTCGACGTCGACATCCTCTGCCGCATCATCGATCGTGAGCGCCCCGACGCGGTGCTCCCCACGCTTGGGGGGCAGACCGCGCTGAACCTCGCGATGCAGCTCGTGGAGCGCGGCGCAGTGGCCGCGCCCGGGACACCCGAGCTGATCGGCGCCAACGCCGAAGCGATCCGCACAGCTGAGGACCGCGAGCTGTTCAAGGTCGCCATGCAGGGGATCGGCTTGAGCGTGCCCGAGTCAGGCGTCGCGCGCTCGATGGCAGAAGCCGAAGAGGTGATCGCGCGCCTCGGCCTGCCCGTAGTGATCCGGCCGGCGTACATCCTCGGCGGCAAGGGGACCGGTATCGCAGGGACACGCGACGAGTTCACGCGCCTCGCCGCCAACGGCATTGCTGCGAGTCCGATCAAGGAGATCCTCATCGAGCGATCCATCGCTGGATGGAAGGAGTACGAGCTCGAGGTCATGCGGGATACGGCGGACAACTGCGTGATCATCTGCTCGATCGAGAAACTCGACCCGTTGGGCGTGCACACCGGCGACTCGATCACCGTGGCCCCCGCCCAGACGCTCAGCGACGTGGAGTATCAGATCATGCGCGACGCCGCCTTTGCCTGCATCAGGAGGGTGGGCGTGGAGACGGGTGGGTCGAACGTGCAGTTCGCCGTCAACCCTGAGAACGGCGACATGGTCATCATCGAGATGAACCCGCGGGTGTCGCGCTCGTCGGCCTTGGCTTCGAAGGCCACCGGATTCCCGATCGCGAAGATCGCCGCGAAGCTCGCCGTCGGCTACACCCTCGATGAGATCCCCAACGACATCACGGGTGCCACCCCGGCGAGCTTCGAGCCGACCATCGACTATGTGGTCACGAAGGTGCCCCGATGGGCCTTCGAGAAGTTCCCGTCGAGCCCGGGCGTGCTTGGCACATCGATGCAGTCGGTGGGGGAGGCCATGGCCATCGGCCGCACCTTCCCGGAGTCGCTGCAGAAGGCGATGCGTTCGCTCGAGCTCGGTCGCTACGGGCTGGCCTGTGATCCGGCCGAGCGCGCCCTCGACGACCTCGACGACGAGGAGCTCCTCCGACGCGCTTCCATCGGCACCCCGGACCGCCCGTTTCAGCTCGAGGCCGCCCTTCGCCGAGGCATCCCCGTCGAGGTCGTGGCCGAGCGCACCAAGGTCGACCCATGGTTCCTCGACCAGATCCTTGCCATCGTCGAGGAGCGCCTCGTCCTCACCGACCTCGGCTTCGCCGGCATGGACCGTCGCTCGTGGCGGCGGGCCAAGCGCCTGGGCTACTCGGACGCGCAGCTCGGTTGGCTGTGGTCCGTCTCCGAGGCCGACGTGCGGGCGGCGCGCCTGCATGCTGGCGTGCGCGTCACCTTCAAGACGGTGGACACCTGCGCCGCCGAGTTCGATGCCAAGACGCCGTATCACTACTCGACCTACGAAGACGAAGACGAGGTCACCCAGTCGGGCCGTGAGAAGGTGCTGATCCTCGGGTCGGGGCCGAACCGCATCGGGCAGGGCATCGAGTTCGACTACTGCTGCGTGCACGCCAGCTTCGCCCTCGCTGAGGCTGGCTACGAAACGGTGATGGTGAACTGCAACCCGGAGACGGTGTCGACCGACTACGACACGTCCGACCGCCTCTACTTTGAGCCGCTCACGCTCGAAGACGCCCTGAACGTGATCGAGGCTGAGCAGGAATCTGGCACGCTGAAGGGGGTCATCGTGAGCCTTGGCGGGCAGACGCCCCTCAAGCTCGCGGGTCTCTTGCCTGAGCACCTGATCCTCGGTACGTCGCCCGAGTCGATCGACCTTGCGGAGGACCGTGAGCGGTGGAATGCGCTGTGCGCCCGCCTCGAGATCCCTCAACCCGCCGGCGGCACAGCCACCACCCTGGAACAAGCGCAGGCCATCGTCGCCAAGATCGGCTATCCGGTTCTCATGCGCCCCTCCTATGTGCTCGGTGGACGAGCCATGGAGATCGTCTACGACGACGAAACCCTCAAGCGGGCCATGGATCAGCTGGCCGGCTTCGGGAGCCTCGGCAAGGAGGGCGGGCTCTCAGCTGAGCGGCCGGTGCTCGTCGACCGCTTCCTGGAAGACGCCACCGAAGTAGACGTCGACGCCATTCGCGATCACACCGGCGAGGTGATCATCGGAGGCGTGATGGAGCACGTGGAGGAGGCAGGCGTGCACTCGGGCGACTCGGCCTGCGCGCTGCCGCCGTACTCGCTCTCGGCCGAGACGCTCGGAGTCATCGAGGAACACACCCGCTCCATCGCCACGGAGCTGAAGGTCCTCGGGCTGATCAACGTGCAGTACGCGGTCAAGGCCAACCAGGTGTTCGTCATCGAGGCCAATCCGCGAGCGAGTCGGACGGTGCCGTTCGTCGCAAAGGCAACCGGGGTTCCGCTGGTCAAGGTGGCAGCGCGGGTCATGGTCGGCGCAACCCTCGCTGAACTGCGCAAGGAGGGGCTCCTGTGCGATCCATCGCCCGGTGGCTATGTCGCCATCAAGGAAGCCGTGCTGCCCTTCAGCCGCTTTCCCGACGCGGACTCCGTGCTCGGCCCGGAGATGCGCAGCACGGGTGAGGTGATGGGGATCGACACGACCTTCGGCCTGGCCTTTGCGAAGAGCCAGCTCGCGGCCGGGGAGGGCCTACCCGACGCCGGCTGCGTGTTCATGTCGCTTGCAGACCGGGACAAGGTCGTCGGGATCGAGGCTGCGCGACAGTTCGTGGCGGCGGGCTTCACGATCGCGGCCACCGCTGGCACGGCTGATGCGCTCGATGCTGAGGGAATCCCCGTGGCAACACGAGTGGCCAAGGTGGGGGAGGCGAGCGGCACCGACGCCGTCGAGCTCATCTCCTCCGACCAGGTGCAGCTCGTGGTGAACAGCCCGCGCGGCCGCGGCGCACGAGCGGATGGCGCGCACATTCGAGCCGCGGCCGCCGTGCAGGGAATCCCCTGTCTCACCACCGCCGCCGCGGGGTTGGCTGCGGCCAGTGGGATCCTCGACCGGGCCGCCCACGAGGTGACGGTGCGGACGCTCCAAGAGTTCCACCAGGGAATCGACCACGACCGACCTTCGTTGCCGCTCGACGGATGAGGAGCAGGCGGGAGGCACCGGCAGACCTGGCGACGACAATTGGTTCGATCACCCTGCCGAATCCCGTGCTCACCGCGTCTGGAACGGCGGGTCACGGCGCGGAGCTGTCGCCGTACATCGATCTCGGGAGCCTGGGTGCGGTCGTGGTGAAATCGCTGTCGGCGAAGCCATGGGCAGGGAATCCGGCACTGCGCGTGCATGAGACCACAGGCGGCATGATCAACAGCGTGGGCCTGCAGGGTCCGGGCGTGGAGGCCTGGCTCACACACGATCTCCCGCCGCTGCTCGCCACAGGCGCGCGGGTTGTGGCGTCTATCTGGGGCCGCAGCGTCGCGGAGTTCGAAGAGGCGGCTCGACTGTTGGCTGGGGCGCCTGCGGCAGTGATCGCCGTGGAGGTGAACCTCTCCTGCCCCAACACCGAGGCGGCACGCGATCTGTTCGCCCATTCGGAGTCCGCCACCGCCGACGCGATCGCGGCCACAGCGGTCTGTGGCCGGCCGCGCTGGGCCAAGCTCAGCCCCAACGTCACCGATTTGGTGCCGATCGCTGCGGCGGCCCAGACCGCCGGGGCCGAGGCGGTCACGCTGGTCAACACCGTGCTCGCGATGGCCATCGACCCCGAGACCGGTGACTACCGTCTCGGCTCCGGCGCTCGCGGCGGCGGCTTGTCAGGTCCCGCGATCCACCCGGTCGCCGTGCGGGCCGTCCATGACGTGCACGCTGCACTCCCCGGTCTCCCCATCGTTGGAGTGGGGGGCGTGGGTACCGGTGGGGATGCCGCTGAGCTCTTGCTCGCGGGCGCCAGCGCGGTGCAGGTGGGGACCGCAACCTTCGCCGATCCCCACGCCCCGGCCCGAGTGCTCAGCGAGCTGCAGGCCTGGGCCCATCGCACCGGACGCCCCTCCATGCGTGACATCGTGGGCACCGCCCACCGAAAGGAGACCTCCCAATGACCCTCATCACCGAAGCCCCTGCTGAGGTCCGCGCCAAGCTCGCGGTCGCACTCGACGTCGATGACTCTGTGGTCGCGCTCCGCCTGGCTCGTGAGCTGCAGCCGTGGTTCGGTGTCGCCAAGGTGGGCCTCGAGCTCTACAGCGCGTCAGGTCCCGACGTTGTGGGGGCACTCACCGAGATGGGCTACGACGTGTTCTGCGACCTCAAGTTCCACGACATCCCGACCACCGTCGGCAAGGCAGCCCGGGTGGTCGGATCGCTCGGCGCCAGCTATCTGAACTTCCACGCTCAAGGTGGAACCGCCATGCTGCGCGCCGGGGTCGATGGCTTCCTCTCGGGAGCGGCGGATGCCGGACTCGAGGCCCCCATTGCGTTGGCCGTCACCGTGCTCACCAGCGATGGTGACGCGCCAGCCCACATCCTCTCGAAGCGAGTGCAGGCCGCTCTCGAAGCAGGGTGCGGCGGCATCGTCTGCGCGGCGTCCGATGTGGTCGAGGCGAAGCAGTACGGACCTCGACTCATCACTGTGGTACCGGGCATCCGTCCGGTGGGCAGTCCTGCGCACGACCAAACCCGGGCGGCCACCCCCGAGGCAGCGATTGCGGCCGGCGCCGACGTGCTCGTCATCGGACGGCCTGTCACGCACGCGTCGAGCCCGGCTGAGGCCGCCGCCGCGGTTGCAGCGTCGATTTCCTGACTAGGGTCCAAGACCATGCCGCAGCCTCCCGTCCTTACCGCTGAGCAGCGCACCCAAGCCCTCGCCAAGGCGGCCGAGGCACGCCGCGCCCGAGCGGAGCTGAAGGAAAAGCTCAAGATGGGCTCGCTGACCCTCGCAGAGCTCCTCGAGCGATCCGGCGACGATCTCCACATCGACAAGATGAAGGTGCTCGCGGTCATCGAGTCCCTCCCTGGCGTCGGCAAGGTCAAGGCTCGCCGCACGATGGAAGAGATCGGCATCTCCGACACGCGGCGTGTGAAGGGCCTCGGCCAGCAGCAGCGCAAGGCGCTCCTCGAAGCCTTCCGCTGAACCGCACCCGCTCGTGCTGATCACGATCTCGGGGCTCCCCGGCTCAGGCACAACCACGGCTTCGCGCCTGGTTGCAGACGCGCTCGGTCTCGAGCGCGTCCCGGGCGGCGAGGTGTTCCGGCAGATGGCGGCCGAGGCGGGGCGCTCGCTCGCCGAGTTCGGGGTCCATGCTCAGGACCACCCGGAGATCGACCGAGAGCTCGATCACCGCCTGGAGGTGCGGGCGAAGTTGGGTGGCTGCGTGATCGAGAGTCGGCTGGCCGGGTGGATTGCCCACCGAACGGGCCTGCCGGCTGTGCGGGTCTGGATCCAGTGCGAAGACCAGGAGCGTGCGCGTCGAGTCGCCTCGCGTGACGGCACCTCCGTCCAGGCGGCTCTGGTGGACAACGCAGAGAGGGCTGCCGTCGAGCACTTGCGCTACCTGACGCTCTACGGGATCGACCTTGGGGATCAGGGGATCTACGACCTCGTGCTGGATTCCACGACGGAAGAGCCGGAGGTCCTCGCTGCGAGCATCGTCGACCTGGCTCGGCAGCCTCGCGCCTGACCATCCGGGGGATTCCTGCGGACGACAGGTGCGCTGGTACCATCCTTTGTCCCCCCTCAGCGAACGAAGAGGATCTGCCATGGCGTCACGCCACGACACGATGATGAACCCGCCCATCGAGGGCCTCCTCGAGCGAGCCGGCTCCAAGTTCACCCTGGTCACGTTGGGTGCCAAGCGGGCCCGGCAGATCAACTCGTACTACAACCAGCTCTCCGAAGGTCTGGGTGCGGTCGTCCCCCCGCAGGTCACGTCGTCGGCCCGGAAGCCCCTCTCGATCGCCTTCGAGGAGATCGACGCCGACAAGATCCTCGGCGTGTGGCCCGAGCCTGAGGAAGAGGTCGACCCCGACGTCGAGCTCGAGGACAACGAGTCGGCCTAGCAGGCCGCTCCACTCACGCATCATGCTCGAGGGCAAGCGCATCGTCCTCGGCGTTTCGGGGGGAATCGCCGCCTACAAGGCGGTTGACCTTTGTCGCCGCTTGGTAGACGCCGGGGCTCACGTGATTCCCGTGCTCACCGAGGGCGCGCTCCACTTCATCGGCCGTACAACCTTCGATGCACTGGCCTCTGAACGGGCGTGGACGTCTCTCTGGGAGGAACGGCATCCGATTCCGCACACCCACCTCGGCCAGACGGCCGATCTGGTTGTCGTGGCGCCGGCCACGGCGCGCACGCTCGGCCTCTACGCGGGTGGCATCAGCGAGGACCTGCTCACCAATGTGCTGCTGGCCACGCGAGCCCCGGTGCTCGTGTGCCCGGCCATGCATACCGAGATGTGGGAGCACCCCGCGGTGCAGGACAACCTGCGGCTCCTTCGCTCCCGTGGCGT
>JANOQG010000259.1:0-5678 GCA_031422255.1 Actinomycetes bacterium | reverse complement strand
GCATCACCACGCCTTCCTCAACCGCGTCGGCGGGAAGGTCCGGGTTGACTGAGTTCAGGGTCGCGCCGAAGGTCTTGGCGTAGGCCAACAAGTTGGCGACGGCCTTGTCGGCGGCAGCGGTGTCGTCGACGGCAACGGCTTGGGTGTAGGCGACGAAGGCGCCGATGTGGTCGTCGCTGCGCCACAAGCCATCGAAGGCGGTGCCGACCTCGTCGCCGTAGGCAGACGAGATGGCATCGACGAGGTCCGCCGTGTTGCTGTCCGTGGGGCCGTTGAGCGCGGCCGCGTAGGCCTCGAAGCCAGCGTTGTCGCCACGCAACGCTGAGCCGGTGGCCAGCGCGGCGAGGTAGACGTGTTCGGTGAGCAGGCCGGTGAGCCCAGCCCGGAGGGTCGAGGCACCGGTGAGGCTGGTGGCGACAGCCTCGATAGGGGCCTTCGAATCCTTCGGGCCAGCGCCCGTGGCATCGTCGCTGCCGCAGGCACCGGCCACGAGGCCGAGTGCGAGCAGTGGGGCGAGAAGCTTGGTGGCGGTCTTGCGCTTCATTGTGCTTGTTCTCCTGTGGTTGGGTTGGAAATCATGTGACCTCTTGGCTTCGCGGCTTCTGCGAGCACGGCTCATCGCACGTGCACCTCGCCGCGCATGGTGGCGGGATGGACCGAGCAGAAGTACGGGTACGTGCCTGGCTCGTTGAAGGTGAACTCGAAGGAGTCGTCCGTGGCGATCCCGCCCGAATCGAACGTGCCGTCGGGCTCCTCGGCCACACCCGCCGCGCCTTGCGCGACGCTGCCGGAGGTCACGGTGTGGACGCCGGCATCGGTCTGCTTCCAGGTGATCGTGTCGCCCGCATCGACGGTCAGATCATCCGGCTTGAATGCGATGAGCCGCATCGTCACGGTGTTCGACGGTGCCGCAGGCGACGAGGGGGAGGCATCGGATGCCCCCTCAGTGTCGCCGCAGGCAGTGAGGATGCCTGCGGCCCCAATGGCTGCGAGCACTGCCAGACCTCGGCGAGTGCGGCGAGCCGGGGCTGGCGTGGTGCGGTCTATGGCTGATGTCATGGTTGGTGTTCGGAGCGGACGCGCCGCTGGATGGGAGGATTGTTCCCGGACGGTGCCAGCCAGCTGCGCCGTCGAGCGAAGGGCCGGAGGACACGACCGTGGAGGGCAGGAGGGAGATGGCATCCAAGCGCCACCGCGGCTCCGTAGACGTTGGTGTGAGCAGAGATGACCTGAGGGACGCCAGCGACGCAGCATTGGTGATCGCAATCGGTCGCTGGCAGCACGATGCGTTGGCCGAAGCGTTCCGTCGTCACTCAGGCGCCGTGTTCGCGCTGGCCCGACGACTGCTGAACGACCCCGCGCAGGCCGAGGAGATCGTGCAGGAGGTGTTCCTGCGGCTGTGGGGAACGCCAGAGCGATTCGACCCCAGCCGGGGCTCGCTGCGTTCCTACCTGCTCACACATGCTCACGGCCGCGCCGTCGATGCGATCCGCTCCGACACCTCGCGTCGGCGCCGCGAGGATCGCGACGCACAGCGCGCCACCGCCGCGGGGTATGACCTCGAGCGAGAGGTCGGCGACGTCATCGTCGCGGAGCACGTCAGGGAAGCGGTCGCCGCGCTGGCACCCGCGGAACGCGAAGCCATCGAACTGGCCTACTTCGCAGGGCACACCTATCGGGAGGTCGCCGTGATGCTCAACGAACCCGAGGGCACGATCAAGACCCGCATCCGATCCGGTATGGTCCGCCTCCGATCGGGCCTCGCCGCAGCCGGGCACTCGCCGTCATGACCAGCCACCTCACCCACGACGAGATCCGCGAGCTCCTTGCCGTCTACGCCCTCGACGCCGTCGATGACGACGAAGCCGCGACCATCGAGCTGCACCTGCGCGGCTGCCCGCGCTGCCGGGCTGAGGTTGCCGACCATCGCGAGACGGCCGGCGCGCTGGCAACCGGGCACGAACAGGCACCGGTCCACTTGTGGGACAACATCGTCTCGACGCTCGAGGAGGCGCCACCCCTGGAGCTGGCTCGCCTGCTCCCGCTGCGAGCGCCCAGGGAGCGCCGCGTGTGGCGAGTGGCGGTCGGTGCCGCGGCGGCGGCCCTCATCGGGGTCGTCGGCGTCCGGGTGGTCCAGCAGGGAGATCAGATCAATCGCATGCAGAGTGCGCTCGAGGATCGCACTGTCCTGGCGGCGGCCTTAGCGGCCCACGGAAACCCCGACGCCCGCCAGGCCCAGCTTCTGTCCGCCGATGGGATTGTGCTGGCTCGCGCTGTGCTCGTTCCTGATGGCACCGGCTACCTCTGGAGCGACGGGTTGCCGCACACCGATCCTGACCACACGTACCAGCTGTGGGCGATCGTGGGCACAGAGAAGATCTCTGCCGGTGTGCTCGGACCAGACCCCAGCGTTGCGCCGTTCCGCATCGCTGGCGACGTCACCGCACTCGCGATCACGGAGGAGGTTGCCGGCGGGGTCGTCGCATCGGAGAACCAACCCGTCGCGGCGGGCGTGGTCGTGGAGGCATAGCGCACACGTCCACCCCATCAGGCAGCCGAGCAGGAGGGTCGACGACCAGACCTCGACCACGGCGTGGAAGTCCATCGGCGCCGAGGATCGCGGCCAGCACCTTCCACCGGCGCGGCCTGGTACGTCGCACCGCCGATCGAGGCCTTCGCGGGAGCGTTACCCTCCACGCCGTGACCGACTTCACAGCTCGCTACGGACCCTGGGCATTGGTCACGGGAGCCGCCCAAGGGGTGGGACTCGCCTTCACCGAATCGCTCATTGAGCGCGGGTGCTCGGTGGTGCTTGTCGATCGGCTCGACTCCGTCAGCGAGGTGTCGGCTGGTCTCGTGGGTGAGACCCGCGCCGTGGTGACCGACCTGGCTGACCCGTCCTGGCTCGATGCGGTCGTCTCCGCCACGAAAGGGCTGGAGATCGGTCTGGTGGTGGCCAACGCGGCGGTGTCGTTCGTCGGGCGGTTTCTCAACCAGTCCGCCGAGAGCCGGCTCGCCACCGTGCGGGTGAACTGCCTCGCCACCACGGAGCTGGCTGCCTGGGCGCTTCCCGCGATGGTGGAGCGGGGTCGGGGCGGGTTCGTCGTCACCAGCTCAGGATCGGCCCTCGCGGGCACGGCTTGCGTGGCCACCTACAGCGCCAGCAAGGCCTACGTCTTGAACCTGGCGGAGGCGCTGGGTTGGGAGCTGCGGGGAACCGGGGTGGACTGTCAGGCCGTCGTTGCCCCTGCCATGGACACCCCTGGGTGGAGGTCGCACCCGGTCGAGGTCGCGAGCATGTTCCAGCCGCCGGTCGACCCCCGCTCCGTGGTGGACGCAGCCCTGGATCGGTTGCCTGAGGGCGGTTGCTACCTCGCAGATCCGGGGCTCGATCTTGTGGCGGGGATGGAGCGCGGCCAACGTGTCGACCTGCTGTCCGGTATCACCAGTGCCATGTACCCAGCGGAGTACGACCTGCCCTGAGGGCCCGTGCTAGCGGCCCACGTTGGAGCGCTCGGCCTTCGCCACGATGGCGTCGCGGTCGGCCTTGAGCAGGAATCCGCCATCCATTGCAGTGTCGGCTGACTCGGTGACCGCGTCGGTGTAGGCCCGATGCGTGGGGTAGAGCTCAGCCAGCCGCGCCGGCGTGAAGGGTCGTTCCTGACCGAACAGTGCGCAGAAGATTCCGGCGTCGCCGCCCTCCCCGGTGAGCGACGAGATCGGTGCGTCCACAGCGGGGGTGCGGACGCCTCCGAGCGCATTGCCGTCAGCGTCCCGCGCAATCTCGCCGTCGGGCGTCGTCTCGAGTGGTCGCGCGAGCGGAGGTCGTCTCCCGTGGACCACCCAGGCACGCAGCCGCGCGAGGGCTGCACGGGCCACCTCGGGTTGCGGTCCCACGTTGATGGGGCCGCAGAGGGCCTGCACGCCGGGGGCCGAGCGAGCGCCATTCCATCGCGAGGCACTGGCGCTGCTGTAGTTGAGGGTGGCTTGGTCGGACTGGGCGGCGCCGGCGACCTCCCACGTGACGATGTGGTCGGTGTCTGGCTGGCGGGCAGCCTGGAAGTCCAGGATCCCGAGGTCCGTCTCCGTCTCGAGGATGAGCACGGGAACGCGAAGGTCAGCGCGCACGCGGGTCCCGTTGCGCGGAAGCATCTCCAGGTCTGGACCGAGAGGTGCTGCACCCCCACCCCGACTGTGGATCAGCAGCGCGTCGTAGACGCCGGCCTCCGGTTGAATCGCGTTCGCGTAGGTCACGAGTCGGCTAGCGGCTTCTGACCCGCCGATCGCGATCACTGCTTCGGGATCGAGCCCATCGAGGGGGTTGGCGTCGGCTCGGACCGTGGCGATCGCTCCGACTTGGGTGAAGATGTCGTAGGCGTACGCATCCCCCGGATGCGTCAGGGGGGCATAGCGCTCGGGATCCCAGACCTTCAGCGGGTCGGCCGCTTCGAAAGAGGGTCCCGGGATCTCAAGCCGGGCATCGCCAACGATGCCGACCTCTTGCGCGGACACCCCGATGTACGCATATCCCTTCCCGAGGATCTCGGGAAAGAGGAAGCCGAAGCCAGGGTCCGCGTCGCGGCCGACCGTGACGTTGTTCCATTCCACGAGCACAATGCCGTTGAAGTCGTCGGGGTCGATGGGCCGCCGGACGACGATCCTCGTCGTGTAGGGAGCGGTGTCTCCATGACGTACCGACCAAGTCCCGTCGAGGTCGAGCGACCCGTCGACCTCGAACGCAGTGGCCTCGCCGGAAACGAACCACTCCTCCTCGGTGTAGTCGAAGTGTGCCTCGAAACCCTTGGGCATGGCGTTGTAGAGAACGTCGCGCTCACCGCCGGTTATCGGGCCCTCCAGTTCGACGGCCACTCGCGGCTCGGGCGGGACTGTGCCCGGGGTGGTCGTGGACGGGTCGCCGGCCCCTGAGATCGGTTCGCCCAAGTTCGCCGAGCACGCGGCTGAGGTCAGGGCAAGAGCGACGAGTAGTGCGCGGGGGAGAGACATCGCGTGGTGACCGTACACATCGGACGGTTTCACCAGTGAGTGCGCACAAACGCTGTGACCAAGACAGCCAGCAGTACCTGTGCGCCCAGCCAGTAGCGAGACTGTGCCTCATCGTCGCTGGCTAGCGCGCCTGCCGGCAGGAGAAACACAGCGAACGGCAACCAGATGCGCTCCACCTCGCCCTTCGACATGCCCGACACATCGGCGATCGCCACCATGGCGAGCGCTGGACCGACCACGAGTGCGAGCGGCCAGGTGAGTCGTCGAATGCCCGCGAGGGTGGCGGGACCGATGATGATTGCCAGTGCCGCCAGGTTGGCCACCAGGAAATAGCCATAGGGGCGCACCGAGGCGACGCTGTCGAGGTATTCGAGCCGTGTGGCGAACAGCCCCTCCACCCACCAGAAGCCCGCGATCGAGGCAAGCGCGAGCACGCCCGAGCCGGAGAGCGCGGCCATGACGCCGACGCGCCACGACCGGCGAAGGGCGATCACGACGACGGGCAAGACGAGCGCGATCGCTGCGCCGTAGGACAGGAGGAGGGCAACGCCAAACACCGCGCCGCCAAGGCTGGCGAGAACGTCGCGCCGTCGCTCGTTGCTGCCCGTGGCGACCACGACTGCGGCAACGCCCCAAGCCACCACGCCCGCGAACAGCGCATCACCCGTGGATGC
>JANOQG010000258.1:0-2282 GCA_031422255.1 Actinomycetes bacterium | reverse complement strand
TCCGAAGCGAACTTCAGCGCGCTTGAAGGGCTTCGGGAGCTTGGCGTCGGGCGGCTGGATCACCCGGGTGCCCACAATGCCCACGGGCACAATCGGCGCGCCCGTGCGCAGGGCCAACCGTGCGGGGCCGGTGTGGCCGCGGTGCAGACGACCGTCGCGTGCCCGAGTCCCCTCGGGGTAGATGCCGAAGAACTCCCCACTCGTGATCACCCGGGCGGCAGTGTTCAGCGCTCGCTCTGAGGCATTGCCACCGCTGCGGTCGATGGGGATCATCCCCATGGCCGGGAAGATGTGCTTCGTCTTCCACGAGTCCATGTACTCGGCCTTGCCCACAAACGTGATCCGACGCGGAAGAACCAACGGCAGCATGAACGAGTCGATGACCGAGGTGTGGTTGGGGCAGAAGATGGCCCCGCCATGGGACGGCAGGTTCGCGCGACCCGTGACCTTCACCCGCCAGAGCGACTTGAAGATCGGCGAAAGGATGGCCTTGGCGACCGGGTAGAGCTTGCCGAACTCACGGTCGGTTGATTGGTCCTCCGCCACAGGGCGAGTCTTGCACGACAGCGCTACCCCGTGACCCCGAGTAGCGCAGCGGCCTGGCTCACCCCGTCGCCCGCAGCGGCTGCGTCATCGATGGCGGCGACAGCCGTGGGTACATCCAGGTCGTCGTCGAGGGCCGCGCGAGCGGCCGCGAGCCCGCCATCCCCTGCACCCGCGGCTCGCCAGACGTCGAGGCGCTCTGCTGCCCGAGGCATGCGGGAGTCGTCCCACTCCCATGGGGTTCTGTAGTGGTTCTCGATGAGCATCAAGCGAATGGCCATCGGGTCCCACTCCTTTCGAAGCTCGGAAACGAAGACGAGGTTGCCGAGGCTCTTCGACATCTTCTCCCCGTCCATCCGAACCATCGCCTGGTGCATCCAGTGGCGCACGAACGGCTCGCCGGTGGCGGCTTCACTTTGCGCTCGCTCACACTCGTGGTGCGGGAAGATCAGGTCAGCGCCACCGCCGTGGAGGTCGATCGTGGTGCCGAACTCACGCAGGGCCAGCGCCGAGCACTCGATGTGCCAGCCCGGCCGCCCTGGCCCCCAGAGCGTCTCCCATGACGGCTCGTCGTCCAGCGACGGTTGCCACAGCACGAAGTCCAGCGGGTCGCGCTTGTTCTGGTCGTCGACGTTCCCGCCCCGCTCCGCCGCCAGCGCGAGCATCTCGTCGCGGCTGTAGCCCGATACGGATCCAAAGTCGGCCACCGAGGACACGTCGAAGTAGACGGCCCCTCCGGCCTGGTAGGCATGGCCTCGCTCGAGCACCATCCCGATGAAGCCACGGATGTCCGCGATGGCAGAGGTGGCACGTGGCTCACTCCACGACGGGATGAGGCCGAGGGCCTCCATGTCCTCGTCGAAGCGAGCCGTCTCCGCTGCGGCGAGATCGAGGTAGTGCACACCGAGCTCTCGGGCCTTCCCGAGGATCGAGTCGTCGACGTCGGTGATGTTGCGAACGCACCGCGTGTCGTGGCCCCGATCGCGCAGCCGCCTCTGGAGGACGTCATAGCCCATGTACACCGCAGCATGTCCGACGTGAGCAGCGTCGTAAGGCGTGATCCCGCACGTGTACATCGTGACGATCGGCCCCGGCTCGAAGGGGATGATCTTCCGCTGGGCCGTGCACCACAGGCGCATGGGCCCTACATCCGCAACCATCGCCGTCTGCTACTCCGGGATGCTCGTGAACTTCACAGCCACGCGCGTCTTGTAGCGCACGTTCAGCTGGAGCAACACGGCGGTGAATGACTCGATCGGTGTGGCCAGGGACAGCTCCCCGCAGTCGAGCGGACGCATGTGGGGGATCTTGGCTACGAGGTCGGCGGTGAGCTGGGTGGCCTGCGGATGATCCGAGCAGATCAGCACGTCGCTCTCGATCGGATTGTCCAGGTCCCCGAGCTCCTTGGCTGGCACGTGATGGAAGCCGGCTGCCACGAAGCTCCGAGGCAGGGCAGCCTGCACGCTGGCGGCCACCGAGCCACGAGGGGGTACGAGCGGCTGGAACTCCTTGCCGATCCGTGTGAGTGCGTTGGCCATCGAGATGACGACCTTGCCGCGAAGGTGGCCCTCGACCATCAGAGCGGTCTGGGTGGCCCCGTCCCATGGCGTGGCGATCACGATCACATCGGCGTCGGCAGCTCCTTCGTTGTCGGCCGCTTCGATCGTGAGATCACGGCTGGCCCACTGCTCCTTGAGGCCATCAACCACCTCAAGTGCGCGGTACCGCGACCGAGAGCC
>JANOQG010000257.1:0-7900 GCA_031422255.1 Actinomycetes bacterium | reverse complement strand
CCTGCACGGCGAGCCGTCTTGGAGCTACTTGTACCGCCACATGGTCCCGGTCATCGTCGACGCCGGGTTGCGGGCCATCGCACCGGACCTCGTCGGCTTCGGTCGATCCGACAAGCCCAGCGTTCGCACTGATTACACCTACGCGCGGCACGTGCAGTGGCTGTCCTCCCACGTGTTCGACGTCCTCGACCTCCGAGACATCACCCTGGTGTGCCAGGACTGGGGCGGCCTGCTCGGGCTGCGCCTCGTGGCCGCCCAGCCGGATCGCTTCGCCGCGGTTGTGGCCGCCAACACGTTCCTTCCCACGGGCGACGGGAAGGCCGGCGACGCCTTCCTGGCGTGGCAGAAGTTCTCCCAGGAGGCGCCCGAGCTTCCGATCGGCAACATCGTCAACGGTGGCTGCACCACTGCGCTCTCCCCCGAGGTGATCGCGGCCTACAACGCACCCTTCCCCGACGAGTCCTACAAGGAGGGAGCTCGCCAGTTTCCCGTGCTGGTCCCAACGTCTCCCGACGATCCCGAGGCTGCTCCCAACCGCGCTGCATGGGAGGTGCTCTCGGGCTTCGAGCGTCCATTCCTGTGCGCGTTCAGCGACTCCGACCCCGTGACGGCTGGCAATGAACGCCACCTCATCGAGCGCATCGCTGGCGCCCGTGATCAGGCCCATACGACCATCGTTGGCGGCGGCCACTTCCTCCAAGAAGACCGTGGCGCCGAGCTCGCACAGGTCGTCGTCGACCTCATCGCCACGACCTAGCGCCGCGGTCGGTTCGGCACGTCGCCGAACGCGCCTATCCGAGTCGTCCGCCGGATCACGCGGCGATCGTGCGGCGTCGGCGGCCGTCGCCCCCGGCCATGTGTCGGGGTCGGTAGCCCTCGCTGCCGGGACCCGCCGAACGGTGCGGAACGTAGGGTGCCGGCGCCTCGGCTCGGTCGACCTTGCCAGCCCTGCGACTGAGCGAGGTCGCCGCCCGAACGGGGTGGGACCCGGGCCGCGCCTGCTCGGCCATGCGGAGCGGCGCCGAGAGAACGGCTGGTTCGACGCCGTCCGACGATCCTGACGGAGCGAGCGTCTGCAAGCCGATCCACGCAAGCACGGACTCCACCACTGGCCCCCCGACTCGGAGGAGAAGCGCCCAGACCGCCAGCGCCGCCTGCCCGACCTGCGCACCGAAGATCGTGAGCGCCGAGGCCAGCGCGATCACTGTCTGCACCCGCGGTTGGGTTCCACCGGTCAGGAGATCTTGAATCGCCCAGGTCGTTGAGAGCACGAAGGTGGCGCTGAGCGTGACACCGGAGAGGACGCGACCGACGCTGGCGCGCTGCATGTCGTTGGCAAGCAGCCCCGGCAGGAAGAGCGGCGTCAATGCCACTGACGTCACCCCGAGCTCGCCGTGCATCCCGACTGGAAGGAGGCGCTCGCCCACCCAGATGCCCGTCCACACAAGCGAGGAAGAGATCAGCAACATCGAAGCGAACTTTCGACGCCCGAACAGAATCAACCGTGTCATGAGGACCCGGGAAACGAATTGGTAGGTCATCAGCGCGACGCCGACGAGGAACAGGACCTGGAGCGGGTTCACCGCAAAGATGGCCACGAGCGCAGCCCCCACAAATCCTCCAGCGCGAAGCCCGTAGTTCGTAGAGACCCCCCAGGCTGAGGCTGCCGACAGGAGCACCGCGAGCGGGATCCACGTGGGCTGGAGGTGGATTCGACCGACGGACCACACCGGGGCGAGGTCAGTCACTTCGGAGATCTGGAACAGGACGCCGAGCAAGATCGGAACGGCCACGATCGCCGACGCGAGCGCGACGGCCTTCGCCGTCTTCGCCGCCCCTTGTCGGGCCATGTCGTGGGCGATGAGGGCAGGCACCACGTACCCAACGCCGACGAACCACGGAATGTCCGACTCCCACAGCCATGGTCCATGCGGGGAAGCCTTCAACATGATCGCTTGAATCGAGATGGAGAGGATCGCCAAGACGGTGAACTTGGCTCGTCCGTACAGAAGAACCCACCGCATCAACACCTTGTTGACCAGCAGGTAGGTGACCGTCGCGTTCAGGATCGTGGCCAGGATCACCGACGGCACGAGGAGGAACACGGCGACGTACCCCGGCACGACCAACGACCCCGTCGTGAGGTGACGTCGCTCGTACAGGAGCATCGAGACCACCACGCCGACGATGAAGGCGTAGCGGACGACCGCGATCGGAAAGAGATAGTCGTGCACTAGACGTAGCTGGCGCGCTTCGTGGACCACACGGGCGCCTCGTGCTCGAAGTACTCGAGGAGCCGCTCTGCCTGAGCGGTGTGGATGTTCACGAAGCCCACCACGAGGAGGTGGTCGGCGGGCTGCTGGTGGATCATGCGGTCGACGATCTGATCCCACGGCAGCCGGTGCTCGTCGCCCAGGTTGAGAATGGCGTCGCGACGAGCGCCGTTGGCGAGCAGCCGCTCGGTCACCATGTGCTCATAGGCGCCGAAGGTGACCAACCGATCGAAGCTGAGGTCCTTGACGGCGACGTCGGCGAACTGCAGGGCGCGGCGTTCACGGTCGGACCGGTTGTTGAGGATCCCGATGGTGAGGGTGTTCGACATGTTGAACGGGGCCAAGCGCTCCATGGCCACGACCATCGACTCTCGGTCGTTCACCGCGAAGAGGTTTGCCCAGGTGACGCGCTTGCCGCCGACGTTGAGCTCCTTGATCCGGAGTACGCCGGGATCGGGCGCCGCTCGCACGATCCCGTCCATCGCAACACTTCGGGGGATGCCAAGGTGCTTGGCCAACGCGAGAGAGATCGCGACGTTGTCCTTGAAGGCGATGTATTCGAACCGCTCCATGTCCGCATCGGTCACCCATGCGGGATCAGCGACCACGACCTCCGAGCCTCGCTGTTGCGCGACCTCGCGGATGATCTCCTGGATCTCCGGGTCCTGCTCGGCGGTGATCAGCAGCCCGTTGAAGGGGCAGGTTGACAGCAGTGACCGAGCGATCTCGGGGAGCGTCTCCCCCATCACGTCCTGGTGATCCTCACGGACGTTGGTGAGGATGCCAACGTTTGACCGCACGATCATGCGCTCGCTGACGTCCTGATACTCAGGCTTCAGCGCCATGCACTCGATGACCAGGGCGTCGACGTCCGGCGTGACGTATCGCTTCGTCACCTCGATCTGCTCAAGGATGGTCGGCGGGCCCTTGCGAATTATCGGCTCGTCCACCCCGTCACGATTGATGACGGCAGCGGCCGTGCCGGTGGACTTGGCGACGGTGGTGTAGCCCGCCTCACGCAGCATGCCGGCCACGTTGCGGGCGACCGTTGACTTGCCGCGAATCCCGTTGACATGGATGCGCCACTCCAAGCCATCGAGGCGACGGTGGTGATCCCGCACCTCGCGCACCCAACGCGCGAAGAGAAACGCGATCGCACAAAGCGCGGTCACCATGAAGAGGGGCACGACGAACTTTCGACCCGGATTCGACACCCCTTGATCGTTTCGTCCACATCCCTAGGCATTTTGGCCCTAGAGCTCCCGGGGAAGCCCCTCCAATCGTAGGGTATGGTCCGATATGACTATGGCAGCCATGGTCATATGGGACCTCCTGGGATCGGTTGGTCACTCAAGCCCTCTCGGAGCAATGACGACGGAGTAATGGATGGGAACCGAACCCACCCGCGACCTCTTCGCTCCCAACGGGCATCCGAACCGCCGTGACGATGCCGACTCAGATCCGTTTTCGCGTCGCCTGCGCTTCCAGGATTCCCGTGGCCGTCTCGACGACACCCTCGCTGACATCGAGGCTGACGTCGTCGCAGGGCTGGGCATGGGCCACTTCCACCTTCTCTACCAGCCCAGAGTGTCCCTCGAGACCCTGGACGTGGTGGCGATAGAGGCGCTCCTCCGGTGGCGAGACGCGACGAGGGGCCTGCTGAACCCGAACGCGTTTCTCCCTGCGGTCGCGCAGACCAACGCAATGGCGATCCTCGGACGCTGGGTGTTCGACGAAGCGACAGCAGAGGCGGTGCGCTGGGAGCAGACGCGTCCCGCTGGCGCCGCGCCGATCTGGCTCTCCGTGAACGTCGAGGCCTACGAGGTGCTCGAGCCGGCCTTCGTCGAGACGCTCATGGCCACCCTTGACGCAAAGCAGCTCCCTGCCCCCATGGTCCAGCTCGAGCTGGACGCCGGGGACCCCTTGCGAAACGAACCGCTCGTCTCGGACAAGCTTCACCTGCTGCGGGACAGCGGCGTGAGGATCGCCATCGACGGCGCCGGCCCGCAGCTCGGGTCAGGGAGCCTGCGAATCGACGCCGACAGCGTGAATCTCAAGCGCCAGTGGGTGCGGCGGATCGCCAGCGACCCAGCCGTCAGCGAGGCCGTGGCAGGGTTCATCGAACGGGTGCACGGATCCGGCGCGACGGTCTGCGCGATGGGCGTCGAAACCCGCCGAGAAGCTGACACCCTCACCGAGCTGGGCTGCGATCACGCCCAGGGATTCCTGTACTGCGATCCGATGGAGCCCGACGCGCTCGGGTGGCTCGACGACTGAACCTGACGCACCCGATGGACCGTGAGGGTCAGGAGCAGTCGCGGCGTTCCAGCCCCGCTGCAATGCCAGCTTTAGCCTGCACCGCATCGGCCTCGACCCAGGCACCCGCAGGAAGGTCGCTCGCAGCGCGCCACTCGAGGAGCCGGACGTTGTCGACGTCCACCGTGCCGCCTCCCGAGGGCGACACCACGTAGAGCAGAAGCGCCTCAGCGCGCACCCCGCCGTACCGTCGCTGGATCACCTGCGTGAGGTCCACGGAAACGGTGTGCCACTCCCCCAGCCCCGAGCGCGGCACGGCAACCGCCTCCTCGTGGATCTCGATCGAGCTGGGATCGACGGTGGGATCGGTGTCGTGCACGTCGAAGAGGGTCACGACGATGTTTGGAGGCGAACCGTCGCGGCGCAGCGTCAGCTCGACGGTGTAGGACGGCAGACCATCGGCAGGCAGGCCCTCGGAGTCGAACCACCGATGCTCCGGAACCGTGCTGCGCGCGACCTGGCGTGCCACTGCTCGCACCTTGGCCGTGGGTGTGAGCCGGAGGTAGCCGTTGTGGTCCGCATCATCACGAACGGCCGAGTGCTCACCAAGAACCCAGTGCGTAGCGGGGGCGTTGGCACGGTCGGCGGTCGCGTCATCGAGCGAGCCCCACCCGAGGAGGTCGGTACCGATGGCCACACCGGCGCTCTCCACCGGCTCACCGACGCGCCGTACCAGCGCGCATGCGGGCAGGTCGACCTGACCCGCAGCTCCCACCTCGATGGCCTCACCCGGCACCTCGGGAAGCGGGACCACCCGTCCGGTCGTGCCCTCCCGCTCGACGGTGGCATCGCCCCTCACCCCACCGTCCAGCACGGCACCAACGAAGTCGGGCCGAATTCGTTCGCTGCTGGCCGGCCAAGAGGACCGAGCGCTCATCAGGCGGAACACCCGTTCCGCGGCCTCCCCCGCGACGGGCACCGGTCGATAGCTGTCGATGGTCAGCGGCACGACCCGTGCTTCGACGAGGTGGTCGCCCTCGTACACGGTGCGGAGAATCGCGGACGGGAACGTGGAGAGGAAGTCCTGATCGAACACGAGGTTGCCCAGCGAGTACGCGATCAGCGACCCGTCGTACCACTCGAACCCCTGGAGCACGTGGGGGTGGTGCGCCACCACGAGGTCGGCGCCGGCGTCGACGGCCCCCCTGGCAGCTCGGCGCATGAAGTCGCTCGGCACCTCGGAGAACTGGAACCCTCCGTGGATCTGCACCACGACCAACGCTGCGCCCTCCGCTCGCAGTGCGGCAACCTCGCGCTCGACGGTGGCCTCATGCAGCGGCGCAGCGCCTCCGTGACCTCGGCGGGCCACCCAATCCTGGAGCTCGGGGTAGGCGCCGTCTCCGGTGAGCGCCACCCACAACGCCGCGGCGTCGTCCGCTGTGAGGTCATCCTCGAGCGCCGCAAACGCCCGCCATGCCTCACCCGCGCGACGTGCGGCCACCGGCACGTACGTTGGATCGCCCGGGGTACCGAAGCCAAAGGTCCGCTCCACGTACTGCCACGCGTCCGCGACCTCTCCATCCGCCGGTCGAGGCTCGTCGGCGGGCGGCAGGCTGTCGTTGACGAAGTCCCCGTTGACCGTGGTCATCGACACGACGCCGACTGCCGTGCCCAGCACCGAGATCATCCGTCCGGCGCTGGCTTCATCCGCGCTCGATCCGGCTCCTGCCCAGGCGATCCCGGCATCATCGAGCGCGTCGATGGTGGAGCGGATGCCCTCCTCCTGCCAGTCATACGCATGATTGTTGCCAAGCGCGGCGAAGTCGACGCCCATCTCGTCCAGCGTGTTGACGATCACGGGAGGCGACTGGATCTGGTATCGCTTGCCTCGGTAGGCGGCCTCTGGAACCAGCTCGCCAACCACCGTCTCGAGGTTGACCATCGTCGCGTCGGCGGCAGCCATGATCGGCCCGATGTCACCCACGACGCGCCGGGCGCTGTCGGGCGAGTCGACCGTGGGCGTGCCCTCCCGTCCGCCCGGCTCCTGATAGCGGCGGCCGAGCATCACGTCGCCCCCAACGTGCAGCACGCGACGCTCAACACCGGTCGCACCGACGCGGCGCAGCATCCGCACCGCGACCGCCCCATCGCCAGGATCGAGGACGATTGGCTCGTCGAGGTAGCCCTCCGCCCGCACCAACCCGGCCACGGGCTGATCGATCTCGATGGCCGCCGATCTGTCGATCGGCACCGCTGCCTGACCGACGAGGACGAGCTCAGCGCCGCCGAGCTGGCCGCCGACCTCGGAGCTCACCGATACCAGCACCGTGCGAGTGGGAGCCTGCCCGTCGGCGGCTGGATCGCCCGCATCCGTGCATGCCACGAACCCGACGGCGACCGCAACGACGAGAAAGGCCCTGCAGCACCGCACGCGTTGAACGCTAAGCGAGCCTGCCGCGTCGCTGGTCGATGGTTGGCGGCCTCGCTGGCCCGCCTACTGGCCTGTGGCCATCGCCGCATCGAGCAGAGGGAGGGGATCGATCCCCAGCATCGCCCGGTAGGTGTTGTGGTAGTGGTGGAGGGTTGGCTCGTTGCGCCCGAAGACGATGTGCTCCAGTGATCCGGCGTTCGCCGCGGTCTGTTGTGATGCGCCCATCACGTAGTCCTCGTCGCGGATGATCTCCGCGAAGTGGTGCGCGATGTTCGTCATGAACTCGGTTACCTCAGGGTTGTCCTGGTCGAGACCGGGCTTCATGTAGAAGTCGATCCGAGATACGTGGCGACCAGGATCGCTGCGATCGGGATAGGCCCGCACGAGGAAGCACCCGGCGACGAACGGCATCAGGATCACGTTCGGGAAGAGCCAGTACACCGGCAGTCCTGCAACCGTGATGTCCCAGTCCTCCTCAGGCAACAGCCGCATGACATCGATGTCGCGCTTGCACAGGACCATGCGGTGGAGGTGTCCCTCCTCGTCGTGGACCTGCACGTTGCCGTGAAAGCCGTTGAACAGGGTGTCCTTGTGCAAGACCGAGAAGTGATAGGTCTCGCCGAAGGTGTCCATGGCGAGCTTCCAGTTGCAAGCGGTGTCGTAGGCGTCGCGGGTGAGCGGCTGGAGCTGGTCGAAGTCCCAGGTGGGGAACTCGTCGTTGAACCACTCCCCGAGGAGGTGGTCGAGGTCGATGGTGCCCTCGGGATCCGGATGGACGAACAGCAGCCCGTGCCGTTCCTCAGCCGCGAGTGGACGAAGGCCGAGGCACTCCTTGTCGACGTCCCCGAAGTGGTCGGACTTCGGGAGCCCGACCAAGGCGCCGCCGCTGTCATAGGTCCATGCGTGGAAGGGGCAGGCGAACCGCCGCTTCGAGCCGCGC
>JANOQG010000256.1:0-11170 GCA_031422255.1 Actinomycetes bacterium | reverse complement strand
GGCTCGATCGGGTCGATGCGCGGGTAGACCGTGAGCTCCACCGACGGTGCACCGACGGTCGCGAGCTGGGTGAGTCCGAACGGGTCGCCAACGATGACCTCGAGCGGACCGATCTTGATCAGTCCTCGTCGGTCGGTTGGGAGCCGGTAGGCAGCCACGGTGCGTTCGCCTCGGCCCAGCGGCGGCACCAGCAAGTCGGCCCCCCGCGTCCCGGAGACGGGATCGCGGAGGCGCAGCACGGGTGTGCCGCCAGCGCGTCGGTTGCGGAGCGTGAGCTCGACCCGGCTGGAGGTGCCGACGTGCACACGTGCCGGGTGCACGAGGCGACCCACCTCGAGCTCGAGCCGTGATGAGGCCACGAGCAGGGCGGAGCCCAGGACGAGCACGCCGGCGATCACCCCGAGGGCAATCAGTTCGACCAATCCGAAGATGCGGCCGCTCAGCACGAGCAGGGCTGCGCCGCCAGCGACGAGCCAGCCCTGGCGCGTCAGCAACCCAGCTACCTGGGCTTCCCGGTGGGGACTGGAACCGACTGCAGCACGTCAGTGAGCGCATCCGAGGTGGAGATGCCCTGGAGCTGTGCTTCTGGGGTGACCAGCAGTCGGTGGGCCAGCACCGGCTCCGCCAAGGCTTGGAGATCGTCGGGGATGATGTATCCGCGACCCGCGGCGGCGGCTCTCGCACGAGCCACCTTTTGGAGCGCGAGGGTGGCCCGAGGCGACATGCCCAACGAGAGGTGTGGATGGCGGCGGGTCGCGTTGGCCAGATCGACGAGGTATCCCTTGAGCGCCGGGGCCACGTGGATCCCCTTGGCTGTTGCTGCGAGGCCGTGCACCTGCGCTGCGGTGATCACCGAACCGATGTCATGGAGGGCATCGTGGTCGCCGTGGGTGTCCAGGATCTGGAGCTCATGGTCCGGCGACGGGTAGCCCACGGATACCCGCATGAGAAAGCGGTCCAGCTGCGACTCGGGGAGGGGATAGGTGCCCTCATGCTCGATCGGGTTCTGCGTGGCGATGACCATGAACGGATCGGCGAGCGGGTAGGTGGTGCCGTCCACCGTGACCTGCGCCTCGGCCATCGCCTCGAGGAGGGCCGACTGGGTCTTCGGCGAGGCACGGTTGATCTCATCGGCCAGGACGATGTTGCTGAAGATCGGACCGGGTCGGAACTCGAACTCGCTGGTGTTGCGGTTCCAGACGGTGAGGCCGACGACGTCGGTCGGCAGGAGATCGGGAGTGAACTGGAGGCGGCCGAAGGTGCCGTCGATCGAGGCTGCCAGTGCCTTGGCCAAGCTCGTCTTGCCCACGCCCGGCACGTCCTCGATGAGCAGGTGACCCTCGGAGATGAGACAGAGCAGCACCAGCTCGATGACGTCGGACTTGCCCTGGATGACGTGTTCCATGTTGACCACCACGCCTCCGTGGTGCTCGGCGAAGGTCGATCCACGATCGGGGGACTGCTGCCGGATGGCCACTAGGTGCTCCTCGATGGGTCGGTGCGCGGCTCGGCCAAGTTACGCCGCCTCGCACTGCTGTGACGTCGCGATGCTCCAGTAGGTTCCCCGCGATGCGAGGAACGGTGCTGGCACTGGACGTGGGGGGCACGAAGGTTGCGGCTGGACGGGTAGATGCGGCGGGTCAGCTGCTGGCCCGAGCCACGGAGCCCACCCCTCCCGATGGTGATGCAGAGTCAGTGCTTGCAGCGCTCCTTCGGGCGGCAGCCGCGGTGCGGGCCGGTGACGAGGTTGCGGTAGGCGTGGGCAGCGGCGGCCCGATGTCACTCGGCGGCGAGACGGTCTCTCCGCTGAACATCCCGGGATGGCGGGACTTTCCGCTGCGCTCACGACTGCGCGACGCGCTTGGCGTCGACGTGCACATCGACAACGACGCCAAGGCGCTGGCGCTCGGCGAGGCCTGGGTGGGTGCTGCCCGAGGAACGCACAACTTCATCGCCATGGTCGTGTCCACCGGGGTCGGCGGTGGCATCGTGCTCGATGGCCGTCTGCTCGACGGGGCCGCTGGCAACGCAGGCCACATCGGTCACGTCATGGTCGAGCCGGAAGGGCGCATGTGCGCATGTGGGGCGCGCGGTTGCCTGGAGGCCGAGGTGTCCGGCACCGCGATCGCAGCCCGCACGGGCCGCCCGGCTCGGGAAGCTGATGCTGGCGAGCGGGAGCGAGCCGGACGGCTCGTCGGCCGCGCCGTCGCCTCCACGGCCGCTCTGCTCGACCTCCGCCTCGCCGTAGTTGCCGGTTCGGTCGCCCTCGGCTTCGGTGCGGCGTTCTTCGAGGCGGCCCAGGCCGAGCTCGATCGCTCGGCAAGGATCGCGTTCGCCCGCGGCGCTCAGATCGTGCCGGCGGGTCTCGGTGACGCGGCACCACTGGTGGGGGCTGGCGCCGTCGCATGGCGGGCACTCGGGCACCCGGTGGGCGCGACCTGATTGCTCACTAGTGTCGCGGGTGATGGATCCCACCTACCCGCCCGAAGCCGACGCGTACCGGGAGAAGGTCCAGGCATTCCTGGCCGAACACCTCCCCACGACCTGGAAGGGGATCGGCGCGCTGCCGCGTGAGGAGGTGGAAGGCTTCACGAAGCGGTGGCGCTCGACGCTCCGGGACCAGGGTTACCTGGCCACCTCGTGGCCCACTGAGTACGGCGGACCAGGCCTCACCGCGCTCGAGCAGGTGATTCTGGCCGAGGAGTTCCAGCGGGCTGGTGTGCCCGTGGGTGGCACCAACGACGTGTTTTCGATCCAGATGGTGGGCAACACGATCCTCGACTGGGGCACCGACGCGCAGAAGCAGCACTTCATCCCGCGGATCCTTTCCGGCGAGGACATCTGGTGTCAGGGCTACTCCGAACCGAACGCAGGCTCCGACCTCGGCAACGTGGGATGTCGAGCCACGCTCGACGGCGACGAATGGGTCATCAATGGCCAGAAGATCTGGACGTCCGCAGGGCATCTCGCCAATTGGATCTTTGTCCTCACCCGCACCGATCCCGACGTTCCCAAGCACAAGGGCATCACGTTCCTCCTGGTGCCCATGGACCAGCCCGGCATCGAGGTACGCCCGATCAAGATGATCTCGGGGGAGTCCGAGTTCAACGAGGTGTTCTTCACGGATGCCCAGTGCCCGAAGGCCAACGTGATCGGCGAGGTGAACGGGGGATGGGCCGTTGCCATGACGCTCCTTGGCTATGAGCGGGGCGAGGCCGCCGCCACGTTCCCACTGATGTTCCGAACCGAGCTCGACCGTCTCCTGGGCCTTGCCAAGGAGCGGGGGGTCAACGCCGACCCGAAGATCCGTCAGCGCCTCGCGTGGTGCCACACACAGGTGGAGGTCATGCGGTTCCTCGGTCTGCGAACCCTCACCCAGTTCGTGAACGGCCACCATCCCGGCCCGGAAGCCAGCACCTTCAAGCTCTTCTGGAGCGAATATCACAAGGTCGTGAGCGAGCTCGCGATCGACATCCTCGGCGCCGACGCCATGACGCCCTCCGGGCGCTGGCCGGCATCGTCATTCCAGACGGACGCCCCAGGTGCGCCCAACGACAGCGCCAGCTGGGTCGGCTCGTTCTACAACGCCCGGGCCGGCACGATCTACGCCGGCTCAAGTCAGATCCAACGCAACATCCTCGGCGAGATGGTGCTCGGCCTCCCCAAGGAGCCGCGTGGGGCCACCCCCGTCTCCTGGCGCGATGAGCAGGGGACGCGGCCCTGACGCTGCGTTGGGCCGCTCGAGCGGCGGTCGCGGTGCTGCCCCATCCGAGCCTTTGGTGGACGGGGTTGCGCCAGGCTCGCGTTCTCGCCCCCTCGGGATGGTGGCGCCGCCCGCCCTTCCTGCCCTTGCCGGCCCCGGCCTACCTGCGCTTTCGCATGGAGACGGCGTACGGGGGCGCGGGCGACCAGGACCCTGACGCAGGTGACCTCGTCACCTACTTGCGCTGGTGCCGGGCCTTCCCGCGGTAGCGGTCAGGCGTTGGCGGGGGCGGAGGAGTTGATCCTCCAGCCCTTGCGCTTGCCCAGAGCCGCTCGCTCGGGCCACTCATCGCGCGGGATCGGGTCGATGCCGAGCGGAGCCGGAGCGATGAAGCGCCCGGAGATCTCGCCGCCGCCAGTGATGCGGATCGTGTTCGTCTCCGCGTCGTAGCGCCAGCCCTCGGAGCAAGGTCGGATGGCTTGTCCGCTCTCCCAGGTGACGGCGATGAACCAACCCGGGCAGCCGATCGAGGTGCAACGCAGACGGGCGCCAGTGGTGCGGCCTTCGATCTCACCGGACTTGGACGTCACCACGATGCCCTCGGCCACCTTGCCGTCGGCATCGATGGGGAAGTCGTCGGGCCAGCGGCCGGCGCTCGCCTTGTGGGCGGATGCCCGACCCTTGGTGGGTGCCTTCGGCGGCAGGGCACCGAACTGCAGCCAGGTGCCGCACTGGGAGCACTGGTAGCCGGGCTCGCCGTCACGTCGCTGGAGGCGAAGGTGGGCGTCGGTCTGGCACTGCGGGCACACGGACATGGCAGGCTCCTGCTCGCTCGAAAAGGCGGTGATCCCCGGTCACCGAAGGCACCAGTGTCCCCCAGATTCGCCCGAAGGGCCTCATCGTGCCCAACTCGCCCGATCTGCGGGGGTCCGGGCCGGTAGCGTTCCGGCGATGTCGCGGGCCCTTGTGCTCAATGCCACCTACGAGCCGCTGTGCGTTGTGCCCAGTCGCCGGGCGGCAGTGCTCGTGCTCGACCACAAGGCCGACATGCTCCACGACACGGGGGAGTCGCTGCACTCGGAGCGGCTCACCCTTGCGGTGCCGTCGGTGATCCGGTTGCGGCACTTCGTCAAGGTTCCGTATCGACGTCGTGCCCCGCTCAACCGGCGCGGGATCTTCGCCCGCGACGGCCAGCGCTGCCAGTACTGCAGCGCGGGAGCGGAGAGCATCGATCACGTGATCCCACGCAGCAAGGGCGGCCAGCACACTTGGGAGAACGTCGTGGCGGCCTGTCGATCGTGCAACGTCCGCAAGCGGGACCGCCTGCTGCACGAGACATCCATGGTCTTGCGCGGAACGCCGACCGCGCCGCGCGAGCTCACCTGGGTGATCGTCGCCGTGGGCACGGTGCCTGAGAAGTGGCAGCCCTACCTCCATCCGGCGACGTTGTCGGCTTGAGCTGGTCCATCGAGCGATTCCACGAGGCGCCGTCGGCATCGCACGCCCGGCCGTTGCCGGCCGCGCCCACCCGCTCGATCTGGGTGTTCGAGCCCACGGTTCCCGCCCTCGTACTCGGGAGTGCTCAACGGGTCGACGTCCCGCCGGGGGCCGTGGAGGTCGTGCGCCGACGCAGCGGCGGCGGAGCGGTGCTCGTCGTCCCGGGCGAGGCGCTCTGGATCGATGTGCTCCTCCCCGCCGGGGATCCGCTCTGGGAGGACGACGTTGGTCATGCCTTCGGCTGGCTCGGTGCGGTGTGGGCAGCGGCATTGGCGTCGCTGGGTGTAGCGACGACGGTGCATCAGGGGGCGATGCGCCGCTCGCCCTGGTCCGACATGGTGTGCTTCGCTGGCGTCGGGCCCGGTGAGCTGCTCAACCAGAGCGGGGAGAAGGTGCTGGGCATGGCCCAGCGCCGCACCCGCTCGGCCGCACGGTTTCAGTGTGTGGCGTTGACTCGGTGGGATGCGGACGCAGTGACGGGGATGCTGGGTCTGTCGCCGCCGGCTGGTGGCGACCTTCGAGGCGTGGCCGCCGGCGTCGGGGTGCCGATGGATCGGCTGCTCGAGGCCTTCATCGCCGCGCTGCCAGGCGGCGCTGGAGGAGAGCGGCCCACATAGAGTGGGGAGAAGTGGTTGACCTGTGGGGGATTGAGGCATACGGTGGCACGCAGCGGCACGGGAGAGGGCTCTTGTGGCATCCGCTGGGAGCATCAAGGCAGCGATTCCCATGGCAGAGCACCGGTACCGATTCGTCGGGACCCATGAGCACGGACTGGACGACAAGGGCCGCATGGTCCTGCCTGCCAAGATCCGCGCTCAGCTCGGTGAGAGCGGCATGGTGGGGATGGCCGACGGTTGCCTCGGCCTCTGGACCACCGAGGGGTTCGATGCCATAGCGGACCGACTCGCGGCGGCCGTCGCCGAGGGCGCCGCGAAGCCCGCTGTGCTCCGAAAGTTCATGGCCTTCGCAGCGGAGGTGACGCCCGACCAACAGGGTCGCGTCGTCATCCCTCAGGTACTGCGAGACCACGCCGGTCTCGGAAGCGAGGTGGTCGTGAACGGCCGCCTCGATCGAGCCGAGATCTGGGCCCGGGAACGGTGGGCGACGCTCGTCGACCCCGAGACCGAGACCGTGGATGACAGCGCGGACGTCGGCGACGCATTCGCCGCCCTGCGCTTTTGATCTGGACCCACAACCCAACCGAGAGGAGCGAGACGACAACCGAATACGTGCGAGGAGCGGTGTCGCTCCCCTGCAGCCCCCCGGGCCGCGCGATGGAAGGCCCCCTCTCCGTTCGCTGCCCATCGACTCCTCCGGGGGGCTGCAGGTGAGCGACACCGGGGACGCAAGCTCCAGCGGGTTCCGGCACGAGCCGGTCATGGTGGAGCGAATCGTCGATCTCTTCGCCCCGGTGCCAGCCGGCTGGGTGGTGGACGCCACAGTCGGTGGCGCGGGGCACGCGGCTGCGCTGCTGGAGCAGCACCCGCACCTCAGGGTGTTGGGGCTTGACCAGGACGGCGACGCCCTCGCAGCGGCCGCCGAGCGGCTTCGGCCCTTCGGGGACCGGGCCCTCCTGCACCGCACTCGGTTTGACGCCTTGAACGACATCGTGGAACAGCTCGGAACGACACCGGTGAGCGGCGTGCTCTTTGACCTCGGGGTGAGCAGCCCCCAGCTCGATCGCTCCGCGCGCGGGTTCAGCTACCGCCACGATGCGCCGCTCGACATGCGCATGGACCAGCGCCAGCCGCGGTCTGCGGCCGATGTCGTGAACCACACCGATGAGCGCGAGCTGGCCGGACTCCTCCGAGCACTTGGTGACGAACGCTTCGCCAGCCGCATCGCCAAAGCCATCGTTCGGAGCCGTCCTGTGGCCACGACCGTGCAGTTGGCCGAGATCGTGCGAGACGCCATCCCGGCTCCGGCCCGCCGTACAGGCGGCCACCCAGCCAAGCGCACGTTCCAGGCCATCCGGATTGCGGTCAACGCAGAGCTCGACGTGCTCCCTCGAGCCGTCGATGCCGGCCTGGCCGCTCTCCAGCCCGGCGGCCGCTGTGCGGTGCTGGCGTACCACTCCGGCGAGGACCGCATCGTGAAGGCTCGCTTCCGTCATGCCGCCACCGGCGGCTGGACGGGCCCGCCGCACCTGCCCCCTCCCAGCGACATCCACCCGACGATCCGCCTGCTGAAAGCCGGGGCCTGGACCCCGACTGACGAGGAATCGGGACGCAATCGTCGCGCGGCCAGTGCCCGCCTCCGGGCCGCAGAGAAGCTCGCAACGCCCTCAAACGACGCCTCTGACGACAGCACGGACCCCACCTCATGAGCCCCGTCTCCGCTCCCGCACATGCCCTCACCCACGCTCCCGAGCGGGTGCCGTCACCGCGCCTCAAGCCGACGCCGCGCCCTGACCATCTGCGGGTGGTCCGGCCCGCTGAGCGTCGCAGCGCGCGGCTGCGGCCTGGTACGGCCGTCATCCTCACCGCGCTGCTCTTCCTGCTGCTCTTCGCGGTTGCAGTCGCGCACACGATGCTGGTCCAGGGCCAGGTTCGACTCGACCAGCTCGATAGCGAGCTCGCGAAGGAGCAGGGTCGCTACCAGGAGCTCCGCATCGACGTCGCGACCCTCGAGTCACCCGAACTGATCGTGTCGGCGGCACAGGCGCAGGGGATGGTGGCCCCAGATGACCTGGTGTACCTCCAGCCGTCCATCCCCGACGCGTCCGCTTCGGGGGACGACCCCGCGGACACGACAACCGCCGCCCCCACTGGCACGGGAGACGACGGCGACGATGACTGGTCCACCGTGAAGCCCCTCCTCGCGGCTCCTGCCCCGTGACACCTGTCGGCCCGCAGCGGGCCCGGCCCGCTCCTCGCCGCCCGGCGACCGTCCGCCCTGTCGCCCCGCGACGGGGCGGCTCCGCGCGCGCGATGCGAGAGGTGCGACATGTCCGAACCGGCTCGCCCTGGCGCGCCGGTCGACCTCATCTGCGGCTCGTCAGCACCTTGATCGTGCTCCTCGTGGCCTTTGCCTCCATCTCGGTGCGGCTGGTGCAGGTCCAAGCGCTCGGCGGCGAGGAGTACGCCGCGTACGGCGCCTCGCAGCGACGGCAGACCGTTGCACTCCCCGGTGAGCGAGGGTCGATCTTCGATCGCAACGGCAACGATCTCTCCGTGAGCCTTCCGCAGCGCACGATCTGGGCGAACCCGAAGCAGATCAGCGATCCGCTCACGGTCGCGGCCGCGCTCTCCGGCCCTCTCGGCCTCGACGCCCCAGCGACCGCTCGGCTCGTCGCCCGTCTGCAGGGAGTGAACCCCGGTAGCGAGTTTGCGTACGTGGCGCGCCAGGTCGACGATGCCATCGCTGACGCGGTCGAGAAGCTGAAGCTCCCAGGGATCGCATTCCTGGAGGAGTCGAAGCGGTTCACTCCGGCCGGCGATCTGGCGCACTCGATCTTGGGTGCCGTTGACATCGACAACCTTGGTCAGTCCGGACTCGAGCTGCAGCACGAGGACTTGCTCGCGGGCGAACCGGGCAAGCTCGTGATCGAGAAGGACACACAGGGGCGCACCATTCCCGGCGGTGAGCACGAGCTCGTCGCTGCGTCCCGAGGCGACGACCTCGTGCTCACGATCGATCGTTCGATGCAGTACGAGACCGAGCGGGCACTGCGAGCGCAGATCGAGGCCAAAGGCGCCCTCGGTGGGATCGCGATCGTGTCGCGTCCCGGTACGGGGGAGATCCTTGCGCTCGCCAACCTCGAGCGCGATGACGAAACGGGTGCCCTGATCGCGACGGGCAACAACCTCGCCGCTACCACCGTCTATGAACCCGGCTCCGTGAACAAGGTGATCACGGTGGCGGCGGCCCTCGAGGAGGGCTTGGTTGCCCCCGACACGATGCTCACGGTGCCCGACAGACTGATGGTTGGCACGCACGAGTTCAGCGACCACGATCCCCATCCCACGGAGGACTACTCCGTGACCCGCATCCTCACGGACTCCTCCAACATCGGCACCATCAAGCTGGCGCAGATGCTCGGTAAGGACCGCCTCGACTCCTACCTTCGACGCTTCGGTCTCGGGACGAAGACGGCCCTCGACTTTCCGCATGAGGCATCCGGAATCCTGCTCGACCCTGACGAGTACCGCGGCACCTCGCTCGGGTCGATTCCGATCGGCCAAGGCATCGCGGTAACTGCGATGCAGATGCTCGAGACCTACAACGTCCTCGCCAATGGAGGCGTGTACATCCCGCCGAAGCTCGTACTCGAGACCGTGGACTCCACCGGCAAGCATCATGCGGTGACGGCGGGCTCGTCTCGACGAGTTGTATCCGCGACCACGGCAGCCCGGATGAGCGAGATGCTGGTCAACGTGGTGGCCGAGGGAACGGGAACGCGCGGTGGCATCACGGGCTACCAGGTGGCCGGCAAGACCGGAACCGCGCGCAAGCCGCTGGCCACCGGCGGGTATCAGGACGCCGCTGGCAACTACCACTACATCGCCAACTTCGTCGGCTTCGTGCCGGCCGAGGATCCGGAGCTGTCGATCATCGTGATCATCGACGAGCCCTCCGGCGACATCTTTGGTGGCACCGTGGCCGCCCCAGTCTTCGCCGATCTTGCTCAGTACGGACTTCGGCTGTTCCGGATCCCACCGCCGCTGCTCCAGCGGAAGGGTCCCGCCCCTGACACCGCCGCCGCTGACGCAGTCGCGATGGGGCTCGTCGACGCGGTCGTCCCAGAGCGGGTGCGGGCTACGCCTGCGACGTCCACCACGTTGCCGCCCTCACCTTCCGACCGCTCGGGCGATTGACGAGTGAGGCTCCACGACTTGCTGGCCGACGCCCCTGGCGTCCGGGCCGCTCTCGTGCCTCCGGGGTCTGACGACGTCGAGATCACCAGCGTCGTGCACGACACCCGAGCGGTGGTGGTGGGATCCCTGTTCTGCTGCGTCCCTGGCGCTCGGGTCGATGGGCATGACCTCGCGGCCGAAGCCATTGCCGCGGGAGCGGCTGCCGTGCTCGTGGAGCGGACGCTCTCGGTGGGAGCGCCCCAGGTGCAGGTCGAGTCGGTGCGCCAAGCGATGGGCCCGCTCGCCGCCGCCCTCTGGGGACATCCGTCGAACGACCTCACGGTGGTCGGCGTCACCGGGACAAGCGGCAAGACCACCACCACGCATCTGCTCGCCTCGGTGCTCGATGCCCACGGATGGGAGACGGCCGTGCTGGGCACGCTCACCGGCCCGCGCACCACCCCGGAGGCGCCAGAGCTCCAGGCCCTGTTGGCCGACGAGCGGAAGCGCGGTCGGCGAGCCATCGCGATGGAAGTGTCGTCGCACGCACTGGCGATGGGACGCGTCAAGGCCACTCGCTTCGCGGTCGCGGTCTTCACGAACCTCTCACACGATCATCTCGACTTTCACGCTGACCTCGATGACTACTTCGAGACCAAGGCGTCGCTGTTCACTCCGGGCTACAGCGATGTGGCGGTCGTCAACCTCGACGACGAGCGCGGTCGTGAGCTCGAGCGGCGGCGGTTGGTGCCCACCGAGGGCTACTCGTTGCTGGATGTGGACGCACTGGTAGTCGGTGCGAACCATTGCTCCTTCCGCTGGAGAGGGACTCAGGTGGAGCTGCCGATGGGTGGACGCTTCAACGTGAGCAACGCGCTCGCCGCGGGCGCAGCAGCGGCACAGCTCGGCGTCCCTATCGCCACGATCGCCGCAGGCCTCGGGCAGGCCAACCCGGTACCCGGGCGCTTCGAGGCGATCGATGAGGGTCAGCCCTTCGCTGTGCTGGTCGACTACTCGCACAAGCCAGGCGCGCTGGCGGGAGCGCTGGAGGCAGCTCGTGACGTCGCCATCGGTGGGCGCGTCTTGGTGGTGTTCGGGGCCGGTGGCGACCGCGATGCCTCGAAACGACCGGAGATGGGCGCAGTTGCGGCACGGCTGGCCGATCGGGTCGTGC
>JANOQG010000255.1:0-2290 GCA_031422255.1 Actinomycetes bacterium | reverse complement strand
GGGGTTGGTGTGGCCGCGTTGGTGGTTGGCCTACACCGATCCGGTGCGGATTCCGGGGGTCCGACTGCCGACGCCATGGCCGCAAGGGAGGTGGCGCTGCCTGCTGCGGCTCCCGACCCTGAGAGCGACCGGGAACCGCTTGACCCGCCCACCACGACAACTGCCTCGATCGTGGCAGCGTCGTGTGGCCCTGTCGACGGAGTGGACCTCGCCGGTGACGATTGTCGCGACGCTGTGACCATCGATGGTCAGGTGGTGTCGGTGGGCGACAAGCGCTTTCAGGTTGGCAACAAGGGGGACCACGTCAGTGTTCGTGACTGGGACTGCGATGGCGAACCCACCCCAGCGGTGCTGCGCCCGAGCACGGGCGAGGTGTTCCTGTTCGCGGGTTGGAACCGCAACGCGGAGGTGGTGGTCAGGCCGATCGCGACAGTCGAGGGGGGCATCGAGCTCGTGATCTCCCCAGCCGCAGACGTCTGTAGTGGACTGTCAGTTCGCACTCCCACCTCGGTCGTCGAGATCGTCCGAGCACCGGCATGAGTCGTCCCGAGGCTCGGCTGAAGATCGTGCTCGGGGTCGCAGTCGGATCCTTGCTGGGTCTGTGGCGGCTGACGCCCACGCAGAGCAACCCAGCGTCCGCGTCGTGGTCGGATCTGGACTTCTGGTATCGCTCGGTCGGCCCCGGTGCAGCCACCTTGGCCGCAGTGCGCGTCGGCGCTCTGGCCGTCGCGCTGTGCCTCCTCGTGGTGTGTGTTCTCCAACTGGTGTCCGAGCGTTCAGTTGGACGCTCGCTGCGGCCCATCGCGGATCGGGTGGTCCCCGCCGCGCTTCGTAGGTTCGCGGGCGTGTCGCTCTCCGCCGGCCTGCTCGTCGCCCCGCCGCTCGTCGACGGTGGGGGTGATGCGCCCGGTACCGCATCGATGCGCCCGATGCCTGACGAGGCGACGTCAACCACCTCAGTCACAGCCACCACCGACCCCGTTGCGCCTGCGAGTCCGGCGACCCCAGTAGTTGGCGAACCCAGCCTGGATCACTACGTCGTCTCGCGTTCCGAGAGCTTCTGGTCGATCGCGGCTGACCGGATGGGGGAGGCGCTCCGGCGGTCACCAACCGATTCTGAGGTGCTGGCGTACTGGGAGCGGCTGATCGACGCGAACCGTCTGAGGCTCGTGGATCCCGGCAACGCGGATCTCCTCTTCGCCGGGCAGCTGCTGACGCTTCCTCCCCTGTGATCCGTGAGCTGATCGCTTGACATGATTCCTCTCATCATGAGATGAATCCTCTCATGAGTGTGTCGGAACCGTCATCGCTTCGGGAGCAGCACAAGCGGGCCACGCGTGAGCGGATCGTGCGGGCGGTGGCGGAGCTCGTGGCCGACGCCCATCCAGCATCCATCTCCGTGCCGGCCGTGGCCGCTCGGGCAGGGGTCGGAGTGGCCACCGTCTACCGGTACTTCCCTACCAAGGAGGCGCTCCTCGATGCGTCGGCCTTGGTGATGGGCGATGACTCGGGGATCACGAGCCTCGACCAGATGCCAACGTCGTTCGCGGACGCAGCGAGCATTCTGCCGGCCCAGTTCGCCGCCATCGCCCGCCATCTCCCGCTGGCTCGCAACCAGCTGGCCTCGCCGCTGGGTCGCCAGCTCCGCAAGGTGAGGTGGGAGGGAAAGCGCGTGGCGATGACCAGAGCCCTCGAGGGCAGCGGCATCGATCCCACCTCCTTGCCGGGGAAGCGGCTCGCCGCGGTGGCCGATGTCCTCACGTCGTCCACCGCAGTGCTCGAGCTGCACGACAAGGCGGGTATCCCCGTCGACGAAGCTGCCGCCCACGTCCTGTGGGCTCTCGGCGTGCTGGAGCGCGCTACTCAGGAGGAGATCGCATGACCGACACCGCCTTCACTCCGCCCGGCAAGGGGGAGTGGACCTCGCTGCGGGATCACTTCCCCCGCGCGCTCACGCCCGAGTACGCCCGCTTGCTCACCGATGGCATGCGGGAGGGGGAGGCGATCCCGATGGCGGAGTACGGGATGCCCGTGAAGAGCCTCCTGGTGGGGCTCGTACATGGCCACGTGTACATCACGGTGGAGCCGCTGCTCGGCAAGCCCGCGAACTCAATGCCGCCACGGGCGGTGCTCTGGGCCGCGTCACGGTTGGTGCCGTTGTTTCGCCGTCGCACCAGGGCCGCTCGCTCCGTGTTGGTCAACCGGCCGTGGCTGGCCGATGCCGAGCAGTGGTACGCCACCGAGCGCGGTGTGTGGATCGCAGCGAGCCGCCAGCTCGAGGCGGAGGACG
>JANOQG010000254.1:0-3484 GCA_031422255.1 Actinomycetes bacterium | reverse complement strand
GAATCTCTCGGACCGAATCGGCGTGCTGTACCGCGGCGCGCTTGTCGGGGTGTTCAATCGGGCCGACGTCACCCGCGAGCAGCTGGGTCTGCTGATGGCTAGCGGTCACCAGCCGGAGCCAGCGGAGGCGAGCGGGTGAACGTCCCCGACGCGAGGACCGTCGGGCACGCCGCCGGCGCCTCCTGGCGCAGCCAGCCAGCCCTCGTGCCGCTCGCCGCAATCGCGATGGCCCTCGCGGTCGGTGCCGTCGTGATCCTGCTCGTGGGCAGCAACCCGATCGAGGCCTACGCCGCGCTGCTCCGGGGCATGTTCGGCAGCCCCGACCGCATTGCCGCCTCACTCGCCCGCTCCACTCCCTTCATCGGGACGGCGCTGGCAGTGGCCTTCGCCTTCCGTGCCGGGCTCTTCAACATCGGCGCCGAGGGACAGATCCTCATCGGCGCCACGTTGGCTGCCTGGGTCGGCACGTTCAGCTATCTCCAGGACGTCCCGGGTGCCCTGCTGATACCGATCGTGATCCTCGTCGGGGCCATCGGCGGTGGACTGTGGGGCGCGATCCCCGGCGTGCTGAAGGCCACCTCGGGCGCGCACGAGGTGATCGTCACCATCATGCTGAACAGCATCGCCGTGCTCTACGTGCGCTGGCTCGTGGGCTCCAACGACCCCGTAGTGCTCAGAGACACCACGGCGTCGGTGCCCCACACGGTCCCCATCGCCGACAACGCTCGCCTCCCTGAGCTGTTCGGCAGCCAACCACCGCTGCACGTTGGCCTTCTCGTGATGCTCGCTCTCTGCGTGGTGGTGTGGTTCATCCTGAAGCGCACGACCTTTGGCTTCGAGGTGAGAACCGTCGGCGCCAACGCTCACGCGGCGCGGTACGCCGGGATGGGAGTCAACCGCACGATCATCGCGGTCATGGCGCTCTCGGGAGCCTTCGCGGGGCTGGCCGGCGCCAGTGAAGTCTCCGGCACCGTGGGCTTCCTCAGCCCTGGGGTGTTCGTGGGGATCGGCTTCGACGCCATCGCCATCGCACTGCTCGCCCGCGCCAACCCGTTCGGCATCATCCTGACGTCGATCCTGTGGGGGTCGATGCTCTCCGGCGCAGGACTCATGCAGCAGGAGACCGGCCTGTCCATCGATGCCGTCCGCATCGTCCAGGCGTTCGTGCTCCTGTTCGTGGCGGCCGACGTCATCGTGCGCACGATCTTCCGCCTCCGCGCCGACAGAGCCAGTGACGCCATGGACACGACCCAGCTCAGCAGCGGGTGGGGGTCCTGATGAAGCTCAGTCGCCGCCAGACGATCGGCGTGCTCTTCGGACTGCTCGGTGGTTACCTCGTGGGCTTCGTGGCCGCGAGCCTGGACACGGCCGACAAGGCACTCAAGTTCGAACCGCCCAAGCTCGGCAGCACGAACCAGCTCGAGCTCGTGTTCAACCCGCCGGTCGCCGTTACCGCGATCGGCACGATCTTCGTGCTCGCCTTCGTCGCGACGCTCTTCGAACGGCGCTGGGAGCGGCTCGCTCGCGGCGCGCTGCTCGTCGCTGCCCTCTGCTTCATCCCACTCGTGATCGTGCTGGCTCTCGCCCTCTCCGACGCCCCGAGCACGAACATCGTGCAGCTCCTGGTCGAGTCGCTCCGACTCGGAACCCCCATTGCCCTCGGCGCCATGGCGGGATTGTGGTGCGAGCGCTCCGGCGTGGTGAACATCGGCATCGAGGGCATGATGCTCACCGCCGCGGGTACCGGGTTCATGACCTACGCACTCCTGGGCAACGCGTCCAGCACGCCGATCCTCTGGCTCTCCGTTGGCGTGGCAGTGCTCACCGGCGGCTTGGTCGCAGCGCTGCACGCCTTGCTCTGCGTGACGTTCCGGGTCGACCAGATCATCTCTGGCGTGGTGATCAATCTCCTCGCCCTTGGGCTCACCGGCTTCATCCGGTCCGAGGTGATCGTCCCGACCGGGGTGGCGATCGGCATCCCGACCCCCGACGTCGCGCTGCCCGGGCTCTCCCAGCTTCCGATCCTGGGCGACCAGCTCTTCACCGCCCAGCCGATCTTCCTCATGATGTTCGTGATCGTCGCGGTCACCTCCGTTGTGCTGTTCCGCACACGGTTCGGGCTGCGGGTCCGGTCGGTCGGCGAGAACCCGCATGCCGCCGAGACGCTCGGCATCGACGTGATTCGCATCCGGTATCGGGCGGTCATCATCGGCGGTCTCGTCGCGGGCCTCGGCGGCGCCTGGTTCTCCTTGGAGTCGCAAGCGGGATTCGAAGCCAACATGACCAACGGCACCGGCTTCATCGCGCTCGCCGCGCTCATCTTCGGCAAGTGGCGCCCGAGCACCGCATTCGCGGGCGCCATGCTGTTCGGGTTCACGCGCGCGCTCCAGAGCCGCCTGCAGATCCTCAAGGTGAGCCTCGGCGACTTCGCGATCCCGAGCGAGTTCTGGCAGTCGCTGCCCTACGTCGTGACGATCATCGTGGTGGCGGGCGCGGTTGGGCGGGCTACGGCCCCGGCTGCCGACGGCGTGCCCTTCGAGCGCTCGCGGTGACCACGATCGATTGGTCCGCACTGCGCGCCGCTGCAACGCAAGCGTGTGGCCATGCCTATGCGCCCTACTCCGGCTTTCCCGTGGGCGTGGCCGGCCTCGTGGACGATGGTCGCGTCCTGACCGCCTGCAACGTCGAGAACGCTTCCTATGGCCTCACCCTGTGCGCCGAGTGCGGGCTGGTGTCCACGCTGCACAGCACCGGCGGTGGCCGCCTCGTTGCGGTGGCCTGCGTCGACGGCAACGGCGAGCCGCTGGTTCCGTGCGGGCGTTGCCGTCAGCTCCTGCATGAGGCTGGCGGGCCCGAGCTGCTGTTCAACGAGCGACGCCTGGGTGAGCTCCTTCCCGATGCCTTCGGCCCTGAGCACCTTCGCTCGCCGTGAACGCCATCGACCTCATCCTCGCCAAACGAGACGGCGGGCGGCTCACCGACGAACAGATCGACTGGTTCATCCGCTCGTACACCGCGGGCGACGTCGTCGACGAGCAGGCATCCGCGCTGCTGATGGCGATCCTGTTCCGTGGCCTCGACGCCGCCGAGCTCGCGCGCTGGACAGAGCAGATGATCGCCACCGGCACACGCGCCGACCTCGCTGGCGTGGGGCGCCCCACGGTCGACAAGCACTCCACCGGTGGGGTGGGCGACAAGGTGTCGCTGATCCTCTGCCCCCTCGCTGCCGCCTGTGGCGCGGCGGTGCCGCAGACCGCCGGGCGCGGCCTCGGCCACACCGGCGGCACGCTCGACAAGATGGAGACGATCCCCGGGTGGCGGTCCACGCTCACGCCCGAAGAAGTGATGCGAATCGTCTCCAGCTCGGGCGCTGTGATCAACGCCGCCGGCCCCGACCTCGCGCCAGCTGATCGCAAGCTGTACGCCCTGCGCGACATCACCGGCACGGTGGAGTCGATCCCGCTCATCGCCAGCTCCATCATGT
>JANOQG010000253.1:0-18537 GCA_031422255.1 Actinomycetes bacterium | reverse complement strand
CCAGTGCGGCGCTGGCGACTATGCCGCCTGCGACACGCTCTACATGGAGAGCGACTTCGGCAGCGAGTACGAGAGGTATGGCGACACGTGTGGGGATCGCAACGAACCCTCTGGCTATTGCGAGTCCCTGTACGCCGAAGGCGGCCCCTGACCCGCGGATGGCGAGCGACGGAATCCTCTCCGACCCCATCGACCTCGATGGGCCTCTGCACCCACGGGTGACCTATCGATCGCTCGAGGCCCGTCCGGGCATCGTGGTGGAGCATCGGGCCAGTGGCGTCGTGGGCTCCATCCAGTCCTTCACGCCTCCGATCGTCACCCTCCGCGACCGGCACGGCCAGGATCGGCCTCTGCGCATACAGCCAGGCGGGTTCCTCCTCGAGGGCGAACCGTGCACCCTTGTTGCGCCAGCTCCCCCGCGAGACCCAGCCCTCCGTCAGACCGCGTCAGGGTCGATCAGTCATGGCGCCCGCCCGGCGCGCGTTGCACAGGCCAGCCGGATCCTCGTCGAGGGCATCCATGATGCGGAGCTCGTGGAGAAGGTGTGGGGCGACGACCTCCGTGAGGTGGGTGTGGTGGTCGAGCGTCTCGACGGCATGGACTACCTCGCCGACGTGGTGCGCGACCTCGACCCCGGGCCGGGCCGCCGGCTGGGTGTGCTCCTCGACCACCTCGTCGAGGGCTCCAAGGAGAGCCGATCGGCCACCGAGGTGCGCCACCCACACGTGCTGGTCACCGGGACCCCCTTCGTCGATGTGTGGGCGGCCGTCCGCCCCGGGGTCATAGGGATCGCCGCTTGGCCCGAGGTGCCCAAGGGCATCCCTTGGAAGACCGGCGCGCTCGATGCCCTTGGAATCGCAGCACATCCTGGCCAGTTCTGGCGGGAGCTGCTCGGAAGCGTGCGCACCTACGCCGACCTCGATCCCACGCTGGTGGGAGCCGTCGAGCAGCTCATCGACTTCGTCACCGAACCCACCGCCGGGGATTGACGACCAGCGCTGACCGAGCGGCAACCGCTGCGAATCCGAACCGCAGCGCAGCGGACATGGGCCGACCACATCCTCGGTAGGGTGCGCGTTCATGTCCGACACCTCCAGCCCCGACCCCGTCACCTGCGCGATCGAGGACGGCGTCGCCGTCCTGCGGCTCGACGACGGCAAGGTCAACGTCGTCAGTCACCGAGTCCTCGAGCTGCTCCATGCAGGCCTCGACACCGCGCTTGCCGAAGCAACCGCCGTGGCGATCATCGGACGCGAGGGCAAGCTCTCCGCCGGCTTTGACCTCACAGAGATGACTGCCAGCGCGGAACGCGCCCAGGGTCTCGTGGGCGCCGGAGGCAAGCTCCTCATGCGCATCTACGGGCACCCCCAGGCGGTGGTCGTGGGGGTCACGGGCCACGCGCTGGCGGCCGGAGCCCTGCTCACGCTGTCCTGCGACACGCGCATCGGCGGTGACGGTCCCGCCAAGATCGGGCTCAACGAAACCGCCATCGGAATGGGGCTCCCTGACTACGCCATCGAGCTCGCCCAGGCCCGGCTTTCCTCTGCTCACCTCCTGCGCTCGGCCCTTCAGGCGGAGATCTACGACGCTGCCGGGGCCGTCGAGGCGGGGTACCTCGATCGCGTGGTTCCGGCTGCCGACGTCGAGCAGATCGCAATCGAGGAGGCTCGCCGACTCGGCGCGTTCTCTGCTCGGGCGTACAGCCACACCAAGCTCTCCCTGCACCAAGCCATGATCGACCGTGTCCTCGCCATCATCGACGCAGACATGGTCAAGATGACGACGCCGCAGCCCTGACCAGGCATACGCTCGTTTCGTGCGCGACGATCCCATCTCCGACGACGAGCTGGAACGCGAGGCACTCGCGGCCGACCCTGTCACGGTGCTGCCGCACGACGCGGTGAGCCTCTGGGACCTCGAGCAGCCGGGCGACGAGGATGCCTTGCTCCCAGGCTGGTACATGCCGGCGCCAGCAAGCGGACCACGACGGCACTCGCGCCGCCAACGTCGCGTGGTGTACCTCTTGGTGGCGGCATTCGCCGCGATCAACGCGGCTGGCCTGTGCAGCACCTACGGCCACGTGGTCGTGGCGTAGAGCCGGACCTACTTCGCGCCTGCCACCGTGCGGGCGAGGATGCCGAGGGTGGCCCGCAGAGCGGACTCGGGGATGATCGGGAAGATGGCAGCTTCGCGCCACGCCTCATCGATGTCGGACCAGTCGTAGTACGAGGTCACGAGCGTGCCGTCGTCGGTTGGCTCAAGCGTGTAGCCGTACACGTGGCCGATCTGCGGCTTGATGTTGCCGACGATGGTCCAGGCGATCTCCCGGTCCTGCTCGTACTTCGTGATCGACACGGTGACGTCGTACTTCCCCATTGGGTAGTCGTTGAGCGCTTCGCGATCCATGTGCACGACGAACGTGTCGCCAACCTTGGCGACCGGGTCCCCGGTGGCGTCGAGCAACATCCCGGAGCTGTCGATGGCCACGTGCCCCTTGGGGTCAGCCAGGACCTTGAAGATGGATGCCGGATCTGCCGCGATGGTCCTCGGCACCTCGAGTCGCTCGGTCGTCATGCAGGCATCCTGCCACTCGGCGCCGAAATGGTTCGAACGGGCCATCCCGCCGACCCTCGAAGGGGCCGATGATGAGTCGTACCTACAACCACATCGCTCGTCGATGGGGGATCAATGGCTCGTCAACGACTCCACCAGACGTCCGCAGGCCAAGGAGCGCTGCTCTTCGCGATCGCAGGCGTCCTCGGGCTGCTGACCGAGACGCTGCTCGACGCCGGGACGTCGCGCCCGACGCGCATCATCATGAACATCGGCGCGCTCGGATGCGCGCTGCTCATCTACGTTGCCCCCTGGCACCGCTGGCGGTCGAGCGCCACGCTGCTCGGGGTTCCACTGGCCTTCAGCCTCGTGGTGGTCTCAGAGCGATCGGCCCCGGGCGCACCCACGATCTATGGGATCTGGTTCATCATCATCTTTGCGTGGATTGGCTTCTGGCATCCGCCGCGGACACCTCTGCTGTTCGCGCCCCTCGGCGCGCTGGCGTACGTCACTCCCTTTCTCGGATCCCAGACCACACCCCGAGACGCGATCGCATCGGTGGCCATTGCGATCCCCGCCGCAACCATCCTCGGAGAGGTCCTCGCCTCCCGGATGCAGACCATCCACCGCGCCCAGCTCCAGCTCATCGAGGCACGCACACTGCTCGAGCGCGCCAACCTCACTGACGATCTGACCGGCGTCGGCAACAGGCGCCACGCGAACTCGCTGCTCGACTCGATGCAGACCGGCGACGCCCTCTTGATGATCGACCTCGATCACTTCAAGGCCGTGAACGACGCCCTTGGCCATGCCGAGGGCGACCGCGTGCTTGGCCAGGTCGGCGACTACCTACGCACTGCGGTGCGAGAGGCCGACACAGTGGCCCGGTTCGGAGGAGAGGAGTTCATCGTGCTCCTCCGAGGTGCGGGTGAACAGCTCGCCGATGCGGGGCAGCGTCTGATCGCCGGCTGGCGACGGCAAGACGGCCAGGTGACGCTCAGCGCAGGAGGCGCGGTACACGTCGCCACGCGGTCCCCTGCCGAAACCTTCCGGGCAGCCGACGCGGCCATGTACGAAGCCAAGCGCCTCGGACGCGACCAAGTGGTGCTCGAGGCGCCGGCCCGCAGCCCCCAAGGCGCCGCGAGCTAGAGGCGTGTCAGAGGAAGCCCAGGCGGTTCGCCGTCGACATCAGGGCCGCCCGGTTGGCGACGTCGAAGATCTCGAGGAGGTCGGCGATGTCTCGCTTGGTGGTGGACGGCGACTGGTGCAGGCCAAGTGCGATCTCTCGGTTGGTGCGGCCCGCCGCCAGCAACCGAAGGGTTCGTCGTTGCCGGACAGTCAGGCGCGGAGCGTTCTGGGCCAGGTGGAGCACTCGCTCGGGCACGTAGGTGGCACCGCGATGGAGTAGCTCCACGGCCGAAGCCAGCGTCTCCGGTTCGTCCCAGAGCACGAGCGATCGGGCCCGACCCGCGAGCATCGCGTCGAGCGCGTCCTGGCACGCGGACACATCGTCGCGGACGATCAGAACGTCGGTGCGGCGACCCTGCTCCGTTGTTCGATCGGCGACGAGCAAGCACGCACACCCGCTGGGGTGCGTGTGACACAGACGCCAGCCGCAGTCCTCGGTGACGTAGCGCAGGGCCAAGCGGACGACGGCCGACTCGACCTCCACCCGGAGCTCGACCTCGTGCGGATCGGTAGCGAACGCGACGGTCAGCACGACGGGTCTGGCGCCATGGGTGCGGGGACGTCGGGGGTGATGTCGACGACCACCCTCGTGGCACTCTGCGCGGTGCCGGCGGCAACAAACCACCGGCCGTAGCCATCGGCCAGCGCGACGCGTAGGGACAGGAGGTCGAGGAGCACGCCGTCGTCGATCGGTTGCACGAACACCTCGAGCCGGCCGGCTGCCTCGGCCACGACGTCGAGCGGCTGCCCAGAAAGACCGGTGCACGCGAGGGGCTCGAGCGGCGCGAACGCGTCCGTGAAGGCCCGGTAGCCCTCACCCGGCTCGGCCAGCCGGCCCAGCCCTAGGTCGAGCGCACCCTGCCACCCCTCCGGTACGGAGAACCCGACGAACGAGCGACCGGGGAGGGAGTCGTCGTGGATGTTCAGCACATCAGGGTAGGAGGCGACGACGTCGGTGAACCGTCCCCGTTGTGACGGACCAGTGGGAACAGCGAGGACGTCGATGTCGAGTCCTTCGGCCCGCAGCTCAGCCTCGACCTTCTCCGGGTTCGATTCGAGATCGACCAGGATCACCTCGATGCGCCCGCTCGCGCGCGTGACCTCCACCGCGGCGAGGGCTGGGTCTGGTGACAGCACGATCGCCAGCCCGGCGGTGACGAACACACCAGCGGCCGCGACGACGCCAGCGACGCGCACCCACGTCGATCGTGGACGCCTCCGCGCCGCCGAGCGGAGCTGGTCGCCCAGCGCGGCCTCGAACGCAGAGCTCACAGGAGTGGCTCCAGCGTTGCGGAGAGTGCCTGAAGGCCCCTCGCGACGCGCACTCGAGCGGCGCCGACCGAGCAGTCGAGGGACAGCGCGACCTGCTCGTAGGGAAGGTCGAGGGCCACACGCATCACCACGGCATCCCGAATGGCTGGGGTGAGGTCCTCGATCGCTCGACGCAGCGCGCCGTGGAGGTCGCGGAGGTCGACGAGGCTCTCGATGTGGTCGAGGTCGTCCTCGGTCAACAACGGGGTGGTGATGCCCATGCGCCGCCGGTTGCGGGCGCTCACCACGCCTCGGCGCAGCCACTGTCGGTAGAGGTTGCCGGCGATGCCGAAGAGCCACGCCCGACCGGGGCCGCGACGAGGATCGAAGTGCTTCAACGAGCCCAAGGCCTGGGCAAAGGTCTCGGCCGCAAGCTCCGCTGATGTGTGGGGACACAAGGTGCGCCGATAGAAGAACCCGATGACCTTGCTGCTGTTGCGCTCGTAGAACGCGCCGAAGGCCTCCGGGTCCGTTCGGGCCGCGACGAGGGCTTGGGTGTCCTCGTCTTGGCCTAGCTCATCACCTGGTTCGCGCCTCATCACCCGGTTCATTGCCTGAGCCCCCGTACGACGTTACAAGTCGCACGGGAATCCCTACGGGTTGTACTGGATCGAGCTCGTCAGGTTGTTCAGGGCCGAGAGGTTGCCCCCTGGGGCGCTGGTGGTCTGGAAGGCGCCGGTGAGGTTGGCGCCGTTGTAGTGCCGGATGCTCGGGCAGCCGTTGCGAGTGGAGGAGATCCGGTTGTTCCAGGTCGAGGACGTGTTCAACCAGCCCCCGCCACAGGTGGTCCCGACCACTGACGTCGAGGATCCCCCGTAGTTGAAGAGGTCGTAGTGGGTCCCGATCGTAAAGGTTGCTGCCGCAGCCATCTCACCGGCCGTAGCGGCCGCTCCGTCGCCCCAGGCCGCAACCCCTTCCGACTTCATGGCGAGCTTGAAGGTCGGGTAGCAGCTGGCGTCCGCCAGGATCAGCTCCCCCGAGGTCGCCTGGTCGACGACCGCCATGACGCAGTGCTCTTCGACCGGCTGTGCCACCGCCGGGTTGCCCATGCCAACGACGGACCCCAGCACCATCAACGCAAGTACGACACGCCTCATCTGATTCGCTCCCAACGGGCACGGCTCGACGGAGCTCGCCAAGTCACGGTGTCAGCAATACGGGTCGGCACGGGTCACGGAGAAGTGACGATCGGCGACTCGGAATGGCCCGATCGGCTCACGCTCATGGTCCCCCTTGATCAATCGATGCGCCGTCGATTCCGCACGTAACGACAAGGCACACGGTTGCAATACACGACGTGAGGCACCTACCGACCGGGCGATCCTCGGCCCCCCTGCTCGTCCTGCACCAACAGCCCCACGCGCTCGCCCGATGGGTCGGACCCGCCGCGCTCCAGACGATGCTCCTCCTCCAACCCCAGGCTGCCTCAGCTCCCTCCGTCGCATACGAGGATCGACTCCTCGACGAACCCACGGGGTTGGAGCGTGACACCCGAGTCGCTCACCTCACGCTCCGTCTTCCAGTCGATGGGCCTTGCGCTTCGATCGAGCGGACGCTCAGCGGGCTGCGCGCCCGCCTGCCCGACGGTGGCGACCCATGGATCGTCCCGCACACGCTCGGGGGCTGCCCACCGAGTCGGCCGGTTCTCGATCTCATCAGAGGCGCCGGGTTCCGTCCCGGGGTGGACCTCAGCTCGGTGTGCTGGCTGGGCGATGACGGCATCCTTTGGGCCGACGGCGACGTCGTGACTGCGGTGGCAGTGCGGGCCGGCCAGCCCGCCGAGGCGATGCGCGCCTCCTCCATCGTGCAGGCCTTGCGCGGGTTCGACCCAACCACCCCTGGGGGCATCTGGGTGAGCGAAGGATCGGTGGGGCTCCGCCGGACCAGCGCCGCGAGCTGGGCGCTCGTGCTGGCGGCTCACTACCTGGAGGTCGTGGCCCGCCGTCAGGCCCTCCACCTCGTGGCTACCGCAGCCTGTGGAGGCCCCGATCCTGCGGGGAGGTAACAAAACCACGGGCAAGGACAACACCAGGTCAAGACCGGCCCATGACCGCGTCCTACTCGCCGATGCCCACGCGAGGTGCCGTCTGTGAAGGAACCGATCCCCGAACGTCCCGACCTTCCCCACGGCGATGATCTGCGCGCCATCGATGCCGTGGACACCCCCACCGACCCACCCGTGCGGCTGGTGATCATCGATGACCACCGCATGTTCGCCGACTGCCTCGCGCGACTGCTGTCCGAGGAGTCGAGCATCGATGTGCTGGCGGTGTCGGACGGCGACCACGCCGTGCAGCTCTGCGCTCGGCTCGAGCCAAACGTTGCCCTCGTCGACTATCAGATGCCCGACCGCAGTGGTGCCCAGGTGGCCACCGACATCCGCACCCAAGTGCCTCGCACCGCGGTGGTCATGCTCACGAGCTTCGGCGACAACCGAATCCTGTTCGAGGCGATCGATGCCGGGTGCGCCGGCCTGCTCACCAAAGATCGCCCCGCCGACGAGGTGATCAGGGCGGTGCACGCGGCGGCCAACGGTGAGGCCCTCGTGTCGCCTTCGCAGCTCGCGCTGCTGCGCGACCGTTTCACCCGCCGGTCCCACTCACCGGGGGACGATCTCACCAGGCGGGAACGAGAGGTCCTCTCGCTGTTGGCACGCGGCTGGACCACGAAGTCGATGGCCACCCATCTGCACCTCACCGTCAACACCATCCGGAACAACGTGCAGTCCGTCATCACCAAGCTCGGCGCCCACTCGAAGCTCGAAGCTGTCTCCACGGCCTTTCGAGAAGGGATCATCGACCGCTCAGAGGGAAGCGGACCTTCATAGGCCTGCTGACCCGGCGCGATGCGTGCGAGGATTGCGCGAGTGACTGCAGCCACCGAGCCGGCGACGCACTACCGAGGGATCCCCCTCCAGGAGCTCGTCGAAGACTTCCGCTTGGCCTGTACCTCCCGTGCGCTCGACGACCGGGAGATGACCCTGCAGAAGCAGTCGCGAGTGTTCTTTCAGATCTCCGGTGCGGGCCACGAGGCGCTGCTGCTCTCCCTTGCCCGCTACCTCCGACCCGGGTATGACTGGTTCTTCCCGTACTACCGCGACCTTGCGCTGGTGCTCGCCCTTGGGGTCACCCCGACCGAGGTGCTCCTCCAGGCCGTCGGCTCGGCCGAGGACCCGTCGTCCGCGGGTCGCCAGATGCCGGCCCATTGGGGTTCGGTGGACAAGCACATCGTCACCCAATCCTCCCCCACCGGGTCGCAATGCCTTCCCGCAGTCGGCTGCGCTGAGGCAGCGCGCTACATCTCCCGTCGCCCTGATCTTCCCGGGTGCCAAGCCCACGGCGACGAGCTCACCTACGTGTCGCTTGGCGAAGGCGCCACGTCTGAGGGTGAGTTCTGGGAGAGCCTCAACACGGCCTGCACCCTTCACCTTCCGGTTCTCTTCGTGGTGGCCGACAACGGCTACGCCATCTCGGTACCCGTGTCAGACCAGTCCCCCGCCCCGATCTCCGAGCTGGTGCGTGGATTCCGAGGGTTGTCGATCTACAAGTACGACGCCCGCGACTACTTCGAGGCGCGCTCGGGCGCCGAGCGAGCCGTCGCTCACGTGCGGGCTGGCACAGGCCCCGCCTTGATCCACGCCACCGTCACGCGGCCCTACTCGCACTCTGCCGCCGACACCCAGGGCAAGTACCGGTCAGCCAACGAGCTCATGGACGAGGCCGCCCACGACCCGATCCTGCTCCTGCAGGCCGAGCTCATCGCCGCGGGCGTGATCACGCGCGACCAGGCCGAGGCGATCCGCAAGGACGCTCGCGACACCGTCGCTGACGCCGCCCGGGACGCGCTCGCTGCCCGTCGCCCCGATCCCGAGTCGGTCACCGATCACGTGGTCGCAGTCCCCGTGCCGCCACCGCCCGTCGACCCTGATGCAGGAGCGGGCGACCCGGTGGCCTTCGGCGAGGCCATCCGGCTCACCCTCCATGAGCTGATGGCGGCCGACCAGCGCATCCGGGTGTTCGGCGAGGACGTCGCCGACGCTCGGGAGACGGTGCTCGCTGACGTCGAGGGCAAAGGTGGCGTGTTCGGCACCACCCAGGGCCTGCAGCGAGCCTTCGGGCAAGCCCGCTGCTACAACACACCGCTGGCTGAGGCCAACATCATCGGTCGTGGCATCGGTCAGGCTCTGCGCGGGCTACGGCCGGCTCCGGAGATCCAGTTCTTCGATTACATCTGGCCTGCCATGCAGCAGATCAAGAGCGAGGCGGCCACCATCCGCTGGCGCTCGAACGGCACCTTCACGGTGCCGATGGTCATGCGCGTGCCCATCGGTGGCTACCTCACGGGCGGTGCCCTCTGGCACAGCCAATGCGGCGAGTCGATCTTCACTCACGTCCCCGGCCTGCTGATCGCGTTTCCGTCTCGCGCCCGCGACGCCGCCGGGCTGCTCCGCTACGCGTTCCAGTGCGAGGACCCTGTGCTGTTCCTCGAGCACAAGCACCTCCTGCGCCAGCCCTACACGCGCGACCCCTTTCCGCCGCCGGGCTTCGTGATCCCGTTCGGCAGCGGCGAAGTGCGCCGAGTGGGCGAACAGCTCACGATCATCACCTGGGGCGCCACCGTGCAGAAGAGCCTGGAGGCGGCCGACCAGCTCGAGAACGAGATCGGCGCATCGATCGAGGTGATCGACCTACGCAGTCTTGCGCCATGGGACATGGATCTGGTCGCCGACAGCATCCGCCGCACCAGCCGCGCTCTTGTCGTTCACGAGGACGTCCTCACCTCGGGGTTCGGGGCGGAGATCGCGGCGTGGATCGGACAGGAGCTGTTTGCTCACCTCGACGCCCCGGTGCGTCGCGTCGCCGCCCTCGACACGCCCGTGGCCTACGAGCCCACTCTTGAGAGCGCCATCCTCCCGCAGGTTGCCGACATCGCAACCGGTGCCCGCCTGACCCTCGCCTTCTGACCTTCAACGGAACGCGACGTCGACCCGTCGAACGTCGGCGATCGGTATCAGAGGGGTGGCCGAGAAGCAGGGCGCCTCGAGGCTTGGACGAGCTCCGTACATCGGTTTGCCACCTCGAGTGCATTCGCTCCGTACTCATCAGCCCCGAGACGTCGCGCCTCTCGCCGATTCGAGACTGCGGGGCCTCCCAGGAACACCGTGAGGCCGGGAATCTGCTCATGCAACTCCGTCGTGAGGGTTCGGGTGTTCCCGAGCGCACCGTCCCAGCCGACGCTGATTGCGACGGCGACTAGGTCGTCTCGCTCCATGGCAGTCCTCACGAACGACTCCTGAGGTGTGTTCGCACCCAGGTCGATCACCTCGAATCCTTCGCCACGCAAGACGTCGCCCAGCATCGCGCTGGGGATCGAGTGATGATCGCCTGCGGGGGCACCGATGACGATGACGCCACGCTTTCGACCTCGTCGCGCGAAGGACGGACCCAACCGCCCTATGAGCCGGGTAGCCACAGCCGAGGCCCGGTGCTCGTCAGCAACGTCCAAGATCCCGGCCCTCCACTCGTCCCCTACTTGTGCCAGCACGGGTGCCAACAGCTCGAGCAGGACGTCACGCGGTTCGCCCCCGGAAGCGAGTGCCTGCTCGATGACGGCCCAGGCACCCGGCTCGTCGCCGCGCAGAAGTCGATCACGCAGCTGGCTCCGATACTTGGGCCAGCGAAGTCCACCGGCACCAGGAGCGCTGTCCTCTCGTTGGGTGAACTGCTCGAGATCAGCCGCCTTCACTCGCCACTCCCCGGCCACCTTGCTCGCTGGCAGGGTGCCCAGCCGAACGTATCGGTAGGCAGTCATGTAGTGGACGCCGAGCCGTTCCGCCGCGTCGCGAAGCCCGATCTCGTCAGCGCTGGGTTGTTGGGGCACAGCAGAACTTTACTACTAAATGTTGTCAACCCACAGATTTAGTGATAAAACTGATCCACACCAACTGAAAGGGTTACCCCCATGCGCATCTCCCTCCCGATCCGACTTGCTTCAGGCGTCGTCGTGCTGGCGCTCGCCGCAGCTGCGTGCAGCAGCGACGACAGCAGCGACTCAGCGACAACCCCTGAGGAGACGACCACGACCGAAGCCCCGACGACGTCCACCACCGCTCCGGCTGAGCAGACCATCGTCGAGATCGCCAGCTCCGAGGCGGACTTCAGCACGCTCGTGACTGCCGTGACGGCCGCTGGGCTCGTTGAGACCCTGTCGGGCCCGGGTCCCTTCACCGTGTTCGCCCCGACCAACGCAGCGTTCGCCAAGATCCCCGAGGACCAGCTGACCGCGATCCTGGCCGACACCGCCCAGCTAACGGCGATCCTGACGTACCACGTGCTTCCTGCCGCAGTGGCGTCAGCCGATCTCCAGCCGAGCCAGCAGGTCGAGACCGTGCAAGGCGATACCGTCGACATCCAGGTAGCTGATGGCAAGGCGACGATCAACGGCTGCAACATCGTGCAGACGGACATCGCGGCGTCGAACGGCGTGATCCACGTCATCGACTGCGTACTGACACCCTGATGACCGAGGGGGCCGGTCGGTTGACATCAGAACACCACGGTCCACCGGCCCCCGGCCCGTCGACGATGACGGTCGCGGTGATCGGATCAGGCGTGGCAGGGCTCACCGCAGCCCACCTGCTTCATCCGCATCACCGCGTCACCGTCTTCGAAGCTGACGCACGCGTCGGGGGCCACGCCAACACGGTGCCTGTGACCCTGCAAGGGCGGACGACGTGGGTCGACACCGGCTTCCTCGTCTACAACGAGCGCAACTACCCCGGCTTCATACGCCTGCTCGACAAGCTCGGTGTGGCCACCCAACCCTCTGACATGAGCTTCTCAGTGTCAGATGAACGCAGCGGGCTCCAATGGCGCGGTACGAACCTCAACAGCGTGTTCGCGCAGCGCCGTCGAGCCGTGAGTCCAACGTTCCTGCGAATGCTTGGCGACGTGGTCCGCTTCAACCGCGAAGCTCGGAAGATGCTCAACCAGGCTGGGGGCCCGACGTCAGATCCCTCCTTCACCCTGGAGGACCTGCTGGCCCAAGGCCGTTACAGCGCGCAGTTCCGCGATTGGTACCTGATCCCGATGGGATCGGCGATCTGGTCGGCGGACCCCACGACCTTCCTTCGCTATCCCGCCGAGGCGTTCGCTCGCTTCTTCGAGAACCACGGCCTGCTCCGCGTCGGCGACCAGCCGTCCTGGCGCACAGTGAGCGGAGGCTCCCGGCGATACGTCGAGGCGCTTACCGCACCGCTGCGCAGCCAGCTCCGCGTCGGCGAGCCCGTCACGAAGATCGTGCGACGTGCAAACGGAGTAGAGGTGTCGACCCAATCCAGTGCCCCTACGACGTTCGACCGTGTCGTGATCGCCACACACAGCGATCAGGCGCTCCGCCTGCTCTCTGACCCGAGCCAGGCCGAACGAGAGATCCTCGGCTCGATCAGGTTCCAGCCGAACATTGCCACGCTCCACACCGACTCAGCGCTGCTCCCCGGCAACCACCGAGCACGCGCCGCATGGAACTACCACGTCCTCGACGACTCACGCTCCAGGGGAACCGAGCAAGGCCAACGTGCCACGCTCACGTATCACCTCAACACCCTGCAGGGACTCGACGCAGCCGCGGACATCTGCGTGACGCTCAACCGCCCCGATGCGCCCAAGCCAGAACTAGTGGTGGACCACATCAACTACGCCCACCCGGTGTTCGACGAGGCAGCCATACGCGCGCAGCGTCGTCTCCACGAGATCAACGGGGCCAACGGCACCTACTACTGCGGCGCCTACTGGGGATACGGCTTCCACGAGGATGGAGTGCAGAGCGCAATCGAGGTTGGTCGTCACTTCGGAGCCACGTTGTGAGGAGCGCGATCTACACGGGCGAAGTCGTCCACCGACGACGACAGCCCGAGCACCAGTTCCGGCACCGTCTGGCGTTGCCGCTGCTCGATCTCGCGGAGATCGACCAGGTGGTGGCCTCACACCCCCTCTGGGCGGCCGAACGCACCAACGCGGTGTCGTTCCGGCGGCGCGACTTCCTTGGCGATCCACGGATGAGTCTTGACCTAGCGGTTCGTGACGAAGTCGAGGCTCAGGCCGGCACCCGACCCCTGGGACCCATTTCGCTACTCGCTCACCTCCGCACGTGGGGATGGCTGTTCAACCCCATCGCGGTGTACTACTGCTACGACCTCACCGGCACCCGGGTTGAGCACGCTCTCGTTCACGTGTCGAACACGCCCTGGAAAGAGAGCCACGCGTACGTCCTGGGAGAGGCCGGCAGCCACATGGTGGACAAGGCCATGCACGTGTCGCCGTTCTTCGCGATGGACCACGACTACCGGATCACCTACGACGACCCGGGCGAGAGCCTGCACCTCGACATCGCTCTCCTTCAGGACAGCAGCCCTATCTTCCACGCGACCCAACGGCTTCGACGGCGCGAGATCAGCCGTGCCGCCCTCGCACATGTGCTCTGGCACCACCCACTCCCGACCATGCGCGTCTCCGCCGGAATCCATGCCCAGGCGCTCCGGCTCTGGGGCAAGGGCGCCAGGTTCCATCCTCATCCACGAACGCGAAGCAAGGAGGTAGCCGATGCTCGCACGACGAATCGCACAGGTCGCCCTGTCGAGGATGCATGAGGGTCAGCTCACCATTCTCGAGCAAGACCGGTCCGCCACCCACGGCCCAGGAGGCACCCCGGTCTCGACGCTCACGGTGCACGACGCCCGCTTCTGGCCCGCCGTGCTGTACCGCGGTTCCGTCGGGTTGGGTGAGGCCTACGCGGAAGGCTGGTTCGATTCGGATTCGCTCAGCGACCTCATCCGACTTGCGCACCTCAACCTTGCCCCGATCACCACCCGCCGAGATCGGTTCGCGGATCTCGTTGCCCCTCTGCGCGACCGCCTGCCGAGATCCAGCCGAGGTCGAGACATCGATCGGGCCAACATCGCAGCGCACTACGACAGGTCCAACGACTTCTTCGCGTTGATGCTCGACCACTCCATGGCCTACTCCTGCGCATTGTTCGAAGAGCCAGCACTCGACCTCGAAGCAGCTCAGTACGCAAAGTTCGATCGACTCTGCCAGCTGCTCGAGCTGGGTCCTGACGATCACCTGCTCGAGATCGGGACCGGATGGGGGGGCCTTGCCATCCATGCCGCGTCTCACTTCGGGTGCCGGGTAACGACCACGACCATCTCGGTCGAACAACAGGAGCATGCAGCGAAACGCGTGTCAGAGCTGGGCCTGAGCGACCGGATCGACGTGCAAGGCCGCGACTACCGCGACCTTGAGGGCACCTTTGACAAGGTCGTGTCCGTCGAGATGATCGAGGCCGTCGACTGGAAGGACCATGACGAGTTCTTCTCCACGCTCGCGGATCGAGTTCGCCCCGGCGGGCGGGTTGCGCTCCAAGCGATCGTCATCGCCGACCGCAGCTATGAGCGAGCGAAGCGGCACAGGGACTTCATCAAAGCGTTCATCTTCCCGGGTGGTTGCCTGCCATCCGTCGCCTCCATCACGCGATCGACGGAGGCGACCGGACAGATGAAGGTGATCGACATGCAGCGGATCGGTCATCACTACCCCACGACGCTTCGCCAGTGGCAGGCGAACATCGATCGTCACCGAGACGAGATCGGACGCCTCGGCTTCAACGAGCGCGTCATGCGCGTCTGGGATCTGTATCTCGCGTACTGCGCTGGAGCGTTCGAGACCCGCCAGATCGACGTCGTTCACGTCGTCCTCACGAAGGAGAACCACCATGGCCCGTTACCGCACGACAATCGAGTCTTCGCTGCCAGCTGAGGTCGCGTTCGCGGAGCTCGCCGACTTTTCATCGGCCGCAACCTGGGACCCCGGAGTGGTCTCGGCTCAGCGCATCGACCAAGGCGAGCTCGGCATCGGTAGCCGATTTCACCTCGAGTGCCGAGTTGCTCGACGCACCGTCCCGCTGTTGTACGAGATCATCGACTTCGTCGAGGATCGGCGCCTAGTACTTCGCGCCGAGAACAACAGCATCATCAGCGTCGACACAATCACCTTCGAAGCCAAGGCGACCGGCGGTACGTGGGTCACGTACGACGCCGACCTCCAGCTCAAGGGAGCGTTGAGGGTTCTCGACCCGGTGCTGTCGATCATGTTCCAGCGGATCGGCAACCAGGCCCGCGAGGGACTCCGGCGAGCCCTGCGACACGTCCCTGAGGGATCACGGTGAGCAACCTCGCAGACCTTGCCGATCGCGCGCTCGAAGCGACCGTGGTGTTGTCGTTTACCAAGATCGGGCCCCAGGCGCGCTCTCGGCTTTTCGACTGGACGCCGACTGAGGAGCTTCCACGCCTCGACGGGAAGGTCGTGCTCGTCACGGGCGCGACCTCAGGTCTCGGCGAGGCGGCAGCCGCCTCCATGGCCCAATTAGGCGCCTCTGTGCGCCTGCTCGCCCGGAACCCCGAGAAGGCGACCACCACCATCCAGCGGATTCGCTCCTTGACGGGAAACGATGACGTTCAGGCCGGCATCGCAGATCTCGCGAACCTCGATGACGTGAGGCGATTCGCCGAGCGCTTCCTCGCCGAGCACGAACGTCTCGACGTGCTCGTGCACAGCGCCGGTGCCCTCGTCCACGACTATCAGCGCACCACAGACGGCATCGAGCTCACCGCACAGACTCACGTGGTCGCTCCCTTCTTGCTGACGCGGGAGCTCATGCCGCTGTTGCAGACCACTCCCCGATCTCGCGTCGTGTTGGTGACCTCCGGAGGCATGTACAGCGAAGCACTGTCGATAGACGACCTCGAGATGCCAGCTGACCAGTTCAAGGGGATGACGGCATACGCTCGGGCAAAGCGAGCGCAAGTTGCGCTCGTGAACGAGTGGGCGGACTCGACAGACCGCGTCGCGTTTCACGCCATGCACCCCGGATGGGTCGACACTCCAGGCGTCGAGGCGGCACTGCCAGGCTTCCATCGGATCCTCGCTCCGCTCCTGCGATCACCAGACGAGGGCGCGGACACGATCGTCTGGCTCGCAACCGCCGAGGGGCTCATGCCGCATTCGGGCTCGCTGTGGCTCGACCGCCGTCAACGGGCATCCCATCGGCTGCGCCGCACCCGCCGACCCGACGAAGCAGCAGAACGACGTCGTCTCATCGACTGGTGCGAACGCAAGAGCGCTCAACCGAAGTAGCGGCTTCCATCGCGCTACTCGTGGCAGCCTCGGTACCCTCGGGCCACGCACCGCCGCAAAGGAACCAGGATGTTGGCCATGACTGACGCTCCCGCGATCGAGGTTGTCGGGCTGACCAAGCGCTTCGGCGACATCGTCGCCCTCGACGGGGTTGACCTGCAGGTCGCGCCTGGGACCGTGTACGGCCTGCTCGGACCCAACGGGGCCGGCAAGACCACCGTCGTGCGGATTCTCACCACGATCATCCCTCCCGACGAAGGCACCGCGCGGGTGCTCGGGCTCGACGTCACCCGTGAGACGCAGCGGGTGCGCTCCAGCATCGGGCTGGCCGGTCAGTACGCCGCCGTCGACGAGATCCTCACCGGCCGCGAGAACCTCCGCCTTGTTGGCCAGCTCTGCCACCTGCCCAACAAGTTGGTCAACGAGCGGGCGGAGGAGCTGCTCGGGCTCTTCGATCTCAACCATGCGGCGGATCGGTCGCTCAAGACGTACTCAGGCGGCATGCGCCGTCGCCTCGACCTGGCTGCCTCCCTGGTGCACCGCCCGCCGGTGTTGTTCCTCGACGAGCCCACCACCGGCCTCGATCCTCAGAGCCGCAACGACCTCTGGGACCTCATCCGCGAGCTGGTGGCCGACGGCACCACGCTGCTGCTGACCACCCAGTACCTCGAAGAGGCCGACGTGCTCGCGGATCGCATCGCGGTGATCGACCGCGGCAGGGTCATCGCCGAGGGCACGGCTCCCGAGCTCAAGACCCAGATGGGTGCCACCGTGCTCGAGGTCTCCTTCGCAAGCTCCAGTGCAGCCGAAGCCGCGCTGAGCACCATCGGCGCTGTGCTTGCGGGTGCCGAGATTGACGGTGCGACCGTCCGCGCGCCTGCGTCAGAGGGGGCGCGCGATGCCATGAAGGTGCTCCGGGCGATCGACGCCGCCGGCTTGGAGGCCGGCGGCTTCACCGTGCGCGAGCCCAGCCTGGACGACGTCTTTCTCACCCTCACCGGTCACCGAGCGGAGGACGACGCCACCGACCTCGCCGCCGCCAAAGGAGGCAGCCGATGACCGCTACCGACAACGTCCGTCGCGAGTCGCCATCGGTCACGCCCGTCGCGTTCGACGTAGCCGAAGGGTCGCGGCTCACATGGGCCGTGAGGGACACCCTGGCACTCGGCCGACGCAACCTCCTCCACTACACGCGGGTGCCGCAGCTGTTGGTGTTCACGTTCATCCAGCCGGTGATGTTCGTCCTGTTGTTTCGTTACGTGTTCGGCGGGGTCATCAACGTCCCCAACCTCTCCTACGTCGACTACCTGATGCCCGGCATCTTCGGGCAGACGGTGGTCTTCGGATCGACGTCCACCGCGGTGGGGCTGGCCGACGACATGGGCACCGGAATCATCGAGCGATTCCGGTCGCTGCCCATGGTCCGGATGTCGGTGCTCACGGGACGCACGGGTGCCGACCTCCTCCGCAATACGGGTGTTGTCCTGGTCATGCTCGCAGTTGGTTTCACCGTCGGCTTTCGGCCAGACGGCTCGCCCCTCGCCATTGTGGCGGGCGCCCTGCTGGTGTTGGCCTTCTCGTTCTCGCTGTCTTGGGTCATGGCCAACGTGGGCCTCAAGGTCGCCAACGCCGAGACTGCCCAGGCCGTGGCCTTTCCTCTCATGTTCCCACTGACGTTCGCGTCAGCGGCCTTTGTGCCGGTCAACTCCATGCCCGGCTGGCTGCAGGTGTTCGCCGCTCATCAGCCCGTCACCGTGGTCATCAACGCTGCCCGCGGTCTGATGCTCGGTCCCGATGCAGCCGCGCAGCTGGAGAGGGCGGGGGTGTTCACCACCTCGACCACCGGCTACCTGCTTCAGAGCCTGGCGTGGATCGCGGTGATCCTGGCGATCTTCGTTCCACTGGCCATCCGTCAGTTCAACAAGGGCTGATCTCGCTGAGGCTTGGGTTGGGTGGTCAGTACGATCCAACCTCATGACGGTCCTCTTGGTGGCACCTCCGGTCGATGGCGTGGCATGGCTCACGTTGAACCGTCCCGACAAGCGCAACACCCTCTCGATAGCTCTGCGATGCCATGAGCGATGCGCTCCCCGTGCTCGCAGATGACGAGTCCCACAACAACCAAAGAAGGCACAATGATCAAGTACACGCTGCCCGACCTCGCTTATGACTACGACGCGCTCGAGCCGTGGTACTCCGCCGAGCTGCTGGAGCTCCACCACGGCAAGCACCACGCCGCGTACGTGAAGGGGGCCAACGACACGCTCGACGCGCTCGCCGCAGCGCGGGAGTC
>JANOQG010000252.1:0-1624 GCA_031422255.1 Actinomycetes bacterium | reverse complement strand
CTCACCCACACCGTCCACATCAGCGAACGCCCGGCCGAGGCCGATGACCGTGCCGTGCCCGGCCACTGGGAAGGCGATCTCATCTTCGGCAAAGGCATGAGCGCGGTGGCCACCCTCGTCGAACGCTCGAGCCGGTTCCTGCTCCTGGTCGGGCTCCCCGATGGCCACACCGCCGATGTCGTCGCTGCCGCCTTGGCCGACAAGATGACCGAGCTGCCGGTCGACCTTCGCCGCTCGCTCACCTGGGACCAGGGCAAGGAGATGGCCCAACACGTCGACTTCACCGTCGCCAGCGGCATGCCGGTCTACTTCTGCGATCCCCGCAGCCCCTGGCAGCGCGGCACCAACGAGAACACCAACGGGCTGCTTCGTCAGTACTTCCCCAAGCGCGGCTTCGACCTCCGGACACTCAGCCAGGCCGACCTCGACGGCGTCGCCGACGAACTCAACGGACGCCCTCGACAAACCCTCGGCTGGCGGTCACCATCACAAGCACTCGATCACGCGATTCGATGACCGCCTGAGACCGCAGGCAGTAAGGGACCTCTGCGGCGTTTCCTATCCGGCGTTGTGAAACGGTCTCTGCCATGGACGCTTCGCCGCTCCGTCAGGCGACTGTCGGCGCGGCCGTGGCGCGAGTGCTGTTGTCGCGAAGCCAATGGACCGAGACTCCGAGTACCCAGACCGGTACGCCAAGGATGCCCATGACGCTCGGACCTAGCAGGAAGACGAACACCGAAGCGATGAACCCCAGCCGCAGCAACCATCTGGGAAAGGCCCCCACCCCGCCCAGCCCGTAGTAGCGCATGGCGGTGCAAATGCTAGCGGCCACTGCTGCATCGAGCTTCCAAGTCACGAAGACCTGCCGAGGCGCGACCCTCGACGCGAATCGACATCTTCAGGTCTGTCTCTAGAATCCGAATTACGCACTGCGACGAATACACGAACTGTGTGGAGTTGGAGAGCTCCAGGTTTGCGATCTGCCCGCCGGAAGGACCGTAGAGCAGGATCCCACGATCGCCTAGCACCAACGAGCACAGCGGGTAACCGATGGTCAGGCTTCCCGGCTTGCGAACCGTAAAGCCGCAACGGAACCGAGGCTGACTGGCAACGATGGTTCGATCCACGAGAAGGGTGGACCTGAGGTACCTCCAAGCTGTTTGTCCTCGACGAATACTCCACAAACTCGCGAGCGCGACGAGTACCACGAGTGGAATCAGGACTGCTAGCGCCTCGCGACTATCCAAATGGCATCCAGCAGCACAGCGTGAGCGGACGGCTGGCTTCCCCAGCCGTCTTCATCGTGGAGGTGATGTCGTCCCAACTGGCAATTGGTCGAACGTCCGATTTCACCTTGTACGCGGAGCCGCTTGGGCCGGGCACAATCGGCACCCCGACCTCCCCCACAAGAGTGACAATGCCGGTGTACCTGTTGGGGATCCCGTTGTCGCCGAGCGTCACGCTACCGCAGGCACCGGCGCCACCACCTACGCCCACGGATCCGCCGGTGCCCGTGACAAACACCGAGTAGCCCTTCAGATCGCTTGATGATTCGGCATTGGATTGCAGAGGGCCGGCCATGATGGAACCGCCAGGCATCCCGACGCCCCAGCCCTCGTACGTT
>JANOQG010000251.1:0-1926 GCA_031422255.1 Actinomycetes bacterium | reverse complement strand
GCAGCGGTGGCAATGCCTCAGAGCGAGCGCTGAACACCGCCGCCCGGGTGATCACGAGCGGAGAGTTCTTCGGCATCTACCCAGAGGGAACTCGGGCACGCGACGGTCGTCTGCACCGCGGCCACACCGGCCCAGCGCGATTGGCCCTGCGCACGGGCGCGCCGATTGTGCCCGTGGGCATTGTCGGCACCCGGGAGATCCAGCCGCCCGACGCCAAGCTCCCAAAGCCCTTCAAGCGCGCTGAGGTTCGCTTCGGACGTCCGATCGATGTCAGCCGCTACGCCGACCGGCTCGATGACCGCCTTGTGCTGCGTCAGATCATCGACGAAGTGATGTACGAGATCCGCGAGCTCACCGGCCAGGATTACGTGGACGAGTACGCCACCAAGAAGGCCGAGACGTTCCCGAGCCAGGCCGAGGCTCAGGTGACGCAGTTGCCCATCACCATTCGTGACGGCGAGGAACCTCGCCGTTCGAGCGCCGACGTGCTCGCACCCCGCACGGGCTGACCGTCGGTTTTCGGGTTCGGGCACACCGCCAGGCTCCGGTACCCTCCGCCTCCATGTCCGATGAGATCACGATCCGGTTGCCCGATGGTTCAACGCGCTCGTTGGCCAGCGGCACCACTGCGTCGGGTCTTGCCCAAGCCATCGGCTCCCGCCTGGCCAAGGCGGCGGTGATTGCGGTCGTCAACGGCGAACAACGGGACCTGGGTACGGAGCTGGGAGAGGGCGACGAGGTCGCGATCGTCACCGGGGAGAGCGCGGAGGGCCTGTTCACGATTCGCCACTCCACCACCCACGTGCTCGCCCAGGCAGTGCTCGACCTCTTCCCGGGTGCCACCTTTGGGATCGGGCCTCCGGTGGACGACGGCTTCTACTACGACTTCGAGCTGCCGAACGGAGGCACGTTCCTCGAGGAGGATCTCGAGCGCATCGATGCTCGGATGCGGGAGATCATCGGCGAGGCCCAACCGTTCGTACGCGACGAGATGTTGGCGGCTCACGCCCGTGAGGTCTTCGCGGGGCATCGCTTCAAGCTCGAGATCATCGATGACGCCAGCACCGACCCGATGTCGGCAACGTCGGGCTCGGAGTCGGTACGCACCTACGAGAACCCCCCGGTCCAGCCGAAGCCGAACCCGCCCTTCCCCGGCTATCCCGGCTTCATCGATCTGTGTCGTGGCCCGCACGTACCGAACACGGGATACCACCTTGGCCACTTCAAGCTCATGCGAGTGGCGGGGGCCTACTGGCGCGGCCAGGAGGGCAACCCGCAGCTCCAGCGCATCTATGGCACCGCCTGGGACTCGAAGAAGGCCTTAGCGGAGCACCTGGAGCGGCTGGAGCAGGCCGCCCTGCGCGATCACCGCAAGCTCGGTGCCGAGCTCGACCTGTTCAGCTTTCCAGAGGAGCTCGGCAGTGGCCTGGCCGTCTTCCATCCGAAGGGCGGTCTGGTGCGCCGCTTGATGGAGGACTACTCGCGCCAGCGACACGAGGAGGCGGGCTATGACTTCGTGAACTCGCCGCACATCACCAAGGCCGGCCTGTTCGAGACGTCAGGCCACCTCGACTGGTACGCCGATGGCATGTTCCCGCCAATGCACTTCGATGACGAAGGCGGCGAGGCTGGCCAGGACTACTACCTCAAGCCGATGAACTGCCCGTTTCACGTGCTCATCTTTCGATCACGGTTGCGCAGCTATCGCGAGCTCCCCATGCGCACGTTCGAGTTCGGCACGGTGTACCGCTACGAGAAGAGCGGCGTGATCCACGGTCTCACCCGGGTCCGGGGCATGACGCAGGACGACGCCCACATCTTCTGCTCCAAGGAGCAGATGGCCGCCGAGCTCTCGTCGCTCCTGGACTTCGTGCTCGGTCTCCTGGCCGACTACGGACTGGATGACTTCTATCTGGAGCTGTCCAC
>JANOQG010000250.1:0-14292 GCA_031422255.1 Actinomycetes bacterium | reverse complement strand
CCTCGAGGAACTCGAGGAGGCCGGGCGCGAACTCCAGCTCCTCAGGGATCCGGCTCACCGTGAAGCCACCGCCTACGGAGACCTCGCTCAATGGGACAGACGCCGGAGCGTGGTAGTCGGCGCCCGGGATGGGGTTCCCGTGCGGGCAGGTGGTGGGGTTGCCCAGCACCCGCACCATGGCCGACTCGACCGGCTCGGAGATGATGTGCTCCCACTTGCCGGCTTCCTGATGCGCGTCGGCCCATGACAGGTTGAGGATGTCGGTGAGGAACCGCTCGGCCAGGCGATGCCGGCGCACCACGCGCTCGGCCAGCCGTTGGCCGTCCTTGGTGAGGCTGATGGCGTTGTGGTCGATGGCGACCAGACCTTCGCCTTCGAGGCGCTTGATCATCTCCGACACTGCGGGGCGCGAAACCAGAAGACGATCTGCGATGCGGGCCTGGATGACGTCGACGTCGTCCTCGCGTAGCTCGTAGATGGCCTCGCAGTACTCCTCGAACGCCGGGTGAAACTCCGGAGTCTCGTAGTCAGCCACGGGCAGAGGCTATCGGCCGACTCGTTCCCATGGATGGCCGTGACCGACCGACGCCCACGTGGGCTACCTGCTGGTTGCCTCTACGCGCAGAGCCCGGAGCCGCAGCTCAGAGCTGGTCTTCTGGGCTTGGTCCGGAGGTTGTCCGCACACGAGCACCGGGAGGACTCTGGATACCTCGACCTCGGCGGTTGCTCGCCCTCCGTTCCATTCGAGGATCACCTCAGCACTCTTGCCGTCGGCGCTGACCCGGGTGGTTGCGTTGGTGATGGTCTCCGTCAGCCAGGCCCAACCCGCTTCCTCGAAGAGCGCTCGCTCCACGGCCTGGGCCCACATTCCGAGTCCGGTGGTGCCGCGGTCGTGGATGGCGAGGGCGTGGACAGGGGCCGTGCGATGCACGACGCCGTCGAGGATGTCGGCGTCGACGTATGCCCATGCACGCCCTTCAGGAAAGGTGAGGGCGGTGGGCGCGAAGCGGTGGCCGCCGGTGTGGCTGCACCGCCATACCCGTGCCCCGGTTCCCCGCGCCGCGAGCTCGATGTGGAGCAGCGTGCCCCAGCGACCGCAGCACGGGTCGCGGCGACCGTGCGCGCACACCAGCACCTCCGGTGGCGACTCACCGACAGCCGAAGCGAGCGTCGCGCTGTCGGCAAGCGGGTCCTCGAGGAGCGTGGCAAGCAGCTCGGGGATGTCGGCCATCGGCACGCGGTGGTCCACTCCGGGCATGTGGTTCGTGCGCGCCCGTCGTCGGTGGACGACGCGCAGAAGGCCATCCCCCGTGTGGTCGTGCTGGGGCACCACGGTCATCAGCTGTGCCCCAGGGTCGGCGGCGGCCTGAGCCAGGGCAGGGATCTCGCTCACGTCGTGGGGCCATGGCAGCGGCCACTCCACCAGAAGGACGGCGTCGAAGGATCCGGCTGAACCGATCGGGTCGACGTTCTGCGCTTGGGTCCACGGCGCGCAGCGGAACTCGGGGTCATGGGGGTGTTCGGGAGCCTCCAGCATGTCCGTCATCGCGGCCAGGGTACGAGGGGATGCAGCCGACGTGGGGACTCTCGGCTACGGTCCCTTCTGCACTACATATCGCTCTAGGGCGGGGGAAGCCGGTCTAAGTCCGGCACTGACCCGCAGCCGTAGGCCTGTCGTCCTCGCACGTCAGGCAAGTCGGAATGCCCTCCCTGAGCGCATTGGCTCCATTGAACGTCGAGGTCTGCGGATCGGGAGCCCGGGTTTGACGTCAGCTTTCGCTGAGCCGACTCCGGGCGATGTGCGCACCTCGCCCGTCGGAAGGTCACCCCTTGTCCATTCGTTTCTTGCGCAGCGCAGCGGCGCTCCTCACCATCACGATCCTCATTGGCGCGGTCGGGCTCGGCGCTCCTTCGGCGGCTGCCGCGGAGCCGGTCACCCCCGCCGATGCCGCCCTCGACTGGCTGGCGAGCGAGCTCGCCGCCAACGACGGCATGCTCACCGTCACCTTCGGCACGGACGTCTACCCCGATCCGGGTCTGACGATCGACGCGGTTCTCGCTGAGGTGGCCGGTGGCCGAGGCGACGACGCTGCGGTGGCCACCGCCGTCGGCGCACTTGGTGCCGCCACCTTCGACTACGTCAACCAGTTCTCCACGTTTCCGCTCGATCGAGCTGCCAACGCCACGGCCAAGGCTCTGCTTCTCCAGGAGATCCTCGACACCGACCTCGGCGACACCGTGGATCTCGAGTCCGATCTACGGGCGCTGATGGCCACCACCGGCGACGAGATCGGCCGTTTCAACGACACCGACCTGCAGGGCTATGGCAACTACTCGAACGGGCTGGGGCAGGCGCTCGCCCTCCTGGCGCTCGATCGCACGACCGGCGGCGCGCCCACCGACGCGATCAGCTTCCTCCTCGACCAGCAGTGCTCGGACGGCAGCTTCCGGCTCTACTACTTCGGCTACGTCACGAGCTTCGATCCCTTCGAGACGGTGGGCGACCTCACCTGCACCGACCCGGCCGAGGGCGACATCGATGCCACCGCCCTCGCCCTCGATGCCCTCCTGGCTGTCTCCTCCAGCCCGGCCGTGACCGTGGCCGCCGAGAACGCCGCCGACTTCCTCCTCGGTGCCCAGGAGGCCTCGGGCGGCTTCAGTGGCACTGGGGCGATCAACGCCAACAGCACCGGACTCGCCGGGCAGGCGTTGCGGGCCGCCGGGGAGACGTCTGACGCCGACGCGGCCGCCGCATTCCTCGCGGGGTTGCAGATGCTGGCGTGCGCCGACTTCGGGGCGCTCGCCTACGACGCCACCAGCTTCGCCGCCGGGGTGGCGACGAATCGTGACCAGTGGATCAGGGCAACTGCCCAGGGGGCGCTCGGCCTCGGCCTCCCCAGCTACGGCACCATCGGTTCGGTCGCACCCGTGAACGCTGGTCTGGATCCCGTCGCGTGTCCCGTCGCGGTCGCCCCCGCGGTGGTTGCGTCCGCTGCATCGGTGTCCGTCGGAGGTGCCCTGACGCTGAGCGCGGTGGGCTTCGACGCCAACGAGACGGTGGACATCACCCTGTACTCCACGCCGATCTCGCTCGGATCCGCCACCGCGGGAGCCGACGGCGCTGTCGAGGCCACGGTCACGATCCCAGTCGACGTCGAGCCCGGCCAGCATCGGATCGAGCTCGTGGGGCGTACCTCTGGAACCACGGTGTCTGTAGACGTCGAGGTGGTGGCGGTTGCGGCTCCGCTTGGGACCACGCTTCCCATCACCGGCCGCCACACGGGGGCGGAAGCCTCGGTAGCCCTTGCCTTGCTGGTGATCGGAGGCGTACTGGTCGGTGGGGGCCGCCGTCGCCGAGCGGCTCTCGCGGAGTGCATGTGACGTGAAGGCAGTCCTCCGACGCTCGGCAGTGGCCCTCACGGGCCTGCTGCTCGCGTCGGGGGGCCTGAGCCTCCTAGCGGTCTCCCCGGCTGCGAGTCGGCCGACCGCTGGAGCCTGCACGAGCGCCGCCGGTGTCACCGTGGTGGTCGACTTCGGTTCGGCTGGTGGTGGGGTCAAGACCAGCTGTGCCGGGGCCGCGGTCGAGTCCGGTTTCGAGGCGCTCGTGAACGCGGGCTTCGCCATCACGAACGTGCGGAGCCAGCCAGGGTTCCTGTGTCAGATCGACGCGAAGCCCACCAGCGACTGCCAGTCCGTGCCGAGCGCGTCGAGCTACTGGTCGTACTGGATCGCGCACCGCGGCGGGGCGTGGACCTACAGCAGCTCAGGCGCGAGCCGAAGGCCTCTCGCCGGCGGGGTGGAGGGTTGGTCCTTCGGAGCAAGCGCGCCGCCCAGGTCCCCTCCACCCGGGCCCGTTGTGGCGACGACTACAACCCAGCCCACCCCGTCGACCACCGGCCCTGGGCCCACCACGACCACCACCTCGGAAGTAGTGACGACGCTTGCTCCGTCCGGGGTGAGGGACACCACGACCTCGGTTGGGAGCGTCCGCGACGTGACCACCTCCACTGGCCCTCCCTTGGTCGCTGGTGAATCCGCCGATCCCGCCGCAGGAGTGGAGACAGCCGCCGCAGGCCCGTCGGACGACGACGGCGGCTCACCGGTCGGGATGTTGGCGGCCGGTGCGCTCCTCGCGGGTCTCGGCATGCTCGGGGCGCGGACGGCGCGTCGACGCGCGCGCGACAACGAAGGGGCGGGATGAGCGCGTCGGCGCGACTTCCGCGGGCTCTGCACCCGGGTGCCTGGTGGCTTTGGGCGTTGGGCATGGCTACCGCTGCGAGTCGCACGACCAACCCAGTGCTGTTGGTGCTGATCGGGGCCGTGGTCGCGCAGGTGGTCGTGGCCCGGCGCACGGACGCACCGTGGGCTCTCGGGTTCAAGATGTACGTCTACCTAGGGCTCGTCGTCATCGCGATCCGCGTGCTGTTTCGCATGCTGCTGGACGGGCAGTTCGGCGCCCACACCCTGTTCACGCTGCCTGAGGTGCCGCTGCCAGCCGCTGCTGCTGGTATCCGGATCGGCGGACCGGTGTCGCTCGAGGGGCTCCTCGCCGCGTTCTACGACGGCCTGCGCCTCGCGACCTTGCTCCTCTGCGTCGGCGCGGCCAACGTCCTCGCGAACCCGAAGCGGCTGCTGAAGGCAATGCCCGCCGCGCTGCACGAGATCGGCGTGGCCATCACGGTGGCGCTCACCGTCGCTCCACAGCTCATCGAAAGCGGCCAGCGCGTGCGACGCGCCCGTCGGCTTCGCGGTGAGGAGCGTCGGCGCTTCCACGTGTTCCGAGAGATCGCCATCCCGGTCATGACCGACGCACTCGACCGCTCGCTGTTGTTGGCCGCCGCCATGGACTCGCGCGGGTACGGCCGGGTCGCCAGCGTGCCAGCGCGGACCCGGGCTGTTGCCGGAACGCTGTTGCTGGGCGGGCTGTTCGGCATCTGCGTCGGAACCTACGGTCTGCTCGACAGCACCGTGCCCCGCTACCTCGGGCTACCTCTGCTGCTCGGCGGTGCGGCAGTCGGGTGGGTGGGCGTGGTGCTCAGCGGACGGCGCGTGCCCCGCACCCGATACCGCCCCGACCCCTGGGCGCGGGCCGAATGGAGTGTGGCGGGAGTCGGTCTCTTCGTGGCAACCGTGGTGGTGGCGATCGGCGCGATCGACCCAACCGCCCTGGTCCCAGCGCTGCAGCCGCTGCGGTGGCCGGGCGCAGGGCTCGCGCCGATGCTGGCCATCCTGGTGGGCGTACTCCCGGCGTGGTTGGCGCCGCCAGCGCAGAGCCGATCGACGCGTCGTCGGTCGATCGAGCCGCCTGCGCGCGCTCTTGCCGAGGTGGCGCGGTGATCAGCTTCGAGCACGTCACGATCACCTATCCGGACGCGCCGGAGCCCACCTTGCGCAACGTCGACCTGGTGATTCCTGAGGGTGGGCTCTGCGTCGTGGTCGGACGAACCGGCGCGGGAAAGTCGACGTTCCTCGGTGCGATGAACGGACTCGTGCCGCACTTCACGGGCGGGCACCTCGCTGGTCGAGTGGTCGTGGCGGGTCGCGACACTCGCACGCACCCGCCCCGCGAGCTGGCCGACGTGGTGGGCATGGTCGGTCAGGACCCGCTGGCCGGGTTCGTCACCGACACGGTTGAGGAGGAGCTGGCTTACGCGATGGAGCAGCTCGGGCTCGCCTCGACGGTGATGCGTCAGCGAGTGGAGGAAACCCTCGACCTGCTTGGCATCGCAGATCTGCGCGCCCGGCCGCTGCGCACGCTCTCCGGCGGCCAGCAACAACGGGTAGCCATCGGGTCAGTGCTCACCCCCCACCCGCGGATCCTGGTGCTCGATGAGCCCACCTCAGCGCTCGACCCCGCCGGGGCGGAGGAGGTGCTGGCGGCGATCACCCGACTCGTGCACGACCTCGGCATCACCGTGGTGATCGCCGAGCATCGCCTCGAGCGAGTCGTGCAGTATGCCGACCAGATCGTGCTGCTCGACGGCGCCGGGTCAGCCACCTTGGCCGCCCCAGAGGTTGCCCTTCGCACCTCGGATGTGGCCCCGCCCCTGGTTCGTCTCGGACGCCTCGTGGGGTGGGACCCGCTCCCGCTGTCTGTGCGTGATGCCCGCCGCCATGTCGCCGAGCTCCGCGCCGCCTTGGCAGACCGAGTGCCGGAGCAGCGGCCGCCGTGCGTCGGGCCAGCGGTCCTCGCCGCCCGCGGCCTCGTTGTGCGCTACGGCCAGTCGGTGGCCTTGCGCGGGATCGACCTCGACGTGCCCGCGGGTCAGGTCGTCGCCGTGATGGGTCGCAACGGAGCGGGGAAGTCGTCGCTCCTGTGGGCGCTGCATCCCGCGGGTCGGCGTCAGGGCGGCACGGTGGCGGTAGACGGTGATGATCCGAGCACGCGCGGGGGAGTGGTTGGCCTGGTGCCACAGACCCCGTCTGATCTGCTCTACCTCGCGTCGGTCGCCGACGAGTGCGCCCAAGCCGACCGCGAGGCCGGGGCTGAGCCGGGTACCACCCGCGGGCTGATCGACCGAATCGTGCCCGGGGTGGCCAGCTCGTCGCATCCGCGAGACCTGTCTGAAGGGCAACGGCTCGGCCTCGTGCTGGCCGTGCAGCTTGTGCGTGCCCCACGTGTCGTGCTGCTGGACGAGCCCACCCGAGGTTTGGACACGCTGGCGAAGGCCCGCCTGAGCGCCCTGCTCCGGGAGCTCGCCGGCGAGGGACGCGTCGTCATCGTGTCGACCCACGACGTTGAGTTCGTGGCGATCACCGCCGATCGGGTGCTGGTGCTCGCCGAGGGGGACCTGGTAGCCGACGGTCCCACGGCCGAGGTGGTGGTGGCGTCGCCAGCGTTCGCCCCGCAGATCGCGAAGGTGCTTCACCCCGATGCCTGGCTCACGGTGGAACAGGTAGAGCAGGCCTTGGCACTCGAGGCGACGCGATGATCACGGTTCGACGGGCCGACCGACCGGTGCTGCGGATGGCACCGCGCACGGTCGTGGCGTTGTCCGTGGCGTCGATCGCCGGGCTCGCCATGTTCGCCTGGCCGTTGATCATCGACCCGCCTGCGGGCTTCTCCCACACCGCCGATGCGCCCTACGTCTTTGCGCTCATCTTGCCGGTACTGGTCGCGATCCTCCTTGCGGAGATGACGAGCCACGGCATGGACACGAAGGCACTGGCCATGCTCGGGGTCCTGTCCGCGGTCGGCGCGGCGCTGCGCCCCCTCGGCGCTGGTACCGGAGGCATCGAGCTCGTCTTCTTCCTGCTCGTCCTCGGGGGCCGCGTGTACGGCCCAGCGTTCGGGTTCGTGCTCGGGTCGACGACGCTGTTCGCGTCAGCGCTGCTCACGGGCGGCATGGGTCCGTGGCTTCCGTTCCAGATGCTGGCCTCCTCCTGGGTGGGGCTGGGTGCCGGGTTGCTTCCCCCCGCCCGCGGGCGCGCTGAGATCGGGGTGCTGGCGGTGTACGCGGCCTTCTCGGCCTACCTCTACGGGTTCCTCGTGAACCTCTGGGGTTGGCCGTTCGCGCTTGGCGCCGATACGCAGCTCTCCTACGTTCCCGCCGCGGCCGTGCTCGACAACCTGCACCGCTTCGCGCTCTACACGCTCGCCACCAGCACGTGGGGTTGGGACACGGGTCGCGCGATCACGAACGTAGTCGCCGTCCTCCTCGTGGGTCCTGCCGTTCTGGCCACCCTCCGGCGCGCCTCGCGCAAGGCGGCATTCGAAGCGCCCGTCGAGTTCGCCGGGCCCGCCTGACCCCCCGAGGCCTCCGGTCGACGCGCGGTCAGCGGTAGGGGCAGTGACGACAGTCGTTGGCGCAGCAGTGGCCTCTTCGGACGTGTTCCGCGGCGGTGATGACGTAGAGCGCCGTGACCTGGTCGACGTAGCCCGGCCGGCCCGCCTCCACGGCGGCCCGATGCGTGGCCAGGATCTCCGCTCGGCGCGGGTGATCGGGGGCCAGCCGGTCTGCGTGCGGCTCGAACAGGCTGCGCCGGTTCGGGGTCTGCGCCATGGCCCCAGGATGCCCGATGCACATTGCCAAGCAGTCAGCGGCTCGGTGTGTGACCATGGTTCCGCAGATGTCGAGCGGAGGTGCGCCTGTGCAGGCCGATCAGATCCTCGAACGCAAGGGCCGTGTGGTGGCCTCGATTGGGCCCGAGGCGCCGGTGCGGGCGGCCTTGGCGGCCCTCCGCGAAGCCAACGTCGGCGCCCTGGTCGTATCCGCCGACGGGTCGGCCCTCGCCGGGATCGTGAGCGAACGAGACATCGTGCGCCAGCTCGCCGTCGACGGCGCCGCCCTCCTCGACGTACCGGTGTCGTCGATCATGAAGGCGGAGGTGCACACCTGCACCGGCTCGGACACGGTGGATGACCTGATGCACCGGATGACCGAGCACCGCATCCGACACCTTCCCGTGGTTGACGGAGACGTCGTGGTCGGCGTCATCAGCATCGGCGACGTCGTGAAGACCCACGTCGACGATCTCGAGCAGGAGCGCGCCCAGCTCGTCGATTACATCCGCACCGGTCGCTGAGGCGCCGTCGCTGCGGCGGCTCGATCAGGCGAAGACCCCGACGAGGGTGGCCACCCCCACCACCGCGAACGCAATGGCACCAATGCGCCGGAGAGCCGGGGGGTTCACCCTGGACGTGAGCGCTTGCCCCGCGAGCACTGCGAGCGAGGTGGCGGTGAGCATCGCCGCCAAGGATCCGATCCAAACCGGCACGGCGCCTCTGTCCGCAGCCAGCCCTGCGGTGGTGAGCATCGTCTTGTCGCCCAGCTCGGCCAGGAAGAAGGCCGCCGTCACGCCGAGCAGGCCGCTCCGCGCTGATCTGGAGTCGACCTCCTCGTACTCTGCCTGGCGCCACGTCCACACCGCGAAGCCGAGGAAGAGAGCACCAGCCGCCAACTCGATGGTGCGCTCGGGCACCGCCTCGTTCACGATCGCGCCGACCGTCACAGAAAGGGTCTGCAGGACGGCGATCGCCGCGCCGAGGGCGAGGAGGACCCGCATCGCGGGGTGACGGCCGGCCAGGGTCAGGGCGACGAGCTGCGTCTTGTCGCCGAGCTCTGCGAGGAAGACGACCACGAAGGCCACGGCCACATCAGTCACGGAGCACCCCTCCGATATCGTTGCCTCGGTGCGCCGGCTGCCCCTTGTCGCCATCGCTGCCGTCACCCTCCTCGCATGCACGAGCGGTGACGGCGCGTCGTCGCCCAGTGCCGGGTGCATCGACGCGCAGGGTGGTCGCATCACTCTGGTGGCCAAAGGCCGGAGGTGGAACGCGGACTGCTTGCGGGCTCCTGCCGGGGCGCTCACCATCGGGGTCGACAACCGCGATGTCGGGGACAACCACAACCTGCATCTCCCGAATGCGCCGGAGTCGCCGGCCACGGAACTCGTGCTGGGGCCGTCCACGACGAGGCTCGATGTGACGCTGATGCCCGGTGTGTACGAGTTCATCTGCGACATCCACCCGAACATGGTGGGCACATTGACGGTGGACCTGGCGAACTGACCATCCCTGAGGTGGGGAGCCTCGGGCTCCGGCCCGTTGCCGGCACAAGAGCATGCGGTACGATCCCGCCCCGGTCAGGTGGTGGCGAGCTCCCCGAGCGCCGCACAGCCCCTGATCAACCGGTTCGCCTCATGAGACGCACGATCGCCCTCCTCGCCGCCGTGTTGGCCGCGCTGCGCCTTCGAGGGGCACGGGTTGCGGCTGACCCAGCCGATCGGCTCGCCGACGTTCGACGACGCCATCCGGCGCTGTGGACGGCGCTGGTTGCCGACGCGAAGACGACGGCGGCCTACCGGAGAGAGCGGCACGAGTTCCGGTCGAACATCGACGCGCTGGGACAGATCCTCCGTCTGATGGTCGTCTCCGACGCCTTTCTCGCTCAGGCGGCGTATCGGCTGAAGGCCCGTCTCCAGGCACTGGGCGTGCCGGTGCTCCCGCGGTTGGCCCACCGTGCCGCGATGCTGCTCGGCCAGGTGTCCATCGGCGATCCCGTGGTCATTGCCCCAGGCCTGTACCTGCTCCACGGGCAAGTCGTCATCGATGGGTTCACGGAGATCGGTGCCCACGCGCGCATCGGCCCCTTCGTCACCATCGGGCTCAGGCACTCCGGCCCAGACGGGCCTGTCATCAGCTCCGGCGTGTCGATCGGCACTGGGGCCAAGATCCTCGGCCACGTCCGGATTGGCCGCCGGGCCTCAATCGGAGCGAACGCCGTCGTGATCCACGACGTCCCGGCGGGGGCGACGGCCACCGGTGGTCCCGCGACCATCCACGCCCAGCCGGCTGCGGGCCCAGCGTCCTCGTCGGAGTAGCGGGCGTGCGTGTGTCGCGTCGGTGCGCTCCACCACCGATCGCTGGAGCCCCTGTCATAGGTCATCGGTAGCGTGGCGGGGTGGCCGCTGTGGATCCCCTCGCACCGTTCTCCCCGGCCGTCCGCGCGTGGTTCGAGACGTCCTTCCCTGAGGCCACACCGCCACAGGCGCTGGGCTGGCCGGCCATCGCCCAGGGCGACCACACCCTGATCCTTGCGCCCACCGGTTCCGGCAAGACGCTCTCCGCCTTCCTCTGGGGCATCGACACGCTTGTGAGTCGTCCCGCCCCGGCCGAGCGCACGCACCGCACTCGGCTGCTGTACGTGTCTCCGCTGCGCGCCCTGGCCGTCGACATAGAGAAGAACCTGCGCAGCCCGCTCCAGGGGATCCGGTTGGCGGCCGAGCGGCTGGGCCAGTCGTACACGGAGCCTGCCGTCGGGATGCGCACTGGCGACACACCTCCGGACGAACGGCGGAGGCTCGTGCGTCACCCGCCCGACATCTTGATCACAACGCCTGAGTCGTTGTACCTGATGCTCACCTCATCGGCGCGGGAGACGCTGCTCGGCGTCGCAGCCGTGATCGTGGATGAGATCCACGCGCTCGCGGCCACCAAGCGCGGCAGCCACCTCGCCGTCACGCTCGAGCGGCTCGACCATTGGGTGCGCCAAGGAGGGGGTCCATCTCCGCAGCGGATCGGCCTCTCCGCCACGCAGCGTCCGTTGGAAGAGATCGCCCGCTTCCTGGGCGGCACCGAGCTCACCTCGGGTGGCGAGCGCCGACCCCGCCCGGTCACGGTGGTCGACGCGGGCGTTCGCAAGCCGTTGGAGATCGAGGTCGTCATCCCAATCGACGACATGGCCGAGCTCGGTCGGCTCATCGACGAACCCACATCGGGGTCCGCGGTCGCGGGGCCCGTGCGTCGCTCGATCTGGCCGGCGATGCACCCCCGGTTGCTCGAGCTGGTCAGGCAGAATGGCTCCACACTCATCTTCGTCAACGCGCGCCGCCTTGCAGAGCGCTTGGCCACCCGGCTCAACGAGCTGCACTGGGAGGGCGAGAACCGCTCGGCAGAGTCGGAGGGCACGCCGCCAGCACAAGAGGAGCTCGTAAAGGCGCACCACGGGTCCCTCTCACGCGAGCGACGCCTGCAGATCGAAGACGAGCTGAAGTCGGGCCGCCTCAAGGGCCTGGTGGCGACGTCCAGCCTCGAGCTCGGCATCGACATGGGCGCGGTCGACCTCGTGATCCAAGTGGAGTCACCGGGGGCGGTGGCCACCGGGCTCCAGCGCATCGGCCGCGCTGGCCATCAGGTTGGCGCGCCGAGTCGCGGCAAGCTGTTCCCCAAGCACAGAGCCGACTTGCTGGAGGCGGCGGTCGTCGTCGAGCGGATGCAGGCAGGCCTGATCGAATCCACGCACTACCCGCGCAACCCGCTCGACGTCCTCTGCCAACAGATCGTCGCCATGTGCGCGCTCGACGACTGGCGCGTCGACGACCTCGCCGCGCTCGTGCGTTCTGCCGCGCCGTTCGCCGAGCTTTCCGAGGAGGTGCTGGCGTCCGTACTCGATCTGCTCTCGGGGCGCTATCCGTCGGAGGAGTTCGCCGAGCTACGCCCCCGCGTGGTTTGGGACCGCGTTGAAGGCACGTTGCGAGGCCGGTCTGGGGCACAGCGGCTCGCGGTAACCAACTCCGGCACGATCCCTGATCGTGGGCTCTTCACCGTCACCTTGCCCGACGGCACCCGCGTCGGTGAGCTCGACGAGGAGATGGTCTACGAAAGTCGACCAGGGGAGACGTTCTTGCTCGGCGCCTCCACGTGGCGCATCGAGGACATCACCTTCCAGAAGGTGATCGTCACCCCGGCCCCCGGGCAACCAGGGAAGATGCCCTTCTGGCATGGCGACGGGCCCGGCCGGCCACTGGAGCTCGGGCGAGCACTCGGGGCGTTCACGCGGGAGCTGCGGGCGGCTGCGGCCTCGGGTCTCGATCCGGTGCAGCGGCTGCGCGACGGAGGGCTCGATGCTCGCGCTGCCAGCAACCTCGTTGCCTACCTGGATGAGCAAGCGGAGGCCACCGGTGTGGTGCCCGACGACCGCACCATCGTGGTCGAGCGCTTCCGCGATGAGATCGGCGATTGGCGCGTCTGCGTGCTCTCGCCGTTTGGGGCGCAGGTCCACGCGCCGTGGGCCATGGCCCTCCAGCACCGCCTCGGTGAGCGATGGGGCGCGCCGCCCGAGCTCATGTGGAGCGACGACGGCATCGTCATCCGGTTGCCTGAGTCGGTCGACGAGCTACTCGACGAGGAGCTCCTGATCGATCCCGACGAGATCGAGGAGCTCATCGTCTCCCAGCTGCCCGGCACTGCGATGTTCGCCTCTCGCTTCCGCGAGTGCGCGGCACGTGCACTGTTGCTGCCGAAGCGTCGACCCGACCAGCGCACGCCGCTGTGGCAGCAGCGCCAGCGCTCAGCCGATCTGCTCTCCGTGGCGGGCAAGTACCCGAGCTTCCCCATCCTGCTGGAGGCAACCCGCGAGTGCCTCAACGATGTGTTCGACGTGCCCGCTCTCACCGAGGTGCTGCGCGATCTGCGCAGCCGCAAGGTGCGCCTGGTTTCGGTGGACAGCCACCAGGCGTCGCCCTTCGCGCAGTCGCTCATGTTCGGCTGGATCGCCATCTACATGTACGCAGGCGACGCACCCCTCGCTGAACGGCGGGCAGCGGCGCTCGCCCTCGATCGTGATCTGCTACGCGATCTCCTCGGGGCCGAAGAGCTCCGCGAGCTCATCGATGTCGACGTGCTGGCCGACCTCGAGCTCGAGCTGCAGCGGCTGGTCGACGGTCGGCTGGCACGCGACGTCGATGAGCTGCACGACCAGATCCGCATCCTCGGTCCGCTGTCGATCGACGAGCTCAGCCTGCGTTCGGCCGATGGTGCTGCCGTCAAGGATTGGGCGGATCAGCTGGTCGGGGAGCGCCGAGCGTTCCTCACGTCGATCGCTGGCGAGGAGCGACTGTGTGCGGCGGAGGACGCGGGCCGCCTGCGCGATGCGCTTGGCGTGGCGGTTCCGATCGGGCTGCCGCGTAGCTGCACAGAGTCCGTCGCCGACCCGGTGCTCGATCTGATCGCCCGGTACGCCCGCACACATGGGCCCTTCCTGATACGGCACGCCGCCGGTCGTTATGGCTTGGCCCCGGAGCGGGTGCGGCAGGCCCTCGACCTGCTCGACCGCCAGGGGCGAGCGGTGCTCGGCGAGTTCCGCCCCGATGGGGTTGAGCGGGAGTGGTGCGACTCCGATGTGCTCCGCCAGCTCCGGCGGCGGTCGCTCGCATCTCTCCGCAAGGAGGTGGAGCCGGTCGATGCTGGCACCCTGGCGCGCTTCCTGCCGCGATGGCACGGCGTCGGCACGAATCGCCGCGGCCCCGATGCCCTCGTTGACGTGATCGCGCAGCTACAAGGCGCGCCGCTGGTGGCCTCGACGCTCGACAGCGACGTCCTTGTCGCCCGCCTGCCTCACCATCAGGCGGCCGATCTCGATGGCCTCTGTACCTCGGGCGAGGTGGTGTGGGTTGGCGCCGGCGCCATCGGATCCACCAACGGACGCATTCGTCTCGCCTTTCGCGATCAGGCTGGCCTCCTTCTGCCTGCTGCTGAGGGCCTTGAGTCCGACGACCTGCACCAAGCCCTGCTCGATCATCTCGCCGAGAGTGGCGCCTCGTTCTGGACCGATCTGACCCGGGCCGCGCAGCAGGCGGCCCAGCCGTTTGACGACCCCACGGTCCTGGCAGCGTTGTGGGACCTCGTCTGGGCTGGTCTGGTCACCAACGACTCGCTCGCGCCGCTCCGGGCGTTCGTGGGTGGGGTGGGGCGCCGCGCCGCGGGCCGCTCCACGCCGCGGACGGGAGCGCGCAGCCGTCCTCGTCCGGGTCGGCTGTCTCGCCTCGGGCCTCCAGCGGGAGCTGGGCGTT
>JANOQG010000249.1:0-4551 GCA_031422255.1 Actinomycetes bacterium | reverse complement strand
ATGATGGTTCCAGGCACGAGAGCCGATGCTAGTGGTCCGTCGGTTCCACACCAGAGACGCGAACGAGGTCGCCGGCGCGGGCGACCTCGTTCACTCCCTCCCCAATGAGAACTCGTTCCGCTACTTCACCTCGATGGCCTTGCGCCGACTCCCGGCCACGAACACCAGGCCGGCGAGCAGCAGCGTTCCCGCCAGGGCGAAGAGTCCCGAGGAATCCGAGCCGGTGCGGGGCATCGAGGTCGGGACCGGAACCGTGGTGGTGACGATGCCGGGCAGCACGATCTCGCAGTCCCGGGTGACCGTCTCCTCGAGCAGGACCTGGTCGCCCGAGGCCACCGTCACGCTGGTGGTTGCGGACTCTGCCAGCGGGATCAGCACGGACTCCGTGTCGCCAGCCGCAACCGACATTGCGATCTCGCCGCCCGGCAGCGCCGGAGAGGTGACCGTGTAGTCGGCCGTGTCGTCACCCGTGTTGTGAAGGACAGCACGCAGGCCGCCCTTGGCGCACACGAGTTCGCCGTCGACTGCCGGTTCAGGGAACAGGCAGTCCAGCGTGCCGGTGACCTGCTGCTCGAGCTCGTCGCCTACGACGGTGAAGTCATAGGCCTCGTTCTCCTCGACCGGAACGGTGACCCGCACCGGGCTTTCCTCCGTCGTGCCAGCGGGCACCACGACCTCGATGCCATCCACGGTCACGGTCGTGTCTGACTCGCCATCGTTCGTGAGCACCACAACGACGCCGCCTTCGGAGCACTCGACCTGGACCGAAGCAATGGCCGGGTTCTCACAATCACGGGTGCCTGAGGCGTTGACCCCCAGGACGGTGATGTCATAGTCGGCACCCTCCGCAACAGGGATCGTGCGCATGACCGGGTCGTCGGCCGTCGTGCCAGCCGGCACGCTGAAGAGCTCACCGTCCACGTCCACCGTGGCGGACTCGGACCCGGAGTTCGTGAGGGAGACGACCACGCCGCCAGCGGCACAGGTGAAGACGACCGTGGCCGCGGGCCTCTGACAGTTGCGCGTGAGAGTGGCGTTCTCGTACGTCGCCTCCCCTGAGCGGATGCTCAGGGCGATGGTGGCGTCCTCAGCCACGGGAATGGTGACAACCCGGCTGCCACCCGCCGCCACGTCGACGGAGGTCTCTTCACCGTCGACGACGATGACGAAGGTTGCCGTGTCTGAGCCCTCGGTGTTCCCGAGTGTCACGTCGAGACCGCCGCCCGCCTGGCAAACAGGCTCGGCAATCGTGGGCGCAGGCTGGTCGCAGTCGACCGTGAACTCGTTCGTCAGGTCCGTGCTCGATCCGGCATCGGCGAACTCGACCCTGATGGTCATCGTCGTGTTCTCAGCAGTGGGGCTGACCGTCGTGGAAGTGCCGCCCGGCGGCACGGCCAGCGTCTCGATGGCAGTGCCGTTCCGGAAGATGGTGGCGTCGATGCTCTCCTCGCCAGAATTGGTCAGAGCAATCGTGACGTCGGAACCGCACGCCCATCTGATCGAACCGCCGGGGGCAGCCGGGGTGTTGCAGTCGACGGGGACAACCAGGCTCTGATCGGTGGCGGATGCCGCTGCGTAGTCGAGGGTGATTGTGACGTCGGTGTTCTCGTCACCCCCGGCCAGCGCGACGTCATAAGAGGACGCGCCTACCGGCACAGCGACGTCGTCACCCACGAGGGTGCCGTTCTTGGAGATGTCCACCGTGGTGGCCGACCCGACCCCGGTGAAGCTGACCGTGATCTGCTGTTCGGCACACGCGACGCGAGCGCTCGCGGTGGGCTCGGGTGGCGGAACGCAGCCAGTGGCGAGCGCTATGGCCAAGCCGTCATTGTCCGGCCAGATCTGGCCACCGGTGTTGCTGTAGATCGAGTACGGGTCGGCGTCGTACCAGTCGCCCCAGGGGGCGGAGGAGGCCTTCGCTCTGAGGTAGACGACGGTGGTCTCGGCAGGGAAGCTCTGGCTTCCGGAGAACTCGTCGTGCCCCGGCTGAAAGCTGCTGGTCTGGAGATCTGTCCATTCGCCACTCGTCGTCAGCCGGTACTGCACCGTGACGGCGGGGTGGTACCCCCTGACCTCATCAGGCGCCCAGCTCACCGCCGTGTAGTGCACGACCGGGAGGCCATCCGCGCACACCGACCTAGCGCTGATCTCCGGGTGGTGGGCCGACGCACTTGGAGCGAAGGCGATCAGACCGGCGACAAGGCCGAGCACCAGGATGATCCCGGCGCTCGCCTTGCGTCGCTGGCTCTTGGCCTGCACGCCTGGCGCCAGAGTGATTCGATCGCTGATGGTCACGAGATAGCTCCTTGGATGGGTCAGTCCCAAGGGCCGAGGGGCTTCGAGCAATCGCAGGAAGACCGAGACCCTTCGACCTGATGGTGCCGAAACACCAACTGGCTTCCGAGGGGCCGGGTTCGCTCTGGCTCATCTCCGGCGCAGCGACCAAATTCGCCGGAGGATCGATGCCTCCCCTGTCGTCACACGAGGTGCCAACGTCGGCAATATACCACTCTCCGTGAGACACGCAATGGTCAATGAAATCGCATTTTGGCTGGCCCAGGGCGTAGGCCATACGACCTATGTCACGGAGCGTGCGATTCCGATCAACCCGGGGTCGACGTGATCGTCAGGCCCATCGGGCCGCTGTCCACCCGCACGCTGGCACCGTCGGTGACTCGTCCATCGAGCAGTTGGCGCGCGAGCTCATCGGCGACCTCACGCTGGATCACCCGCTTGAGGGGCCTGGCCCCAAAGTCTGCGTCATAGCCCATCGAGGCAATCGCGGCACGGCCTTCCTCGGTGACCTCGAGGGAGATCCGTCGGGGCGCCAGGCGCTTACGGAGTAGGTCGAGCTGGATCTCCACGATCGGGGCGAGGTCGGCTTCGGTGAGCGAGCGGAACCGCACGATCTCATCGATCCGGTTCACGAACTCTGGTCGGAAGTGGTCGATCGGCTCGCCAGGCAAGTTCGAGGTCATCACGAGCACGACGTTGGTGAAGTCGACCGTGCGACCCTGCCCATCGGTGAGACGACCGTCGTCGAGCACCTGAAGCAGGATGTTGAAGACGTCGGGGTGGGCCTTCTCCACCTCGTCCAGCAGCACCACGGAGTAGGGCCGACGACGAACCGCTTCGGTGAGCTGACCACCCTGGTCGTATCCGACATACCCCGGGGGTGCCCCGACCAGCCGGCTCACAGAGTGCTTCTCCATGTACTCCGACATGTCGATGCGAACCATGGCGTGCTCGTCATCAAAGAGAAAGTCGGCAAGGGTGCGCGCCAGCTCGGTCTTGCCCACGCCCGTGGGGCCGAGGAAGAGGAAGGACCCGATCGGTCGATTGGGGTCCGAGAGGCCGGCTCGAGACCGACGAATCGCGTTGGCAACGGCGACCACTGCCTCGTGCTGCCCGATGACTCGCTCGTGGAGCACGTCCTCCATCCGAACGAGCTTTGCCATCTCCCCTTCCATGAGCCGGGTGACTGGAACACCGGTCCACTTCGCGACGATCTCCGCAACGTCTTCGGCGTCGACCTCCTCCTTCAGCATGCGGGCGCCGCCTTGGATCCCATCGAGGGCCGCGCTCGCATCCGCGACCTGACGCTCGAGCTCGGGAATGCGGCCGTAGCGAATCTCGGCCGCCTTCTCGAGATCGGCCTCGCGCTCCAGGTCGGTGCGAAGGCCCTCGAGCTCCTCCTTGAGCCCCTGGATGCGACCGATCGCCGCCTTCTCATTCGTCCAGTGGGCGAGCATTCCGTCGCGCTGCTCGGTGAGGTCGGCCAGCTCTGCGTCGAGGGCCGTGAGCCGGTCGTGGCTGGCGGCGTCGGTCTCCTTGGCCAGCGCCACCCGCTCGATCTCGAGCTGACGCACGCGGCGCTCGACGACGTCGATCTCCGTCGGGAGGGAGTCGATCTCGATGCGCAGCTTGGAGGCCGCTTCGTCCATGAGGTCGATGGCCTTGTCGGGGAGAAAGCGCCCCGTGAGGTAGCGGTCGGACAGGACGGCCGCCGCCACGAGCGCTGCGTCCTGGATGCGCACGCCGTGGTGCACCTCGTACCGCTCCTTGAGCCCGCGCAGGATCGCGATCGTGTCCTCCACCGAAGGCTGACCGACGAAGACCTGTTGGAACCGGCGCTCGAGCGCTGCGTCCTTCTCGATGTGCTGGCGATATTCGTCGAGCGTGGTCGCACCGATGAGCCGCAGCTGCCCGCGGGCGAGGAGCGGCTTGAGCATGTTGCTCGCGTCCATCGAGCCCTCGGCGGCGCCTGCTCCCACGACGGTGTGCAGCTCGTCGATGAAGGTGACGACCTCACCTTCAGCGTCGGTGATCTCTTTCAGGACGGCCTTCAGACGCTCCTCGAACTCACCGCGATACTTGGCGCCAGCGACCATCGACCCGAGGTCCAGGCTGATCAGGCGCTTGCGCTTCAGGCTCTCGGGAACGTCGCCCTCCACCATCCGGCGGGCCAGACCCTCCACGATCGCCGTCTTGCCCACCCCTGGCTCACCGATCAGCACCGGGTTGTTCTTGGTGCGGCGGGAGAGGACCTGG
>JANOQG010000248.1:0-11227 GCA_031422255.1 Actinomycetes bacterium | reverse complement strand
GTTCACCCGCACGAAGTCCTCCAACCCGGTCCAAGCCCACTTGCGCCCCCTGCCGGCGTAACAGCGGACCCATCTCCGCCAGCGGGTACAGCCCACTGACGTACCGCGCCCGCATCGATTCGCCCGGCTTCGGCAAGCCCTCGAACACCCCAACACCGACGTGATGCACGAGCGAGGTCTTGCCGTGCATGATCTGTGGAGCCCGCACCACCTCGCCGCCATACACCTGCCCGAGGCACTGGTGGCCGAGACACACGCCAAGCACGGGCACCTGGCCAGCGAAGGTGGTGATCACGTCGTTCGACACTCCAGCGTCGTTCGGCGTGCCCGGCCCGGGCGAGATCAGCACCGCGTCGGGAGCGAGCGCCACGAGCTCCGCGATCGTGTGCTGATCGTTGCGTACGACGATGGGGTCGGCCCCGAGCTCCCCCAAGTACTGCACGAGGTTGTAGACGAAGCTGTCGTAGTTGTCGATCACGAGCACACGGGTTGCCACGACCGCCGACGGTAGCGGTCGCAGCATCGGCAACCCAAGGGGTTCCGCTCAGCCGGCCTCGGTTACCTCGATCGCCACGTCGAGCACAGACTCGAGAAGGCCGCGCCGAGCGATCGCGGCATAGAGCTCGAGGTTGATGTCCTCCCCATCGTGGGGCGCCGGCCGCACCACGAGGCGATCACCGTTGTCCGTCACCGACACAGAACGCACCCTGGCCGCGTGGTTGCGGTCGAGGCCGATGGCGATCCGAAGCAGCCCCGCGAGCACCCGAACTTCGCGCTGCTCCGCCTCCTCGAGCTCCGCGAACTCGGGGTGCTTGGGCCTCGGATCCGACTTGCGGTGATACCGCGCAACCAAGGCGATGCGCTCGACCTCGTTGTCGTTGAACCCGGCCAAGCGGTCGGTGCCACGGATCACGTAGTAGCTGTGCTTGTGGTGTTGGGCGTGCGACAAGAACATCCCGACGTTGCAGAGGAGGGCAGCCGCCTCGAGGATCTCCCGCGCATCATCGCCAAGTGAGTGGCGATCCACCGTCGCATCGAAGAGCTCCAGGGCTAGTCGAGCGACTTGCTCAGAGTGTGGCGGATCCTCGTCCATCAGCTCAGCCAGGTTGAGCACGCTCTGCCGGCGTAGGTCGGAGAGGTGGTGCAGCGAACCGCCGTGGCGACGCTGCCATGTGTCGAGCAGCACGCCCTCACGCAGCGCGTAATCAGAAACAACAAGCTCCTCGACGCCGAGCTCGTGCATGACCTGTTCGAGGATCACCGCCCCGGCGAGGATGATGTCGGCCCTTGCTGGGTCGAGCCCCGAGCGCTCGGCCCTGGCTTCGGCAGTGGGTGCGTCGGCCAGCTCGCCTACAAGTTGGTCGAGCTGCCCGCGGGTGAGCGTGATGTTGCTGACAGAGCGTGGGCGTGCGCCCGTGGCCCTGACCGCAGCCATCTCGGCGAGCGCGGCGATCGTGCCAGACGAACCGACCGTCACCTCGACCTTGAGGCGACGGATCTCGCGCCCGAACGGCGCCAACGTGGAACGCACGTGGCGGCGACATGCGTCCAGGGCGCCAGGGTGAACAAGACGCCCCTCGAAGAAGCGGCGCGTGAGACGGATGGCGCCGAGCTTCAGCGACCGCGACGCCAACACCTCCCCACGCAAGCCGACGAGTAGCTCGGTGCTGCCTCCGCCGATGTCGCAGAGCAGCAGGCGACTGTCGTAGACGGGAACGGCCTGCAGCACGCCCAGGTGGATGAGCCGCGCTTCCTCCACGCCGGAGATCACGTGTACCTGCACGCGCGCCTCAGCCCACGCGCGTTCAATCAGCACGTGTCGGTTCTCCGCCTCACGGACAGCCGATGTGGCCACCGCGGTGATCGGGGCGTCGTGCACCTCCGCGACTTGACGGAAGCGGTCGAGGGCGGCCACCGCACGGTCGATGGCATCGTCGCTGAGCTCGCTCATGTCCCCGCCGCTGGATCCGAGGCGCACCATCTCCTTCTCCCGCTCCAGGATCTCGAAGCGGGGGCCCCCTTCGCCTGAGGACATGCGGGCCACTACCCCGTGAAGCGAGTTCGTGCCGATGTCGATGGCCGCGAGCGTCTCGGTCGGGGCGGAGGGATCGGGGGGCACGGATGCAGTCTGGCCTCGCCCGCAGGTAGTGTCGCTCGCCATGCCCGCCAAGCCGCCGCCGAAGCGCAACGTGAAGGGCGGTCGAGTCACCCCAAAGGGCGGTCCGACCGTCGCCTCCCACCCGGAGGCCTCCACCCGCTACACACCGCCGATCCCCCGGTCCGAGAAGGTCAGCCCCCCGTGGGTTCCGGTGTTGATGTTCACCTTCCTGGGTGTCGGGCTCGCACTGATCTTCTTGAACTACCTCGGCGTGCTGCCCGCCCTGTGGTGGACGAACCCGCCCGACAGCGACACCAGCAACTGGTGGTTGCTCATCGGTCTCGGGAGCATCCTGGGTGGCATCACCACCGCCACGCAGTACCGCTAGATCGTCGCTGGGCAAGCGTCGTCCACGCATCGGAGCGGCAAACTGCAAGTTACAACGGTGTGACGCTCCACAGTGTCATCCACAGCCTGTGGATAACAACGAGCGCTCGCATCTGGCGGAACGGCAGGCCAGTCAGATGGGCGCGCGTCGCCCATCGCCTCGGGAGACCCCTAGCCTTCGTCCCGTGAAGCGGCCCGCCCTCTCCCGTGCGCAGGCCGCGCTCCTGGTGGCGTTCGTGGTCCTGGCGTGGGCGATCACCAAGGCGTCACCCCTCGCGCTGGCCGTCGCCGCCACCGCCGTATGGCTGATGTTCAAGATCGGCTTCACGATGCTCGGCGGTCTCGCGCAGCCCGTGCCGGAGCCGCCGCCGGCGGGCGAGCTGAGAAAGGTCAAGATCATGTTCCGATGCAGCATCTGCGGCACCGAGGTGCGCATGACGACGGCCAACGACGAGATGCCGGAGCCCCCGAGGCACTGCCTCGAGGACATGGATCTCGTCGCACCCGTAGACGAGCTCTGAACGCGCCGGTGGCCGCCCGTTCAGGCAGCCACCGGTCAGCGCACTGATCGCGCTCGGCTGATCAGCCGAGGCGCTCGATGATGGTGGCGTTCGCCAGGCCACCGCCCTCGCACATGGTCTGGAGGCCGAAGCGGCCACCCGTGCGCTCGAGCTCGTTGAGCAACGTGGCCATGAGCTTGGCTCCGGAGCCGCCCAGCGGATGCCCGAGCGCAATTGCCCCGCCGTTCACGTTCGTCTTGCCGAGGTCGGTCTTGAGCTCCTTCTGCCACGCCAGCACAACCGAGGCGAAGGCTTCATTGACCTCGAACAGATCGATGTCGTCCACGGTCATGCCGGCCTTGGCCAGCGCCTTCTCGGTTGAGGGAATCGGGCCCGTGAGCATGGTCACGGGATCCACGCCAGCCAGCGCGAAGGTGTGGAAGCGGGCCCGCGGCGTGAGGCCGAGCTCCTTGGCCTTCTCCTCGCTCATGATGAGCAGTGCGGAGGCGCCGTCGGAGATCTGCGACGAGTTGCCGGCCGTGACCTTGCCGTCAGGCTTGAAGGCCGGCTTCAGGTTGGCCAGCGTCTCGGGGGTGGTGCCGGGGCGGATCCCTTCGTCCTGGGTGACGAGGGTGGCGCTCTCGACGATGTTCCCCGTCTCCTTGTCCAGCCGCTTCTCTGTGACACCGACGATCTCGTTGTCGAAGCGTCCCTCAGCGGTGGCCTGCTCGGCGCGGCGCTGCGATTCGGCGCCGAACGCATCAAGGTCCTCACGGGAAAGGTTCCACTTGTCGGCGATCATCTCCGCAGAGATGCCCTGGGGCACGAGGCCCGGATCGGTGTAGCGGGCGAGCACCCGGGGGCCGAACGGGATCGAGCCAGGGGTCATGGACGCGCCCATCGGGGTGCTGGTCATGACCTCGACTCCAGCGGCGATGGCGATGTCATAGGCGCCAGCGATGACGCCCTGGGCCGCGAAGTGCGCTGCCTGCTGTGACGATCCGCACTGGCGATCGACCGACGTGGCCGGCACGGACTCGGGGAACCCGGCGGCGAGCACAGCATTGCGACCGATGTTCAGGCCCTGGTTGCCCACCTGCATGACGCAACCCATGATCACGTCGTCGATGAGGGCCGGGTCGAGCTGGTTGCGCTCGACGAGCTGCTTCAGCACCTCACCCGCGAGATCGGCCGGGTGCCACCCCGACAACCTTCCGTTGCGCCTTCCGCCAGCGGTGCGGACGGCGTCGACGATGACGGCAGTGGCCATGGGATTAGCTCCTCGGGGTTACTTGACCGGACGGTCAAGTCTGGCCGGGGCCATCCCCGACTGCAACCTGGGCCCCCGTCGGCAACAATGGACGGCTCAGCGAACAGACCAGGGGACAACAGTGCTCGAGATCACACAGGCAGACCTCGACGACGCAGTCGTGGGCGAGACCATCGGAAGCCGCTTCCTTGCCACGGTGCAAGCGCATCCCAACCAGGTGGCGCTGCGCGCCAAGCAGGCCGACGACACGTACGCCGAGTGGACCTACCGCGAACACGCCGAGCACGTCGCCGCTGCGGCCTTCCACCTTCGTGCGTTGGGCGTGACCCCAGGCGACCGTGTCGTGCTGATGATGCGGAACATCCCCGATTTCCACTTCATCGACCTCGCCCTGGCGTTTCTGGGCGCAACATCGATTTCCATCTACAACTCCTCGTCCCCCGATCAGATCGAGTACCTCACGGGCCACTGTCGGGCGAAGCTGGCCATCGTCGAGGACAACGGCTTCGAGGAGCGCTTCCTCAAGGTGCGGGGGCAGCTGCCGCTGCTCAGCACGATCGTGAACCTCAGCAGCGACGGCGTACTCGAGGCGCTGTTCCATTCTGGCTCCCTCGACCTCGCCGCGGAGGTGGGCAACAGCACCCCCGACACACTGGCCACCGTCATCTACACCTCAGGAACCACCGGCCCTCCCAAGGGCGTGATGCTCACCCATCGCAACGTCGTGTGGACGGCCGAGGGCTATCTCCGCATGCTGGAGGTGGAGCCCGTGGGGTTCCGCGCGGTGTCGTACCTCCCGATGGCCCACATCGCCGAGCGCATGTCCACCCACTACCTCGCGGTGATCGGTGGCTATGAGGTCACCACCTGCCCCGACCCGGGGTTGGTCGCGGCGTACGCCCGCGATGTTCGACCGCAGATCATGTTCGGCGTGCCGCGCGTGTGGGAGAAGCTCTACGCCGGGGTGCAGGCCGCCCTCGGCGCCGATCCTGAGAAGAAGCGGGGCTTCGACGGGGCCGTCGCCACAGCCATTCCCATCGCGGAGCGCCGCACCCTCGGCACGGCGTCGCCCGAGGACGAAGCCACCTGGAAGGCACTCGATGAAGCTGCCTTCGCCGGCGTGCGGGCCCTGCTCGGGCTCGATGCTGTCGAGTATGCGATCACGGGTGCAGCCCCGATTCCGGCTGAGCTGATCAGCTGGTTCCGCGCCATTGGCGTGCCGCTGTCCGAGATCTACGGCATGTCGGAGTCCACCGGACCGATGACGTGGGAGCCCACCCGTGTGAAGGCAGGCACTGTCGGCGTGGCCTTCCCCGGCACCGTGGTGTTCTTGGCCGACGACGGCGAGGTGTGCACTCGAGGCGGCAACGTCTTCCAGGGCTACCTCGATGATCCCGAGAAGACCGCCGAAGCGCTCGACGCCGACGGCACACTCCACTCCGGCGACATCGGCCTGTTCGACGACGAGGGGTACCTGCGCATCGTCGACCGCAAGAAGGAGCTCATCATCACCGCCGGCGGGAAGAACATCAGCCCCGCCAACCTCGAGGCGGCGCTGAAGACGATCCCGCTCGTGGCTCAGGCCTGTGCCATCGGCGACAACCGCCCGTTCGTCTCGGCGCTCGTGGTGCTCGACGCCGAGGTGGCTCCCGTTTGGGCAAAGGAGCAGGGCATTGCGTTCAGCTCGCTAGCCGACCTCGCCGTGCACCCCACCGTGATCGCGGAGGTGGACAAGGGGCTGGCCGAGTGCATGGCCGGATTCAACAACGCAGAGCGGGTGAAGAAGGTGACGATCCTCTCCGCCGAGTGGCTTCCCGACTCCGAGGAGCTGACCCCCACCTCAAAGCTGAAGCGGCGAGGCGTGCACGCAAAGTTCGCCGACGAGATCGAGGCGCTCTACACCTAGCGTCACAGTGACTTGATCCAGCGCTCGGCTTGGTCGGCTCGTTTCCTGAGCTGATCAAGGGTGGCTTCGGTGATCCGTTCGAGGCCGGCGAGCCGATTGAGGCGCCCGTTCACCTCGCGGTGGGTCAGTCCAGTGAAGCGGACCAGATGCATCGCCAGGTCGGCATTGGCCTCGCGAAGCTCCTTCTTGACCTCCGGGAGCGACCGACCCCCGAAGTCCTCGGGCAGGGCACGGCTCCACTTGCCCGCGCCCGGCGGCGGAGGCGAGGGCAGCTCGACCGGCACGCTGCCGTCGTCTTCCTCGTCTCCGTCATCCTCCACCTCGACGACGTCGAAGACCGATGGCCCGGAGGGTCCGTCGACGACCTGGGACGACAGCACGGAGAAGAGCGACAGCTGTTCGTCGTCCGCGATCTCGTCGAGCGCGGTTGGGTCCGACTCCTCTCGGGCGGGAGCGTCCCCCTCCTCCCAGGTGCGCCGCAAGCTGTGCCGACGCTGCTCCGCGATGGTGGCGGCCCAGGTGCGCAGGCGGGGGTCGTCGGGGATGAAGAGCCAGGCCCGCTCCGCTCCGGCCCGACCTCCCGTGTGCCGCACGAAGCGGCCGACGGCCTGACGGAAGAAGAGCTCGGTCGTGGTGGTCGTGGCGAAGACACCGAGGCGCAGGCGCGGGATGTCCACGCCCTCGGACACCATGCGCACCGCCACGAGCCATGGGTCGGCGCCCTCGGCGAAGCGGGCGATGCGGCTCGAGGCGGCCGGGTCATCGGAGGTGGCCACGACCGCCCGCACCCGGTGTCGTCGGTGGAGCAGCTGAGCGATCCCGCGCGCGTGCTCCTGATCGGTGGCGATGACCAGCCCGGCTGCGGTCGGATGGGTGGTTCGCACGTCCATCAGTCGCTCATGAGCCTGGGACAGCACGGAGGGCAGCCACTCGCCTTCGAGGCTCAGAGCCGTGCGAAGGCGCTGCGACGACGCGCTGCGGTCGAGGGCGTCGTCGAAGCTCGCCGCCGAGAGCGTTCCATCGGGAGCGGTCCACTCCATGAAGCCGTTGATGCGAGGGAACCACACGGGGCGCACGACGCGACGGTCCGCCAACGCCTGCTCGTAGCCGTACTCGAAGTCGGGCGTCGCGATGTCGTTCGTATAGGTGACGAACGGGATGGCGTGGGTGTCGCTGCGAAAGGGGGTACCCGAGATGGCGATCCGACGCGGGGCCGTCTCGAACGCGGCACGCACCGATGCCCCCCATGCCCGGTCATCGCCGGCGTGGTGGAGCTCGTCGAGCACGACCACGGTGTGTTCAGCGTGCTGGCGGAGGGCCCCGGGATTGGCCGCCACCTGCTGGTAGGTGACCACGACGCCATGCATGTCAGCCGGAAGCCGACCATCGTTCGCCGTCCACCGCGGCTCGAGGTGCAAGCCGAACTTGGCCGCGGCCAACGACCACTGGAGCTTGAGGTGGCTCGTGGGGGCAACCACCACGACGCGGCGCTCAGGATGCTCGGCCAACGCCTGGACCACCGCGGCCAGGGCGAAGGTGGTCTTGCCCGCGCCGGGTGTGGCCACCGCGAGAAAGTCCCGCCCCGCATGCTCAGCGAGGAGGTCGAGCGCCTCCTTCTGCCAGCGCCGGAGTCGGATCGAGCGGGCCATGGGACCGACCATGCTCGCAGGTCGGCCGGGCCCCCAGAACCAACCGATCTGGCGTCGGATCTGGGCGTCCCAAGCCGGTTCTCGACGCCAGTTCGGTCAGCGTTCGTCGGTGTGAGGGACGCCGAGGCCGGTGGCGAAGTCCCTCAGGGCAAGCTGGGCGAGGGGAAGGTCAAGCCCGAGACCCTCGGCGAGCTCGAGCGCGAGAGCGAGGTCCTTCTCGCCGAGATCGCGGGTGTGGCTCAGGATGTCGTACCAGTCGTCCTCGGGGGCCACGGGTGCCGTGGTGTCGCGCAGCATGATCGCGCCGGGGCCACCGGTGACAGAGTCGCTGTGGCGCACCACTCGGGCGAGCTTGCGCAGGTCGAGGCCGGCCGCCTCGGCCAAGCGCTGTGCCTCCCCGACGCCCGTGAAGGCAATGAAGTGCATCAGGTTGCGGGCCAGCTTCGTGCGCGTGCCGGCGCCGGCCGGACCCATGTGGACCACCACGGTGGCCCACCGAGCGAACACCGCCTTGGCTCGTTCGTAGGCAGCCCGGTCGCCACCCACCATGGCCGCGAGGGTGCCGTCGTGCGCGCCGACGAAGCCGCCGCTCACTGGTACGTCAAGCAGGTCCACGCCGTGCTCGGCAGTCGTGAGTGCGAGCTCCTCGGCCGTCTCGGGTCGGATCGTGGAGTGCACCGCGAGAACGGTTCCAGGCTGCGCGGTGGTGAGCAGCTCGTCAACCACAGTGCGCACCTGAGCGTCGTTCAGCACCATCACCGACACCACGTCGCAGGCGGCCCCGACCTCGGCCGCGCTCGCCGCCAACATTGCCCCTTGTTCGACGAGCGGCGCGGCGGCTTCGGAGCGAACGTCGAACACGACCAGCCCGTCCGGCCAGTCGACGAGTCGTCCCGCCATGGGCGCCCCGATCTGCCCCAACCCGATGAATCCGACAGTCATGGCCGTACGACCTGAGCACATCGACCGCGTGCATGCTCAGCGGTCCGGGGGCGGTCGCGGCAAGGATGCGAGACGAGGGCATCCGGCATCGAAGGCGAGAACGAGGGCGCTGCCACGAGCGTCCTCCGGCCGACGAGACGATGCACCCAACTATCCGCTCGGGCCGCCGTCCGGCCTCTGCGCGCTGACGCTCGGCGTGCAGGCGAGGGGCCGGTCACGAGCGCACGATCTGGCCACCATCGACGTTGAAGATCTGCCCGGTGATCCAGGCAGCGTCGTCGGACAACAGGAAGAGGCACATGCCGACGAGGTCTTGCGGTGTCCCCCTGCGCTTCAGGATGAGGCCCTTCACGATGTCGTCGATCATCTCGGGCGGCACGACGCTCCGGGTGGCCTCGGTGTCGATGGGACCCGGTGCGATCGCGTTCACTCGAATGCCGTTGCCGCCCAGCTCAGCGGCAAGCTGCTGAGTGAGCCCATTGATGCCCACCTTCGCCAAGCCGTAGAAGCCGGCGTACATCCACGCAGCGGTGGACGACTGGTTCACGATGGCGCCGCCACCTTGCTTGCGCATGGCCTTCCAACACGCACGGGTGACAACGAGGGCGCCATCCATGTTCACTGCCATGAAGCGTCGGTAGTAGTCCCAGTCCACGGTGAGGAGCGTGTCGAGCTGCATCCCGCCGTAGATGGCCGCGTTGTTCACGAGCAGGTCGATGGCGCCGAAGTGCTCGACCGTGGCTGCGCTCAAGGCCCCGGCAGACCCAGGGTCGCTGACGTCGGTCCGGACGAACAGCGCTCGGTCACCCAGATCGCTGGCTACCGCCTCGCCGCGCTCGACGTCCATGTCGGCGATCACCACGCGCGCACCCTCGCCGACCAGCGCACGCGCGTACGCCTCGCCGATCCCACCCGCCGATCCAGTGACGATGGCGACCTTCTTCTCAAACCTGTTGCTCACTCCGACTTCCTCTCGTTCACGCTGGGGTGGCGATGGTCTTGGTCTCGAGGTACTCCTCGAAGCCCTGCACGCCGGACTCTCGACCGAGGCCGCTCTGCTTGTACCCGCCGAAGGGCACGTCACCGCCATACCAGACGCCACCGTTCACGCTCATCGTGCCGGTGCGAACTCGCTCGGCGACCGCCCACGCTCGGTCCGGATCGGCGCTGTAGACGGCCCCGGAGAGCCCATAGGGCGAGTCGTTGGCGATGGCGACAGCGTCGTCATCGTCCTCAAACGGAATGGCAACCAGCACCGGACCGAAGATCTCCTCACGTGCGACGCGTGCTGAGTTGTCGAGACCGGTGATCAGGGTCGGTTCGATCCAGAAGCCCCGGTCCCGGTCGGCTGGTCGGCCACCGCCCGTGGCGAACGAGCCTCCCTCGTCGACCGCGAGGCGGAGGTAGGTCTCAATGCGATCGCGCTGGCGAGCGGAGATCACCGGGCCGCACACCGTGCCCGCGTCTTGCGGATCGCCATTGCCCAGCATCGCCATCGTGGCCGCGGTGGCTTCCACTGCTTCGTCATACCTGGAGCGGGGCACGAGCAGACGGGTGGTGATCGCGCATCCCTGCCCGGCATGGGTGCAAGCAGTGAAGGCGGCCATGCCGCAAGCGGCAGCCAGGTCGGCGTCGTCCAACACGATGAAGGCGCTCTTGCCGCCGAGCTCCAGGAACACCCGCTTGAGCGTGGCCGCCGCGCTGGCCATCACCTGTTTGCCAATTGCCGTGGAGCCCGTGAAGCTGACCAGGTCAACACGTGGGTCGGAGCTCAGCATCGCGCCGAGCTGGTGATCGCTCGACGTCACCACATTGAGCACACCCGGCGGCAGATCGGTCTCCTCTGCCGCCACACGAGCCACGTACGACGCGCACCATGGGGTGTCCGGCGGCGGCTTGAGCACGACGGTGCACCCAGAGGCGAGGGCCGGGCCGAGCTTGGCCAGGTTGATCTGGTGCGGGAAGTTCCAAGGCGTGATGGCGCCCACGACGCCCGCGGGCTCGCGCACCGACCAGCGGTGGCTGGGCACACCCATGGGTCGAGCGGTACCCAGGTCGGTCTTCCACGCGTAGGACTCGGCCAGATCGGCCACCCAGCCAAGATCGGCGACGGGCGAGTCGAGCTGCGCGCCCGTGGTCAAGAACCGCGGCGCCCCCACCTCGGCGATGGTCAGCTCGCGCAGCTCGTCGCCGTGCGACTGAAGCGCATCGCGAAGCTGTCGCAAGCACTGCGCTCGGAAGGCGGGGTCGCGTGACCAGTCAGTGGTGTCGAAGGCCAATCGCGCCGCTCCAATCGCCGCGTCCATGTCTGCCGCCGTCCCGTCGGCCGCCACACCCAGCACGTCTTCGGTGGCCGGGTTGACGGTCTCGAACGTGCCGCCCCCCGTGGCCCCCACAAGCTCCCCATCGATCAGCAGCACCCCAAGGTCCACCCCGGACGAGTTCTGGCCCGGAATGGTCGACCCATAGGTCGAC
>JANOQG010000247.1:0-10802 GCA_031422255.1 Actinomycetes bacterium | reverse complement strand
CCGATCGGCTCTCGGCCGATCCTGTGGCACATCATGAAGACCTACGCGAGCCACGGGTCCACCGACTTCACCCTCGCCCTCGGGTGGCTCGGGCACGAGATTCGCCGGTGGGTGCTGCACCACCACGCGTTGACTTCTGATTTCACCGTCGAGTTCGGGCGCCCCGACGCACTCGACTACCACGCCGCGCACCCCGACGATGGATGGCGAGTCAGCTGCGTCGACACCGGCATGGACTCGCTCACGGGCACCCGTGCCAGGCGCGCGGCCCTGCGCCTCGCCGATGGTCCGATCTTCGTGAGCTACGGCGACTGCGTGAGCGACATCGACGTCACCGGCCTGCTCGCCTTCCACCGCGCCCACGGGCGCCTGGCCACCATCACAGCCGTCCGAACGCCGGGGCGGTTTGGTGAGCTATCGCTCGAGGGTGACCGGGTGGCCGACTTCGCAGAGAAGCCCACAGCGTCAGCCGGCTCGATCAACGGGGGCTACATGGTCCTCGAGCGCGAAGCTCTCCTCAACTACATCCCTGCCGACGACAACGTCACGCTGGAACGCGAGCCCATGTCGGCGTTGGCCCGCGACGGACAGCTGATGGCCTGGCAGCACAAGGGGTTTTGGCAGCCGATGGACACGGGCCGGGAGCACGCGCAGCTCGAGGCGCTGTGGCAGAGCGGCGCGGCCCCATGGAAGGTCTGGACCGATCAACCGGCCTAGCGCCGTGGGTTCACGCCGCGTCTTCGGTGGTCTGCATCGAAGCGCTGGGCGTAGGTTGCGCCTGTGACATCGCCGCAGGCCGGTGGGCCGGATCGTTCTGCCTCTGACGAGCTGAGACGGATCTACCGTCAGCGCTTCGGAGATCGCACCGCAGAGCGCGTTGTGATGTGGGAGACGCTTGTCGATGCCTACTTTCAGCGCTATGTCGAACCCGAGGACACCGTGCTCGATCTGGCCGCGGGCTACTGCGAGTTCATCAACGCCATTCAATGTGCGACGAAGATCGCCGTGGATCTCAACCCCACTGTCGCCGAGATGGCCTCACCTGGGGTGCGCGTCGTCAACGCCGAGTGCACGGCCCTCCCCGATGACCTCACCGAGATGGCGGATGTCGCCTGGGTCAGCAACTTCTTCGAGCATCTCAGCTCGTCCGCCGAGCTGCTGGCCACGCTGCGGGAGCTCCACCGGGTGCTTCGGCCAGGGGGAAGGCTCCTGGTGCTCCAGCCGAACATCCGGCTTACGAAGGCTGCCTACTGGGATTTCATCGATCACTCGCTTCCGCTGACCGAAAAGAGCCTGACTGAAGCGCTGGGTCTGGCGGGGTTTGAGGTGGAACGAATGAAGGTGCGATTTCTGCCGTACACCACGCAGTCGCGCTTCCCGATGTCACCCGCGCTCGTGCGCCTCTACCTGCGGCTTCCGCCAGCGCAGTTCTTGCTGGGCAAGCAGACCTTCGTCGTGGCTCGACGGGCCTGAGGGAGGTGGACGTGCCCGGGCCCGTGGACAATGATCCACGCGAGTGGACCGATACACGACGAAGCGACGAGTCCTCCGTCCGCTGACGGCACTCCGCCGTCGAAGAGCGGGGGAGCTCATGCCCTACGTCCACGCGATCTATGAGGCCCACGACTATCGGCCGGCGATGCGCAGGTTCGTTGTCGCCACCCGGGCGGACCCGGACATCCTGATCGATGTGGCGCTGCCCGATGGCGCCGTGGTGATCGACGTCGGCGCATACCTCGGTGAGTGGTCGGAGCGCATCCTTCGGCGTGCCGACGAGGTGGGCACGAAGGGCCTGAGGATCCACGCCTTCGAACCCCAGCCACATGCGTATGAGCGACTGCTCGATGGCGTAGGACAGGACCCGCGCGTACAGCCCAACGCGTTCGGGCTGGCGGGCAGCGACCGCTCGGAGCAGCTTGCGATCGGGGGTCCAGGCTCATCTGTGTTCGTGGACTCGTCGACGCCTGGCTTCTTGGGCGCGGCAACCATCGAGCTGCGCGATGCCGATTCGGTGCTGTCCGCGCTGGACATCGATCGGATCGAACTGCTGAAGATGAACATCGAGGGAGGGGAGTTCGAGCTACTCGACCGGCTGTACGAGACGGGGTGGATGGCGCGCGTTGGCACCTTCATCGTGCAGTTCCACGAGTTCGGGCCGAACGCCTATCGAGCACGACGTCGTAATAGCCGTCAGCTGGCCGAGACCCACCGCCGTACCTGGAACTACACCTGGGTCTACGAGCGCTGGGACCCCCGATGATCCCCTTCGTCGAGTACTTGGCAACCGGTTAGGGTCGTCCCCATGGAGGGGGGCGAGGTACAGGCCGACGACGCGTCGGTGGGGTCGCCCGCGCCGCCGGGCGAGCGCCGGGCGGACAGGTACATCGTGGCCATGCTCTGCGGAGCGGCGATGGTGCTCGCCTCGGTCGCCACCCGGGGAGGCCCGGGCTTGACGGTTGACTCCATCCAATACATGTCCAGTGGCATCAACATCGCTGAGTCGCGGGGTTGGCTGCTGCTCGCCGATCAGCCTCTCACGATCTATGCGCCGGGTCTGCCGCTCATCGCGGCCTTCGGGGAGGTGATCGGCATCGGGGCGGAGGCGATGCTTCACGTCCTGTCCGTGGCTTCCTTCGGTGCGATCGTCCTCTTGGGCCACAAGCTGCTCAGCCGGTCTGTTCCTCTTCGAGGCGTCGTGCTCGGGGCGACCGCCCTCCTGGCTGTGTCGCCCACATTGCTGGAGGTGACGACCATGGCATGGTCCGAACCACCCTTCATGGTTGTGGTGCTGACGTATCTCCTCGTGCTCGGTCGTGTGGTGGACCGCCGCGAGCTTGGTCGGGTCGATCTCGCCGCCCTTTCGACGCTGTGTTGGATTGCCTTCTTCCTGCGCTATGCCGGAGTGATCCTGATCGTCCTCGGGGTGATCGGGCTCCTGCTTGCGCTACGCCCCCTCAACGGGCGGACTCTTGTCCGGATCGGGCTCCTCGGGGCGATCACAAGTGCCCTGCCAATGGCGTGGGTGGTGCGCAACCACGCCGTCGACGGCACGCTGCTGGGTCACCGATCGGACTCCAACGACTCGTTGGGCGACAGCCTCTACCGCGTCGCGAGCACCTTCGGAACGTGGATGCTCCCAGGGTCTGAAGCCGGCACTCGGTCCCTCGCTCTCGTCGGCGTGGCAGCAATGCTGCTGGCACTTGTCGGGCTGATCGTCGCGAGCAGTCCGGGACCCGGTGTCCAGCGGACAGCTCTGGCCTTCGGAACCGCCTCAGGGTGGCTGTTGGGGTGCGCCGGGTTTGTCCTCCTCTACCTCGCCTACATGATTGCCGCCTCGCTCTACACCTCCTTCGAGCCGCTGGGCACGCGCTACTTGTTCCCCGTGTCAGTGCCGGGCGTGGTGGTGGCCGCGGCGGGTCTCAGCGCGCTGCTCAGGGTCACTACCGAACCGCGCTGGCGCGTGATGGTCGCAGCGCTGCCACTACTCCTCATCGTGGTCCATCTCACTGCTGCCCTTGACGACGTTCGCACGTCGGCCAGGGACGGCATCGGGTTCAACACGAGCGGGTACGTCGACTCCGATCTCGCCGCGGAGGCAAAGCGCCTCATCCAGAGCACCGACGATGCGGTCGTCTACAGCAACCAGCCGTTCGGCCTCTGGGCGGCTACGCGCCTGCAGCCGATCCGCTGGTCCCCGCGTTCGATCGGATTCCGGGGTGCATCGCTCGAAGGCGAGCTCGATCGACTTGTTCGGGAGGTCGGCTGCACGTCGCTGCGCACCTTCCTGATCCGCTACCGCTACGGCGATGCGCGTGCGATGAGTCTGGCGGAGATCAGGACAGTCATCGATGTGACTCGGGTGGCCGTGGCCGACGACGGAGCCATCTTCGAGTTGACCGCTGAAGAACAGCCACGGTGCCCGGCCGATTCCGCCCTTCCGCAAGCGACAAAGGTCCGCTGATGACCTGTGGTTCTCCCCTGAAGAGCGAGGCGCTCATGTGGGCGGTGCCGTCGGAGCGACGGTTCGTAGCCCGGCGTCGTCTGCCTCCGGGGGTCCTGCTCGTCGGCACCGCTCGGGGATGACCGAACGCCGAGCGGAGGTACGTCAGTGGGGCGCTGACGTGCTGCCGAGCTGTCTCTTCGGGTTGGTGGTGGCCGTGGCGGGTCCGGTCCTCCTGTTTCACTACGGCGCATACCACTGGTTTCGCGGCGACGAGTGGGTTCTCCTTGCCGGGCCGAACGGCTCCAGCTTCCCGGACCTGTTCGAGCCGCACACGGGCTCGCACCTCGTGGCGCTGCCACGGTTGCTCTACTACGGACTGTGGCAGGTCTTCGGCGCGACGACCTACAAGCCGTACCAGCTCATCGTCGTGGTCACCCACGTCGCAATAGCCGTCCTTCTCCATGCCGTGATGCGTCGAGCGAAGGTTCGTCCTTGGATCGCCTTCGCGGCGGTCGCCCTGTTCGTCCTCGTCGGACCGGGTGCGAAGAACGCCGTGTGGGCGTTCCAGATGGGCTTCAACGGTTCGCTCGCATGGGGCCTGGCCCACCTCCTCCTCGCTGATCACGGGGGACGGGCTGATCGTCGCGATGCCCTGGGGCTCGTGTGTGGCCTGCTCGCGATCGCCTCCTCGGGGGTCGGCATCAGCCTCGCTGCAGGGGTAGGGGTTGCGGTCTTGATGCGACGCGGATGGCGGATGGCCCTGGTGCACAGTGCCCCGTTGCTGACCTTTTACGCAGTGTGGGCGGTCATCGCCGACGCGGGCACCTACGGGTCGTCCGGGAGGCCCGGTGTGGAAGTCCTGCTCGACTGGACCAAGAGCTTCGCTGTCGGCACGTTCGTCGGTCTGGGTCGCTTCGAGGTCCTCGCGTGGGCCTTTGTCGCCGTCGTCCTGGTCGGTGCCGTCCTCCTGGGGATGGGCCACCGCGGCGGGGACCTACCCGATCTTCGCATCACGCTCGCAATTCCGATCGGGCTTGCCCTGGCTGCGCTGTCCTTCGTTCTCACCACCGGGCTAGCTCGCTCATGGCTGGGGGCATCAGCCGCACGCGGCGACCGATACGTGTACATCGCAGCGGCGCTGATCCTCCCGCTGATCGCCGTGACGGCGGAGGCCATCGCCAGTCGGTGGCGAGCCTTCGGCCCGGTAGTCGTTCTGCTCTTCCTGTTCGCCGTGCCGTTCAACCTCAATGGATTCGATCAAGGCAGGTTCGATGAGCAATGGATGGACAAGCAGCAGTATGTGCTCACGACGGCTGTGCGGATGCCCTTCGCCAATGACGTACCGAGCGATGTCGTTCCGGCCTCGGATTCGGGCGCTTCTGACAGGGTCACCATCGGGTTCCTCCTCGAGGCCGCATCGCATGGCTCCCTGACGCCGTCGACGATCCCTCTCACCTCGGCGGTCGTCGACGAGTTCAAGGTACGTCTCGGAGTCGCCCAACGGTCGCTTCCGGGACTCCCGTCGGGCTGTCGCATCTACGATGAACCGGTGCTCCTGAACCCCCGTCGGGGCGACGTGGTCTACATCGGCGGTCGGGTGTCGGTGGCGGTGCTCGGGGACGGACAGCGCTCGTCGCGACCGGTGATCTTCGACCCCTTGATCGGGGGGTATGAGCTGACCATTGAGCTCCCCGACCTCAGCCTGCGCATTGGACCGGCCGGTCAGGCGGCAAGGTTCGGGTTGTGTGCGGCTGCCGGCGAATGACCAGGACAACCTGCGAGGGGGAGACGTCGACCGCCTGACGGTTGCCAGCGGGCGGACAACCTGCGATCCTCTCGACCAGCCAAAAAGGAGTAGCGGGCACGGTGCCATCTGCGCAGCGGATCACGATCGTGGGAGGGTGCGGGCACGTGGGGTTGCCCCTCGGTCTGGCATTTGCCGATGCCGGTGTTGAGGTCGTGCTCTTCGACATCGACGATGTCGCCATCGATCGGATCCGCTCGGGGAAGATGCCGTTCCTCGAGCATGGAGCCGATGCGGTTCTCGCTCGAGTGCTTGCAGCGGGGAACCTGACGCTCAGCTCGGATCCCGCGAGCGTTGCGGGCGCCGAGGTTGTGATCGTCGTCATCGGCACGCCGGTCGACGAGCATCTGAACCCTGACCCTGGTGCGGTGGTGCGAGCGATCGAGGGGATGGTCGACCACCTCCACGATGGTCAGCTCCTCGTGCTCCGCAGCACCGTCTACCCAGGCGTGACAGCGCTGGTCGAGAGGCTCCTCGCCGGCCATCACCTGCAGGTCGACGTTGCCTTCTGCCCAGAGCGCATTGCAGAAGGCCGAGCGATGCAGGAGCTACATGAGCTCCCGCAGATCGTGTCAGGCCGCACGCCGGCTGCCGTCGAGCGCTCCGCTGCCCTCTTCGGGCTGCTCGTCGACCAGATCATCCCGATTGGGGTGGAGGAAGCCGAGCTGGCCAAGCTCTTCACGAACACGTGGCGCTACATCAAGTTCGCGGCGGCCAACCAGCTCTACATGATCGCCACCGACTTCGGGGCTGACTACGACGTCATCCGCGAGGCCATGACGAGGGACTACCCCCGCGCGGCTGACGTGCCGGGTCCAGGCCTGACGGCCGGGCCGTGTCTGCTGAAGGACACGATGCAGCTTGCTGCCTTCAACAACAACAACTTCATGCTCGGCCACGCCAGCATGATGGTGAACGAGGGCCTGCCGAAGTACCTCGTGGACCAGATCGAGAAGGAGCACGATCTGTCTCGCATGACGGTCGGATTGCTGGGCATGGCGTTCAAGGCCGAGTCCGACGACATTCGGTCGAGCCTCAGCTACAAGCTGAAGCGACTGCTGAAGCTCAAGGCGGCACGCGTTCTGTGTACGGATCCTTACGTCACCGTCGACTCGGACATCACGTCGCTCGACGACGTGCTTTCCCAGGCCGACTTGGTGGTGGTTGGTGCCCCTCATCGCGTCTATGCCGGGCTGAACCCGACTGTCCCCTGCGTTGACATCTGGAACGTGCTCGGCGGTTCCGCGTCGTGACACCCCGCATCACCGTGGTGGTCCCTTGCTACAACGAAGGGTCCGACATCACGGACTTCCTAACTCGACTGTTCGACTCGATCACGATGCCGTGCGAGGTGTTGGCGGTGTACGACTCGCCGGACGACTCCACCCTGCCCTTTCTTGAGCAGTACGCCCGCGAAGATCCACGCGTGGTTCCCACGCTCAACACCTACGGTCCGGGCCCGGCATGCGCCCTCCGCTTCGGTCTGGACAACGCCCAGGCGCCCATCGTGGTGGTCACGATGGCCGATGGCAGCGACGATCCACAGCAAGTCGAGCAGCTCGCGCGCCTCGTCGAGCGGGGGGTGGTTGTGGCGGCGGCCTCTCGCTACGTGAAGACCGGGCAGCAGGTGGGGGGGCCCGTGCTCAAGCGGATTCTGTCCCGAGGCGCTGGGTTGTCGCTCTACTGGTTCGCCCGAGTTGGCACGCGTGATGCCACGAACTCCTTCAAGGCCTACGACCGCGACTTCATCCAGCGGGTGGGCATCGAGTCCGATACGGGCTTTGAGCTAGGGCTGGAGATGGTGGCCAAGGCGCGCCGCTACCGACTCCCGGTGGCCGAGCTCCCCACCATCTGGCTGGACCGCACGGTGGGAGCCTCGAACTTCCAGGTGTGGTCGTGGTTGCCCCGCTACCTGCGGTGGTATCGATACGCGTTCGGACCGAGGTTGCGATGAAGGTTCTGGTGAGCGGATCATCCGGGTTCATCGGCGGCTATGTCGTCGAGGAACTGCTCGCGCGCGGTTACTCGGTAGTCGGAATCGATGACCACTCGAAGTACGGGAAGATCGCCAAGTCGTACGACGACCACCCCGACTACAGCCTCGTCGAGGGCGATGCACGCGACGTCGACCTGATGACCAGCTTGCTGAGCGATTGCGATCACTTCATCGCCGGTGCCGCCATGATCGGTGGGATCTCGTACTTCCACGCCTACGCGTATGACCTGCTGGCAAACAACGAGCGGATCATGGCGGCCTCCTGCGACGCTGCCATCGCAGCACTGGCAGCAGGCCGGCTGCAGAAGGTCACGTACATGAGCTCGTCGATGGTCTATGAGTCAACCGAGACGTGGCCGTCGGTCGAAGGCGATGAGCGCTCGATTGCACCCCCATTGTCCTCCTACGGGTTCCAAAAGCTCTCCGTGGAGTACTTCGCCCGGGCGGCATGGGATCAGTACAAGCTGCCCTTCACCATCGTGCGCCCGTTCAACTGCGTCGGCATTGGCGAGGGACGGGCACTCGGAGACGTCGAAGTGGCGAGCGGCAATGTGAAGCTGGCCATGAGCCACGTGGTTCCCGACCTCGTCCAAAAGGTGCTCAAGGGCCAAGACCCGCTCCACATCCTGGGCGACGGCACCCAGATCAGGCACTACACGTACGGCGGCGACCTCGCCAAGGGCATCGTCATGGCGATGGAGCATCCCGATGCTCGTAACGAGGACTTCAACCTCTCCACAGAGCGCTCCACCACGGTGCTCGAGCTCGCCGAGGTCATCTGGCACAAGATCAATGGCGCTGACGAGCCGCTGCGAACGGTGTCCGACACGGCTTATGAGCACGACGTGGGACGGCGCGTCCCTTCCACGGAGAAGGCCAAGCGCGTGCTGGGCTTCGAGGCGACCACGTCCCTCGAGGCGATGCTCGACGAAGTCATCCCGTGGATCCGTGAGGCCCTCGCCACCGGTCGGATCTAACCCGAGGTTCACCTTCCCAGCCGCGACGTACCCTTACCCCCGCATCAAGGAGGAATGATCTCGTTCGCTTTGAAGTACTCCGCCATAGGAGTGGCAAGGGTGCGAGCGAAGGTTCGGGTGAGGTGGGATCCGTCGGTGCGGACGACCATGCCGTTGATGATGGGATCGCAGATCGGGGTGAAGGGGCACACCAGGGCATCGAGGTTGAGGGCCCACACGCGGTCGTCGCTCGTGGCGATTGCTCGGTACAGCTTCTCCAAGCCGCTCGGCTCGGGGTTGGTGACCAATCGGCACTGCTCGACCACGTCAGCCTCCGTCAGACACTCGAGGGCGTCGGTCTGATCGACCGTCGAGGGGATCGGTTCGAGGAGCACCACCCTGCGTCCGCCGGTCTGCAACTGGCGAATTGAGTTGCGGGTGGTGTCCTCGAGGAGCGCGTTGAAGTCCGGTGTGCCGGGGCGCAGGTTGGCCTGGTCCTCGGGTCGGTAGGTGACTTGGCGGCCCGGAGTCTCATAGTCGAGGTTCATCGAGACGATGATGTCGGGGTCGAGCTCGGGGATGACTCGGTCGTAGACGTCGGCCCGTTCCTTGCGGCAGTCCTCAGGTCGCACGGGCTCGCCGAACACCGCTAGCGGGGGCACGTAGAGATCGAGCTGCCATGGGCATCCGCCTCGCACCGCGATGGAGAAGGTGAGGTTGTTTTGTTCGGCGAGGGTGGTGAGGGTGGGGATCATCATGCCGGCGTGGCTGTCGCCGATGAGGAGGATGTGGGGGCCGGTGCCTTGGATGCGGGTGCAGGTGGTGGCGGGTTGGTTGTAGCAGTTGGTGAGGAGGGGGAAGTCGCCTTTGATGGTGGTGAAGTCGAGGTCGGGGACGGGGGTGAAGCCGGTGGTGTTTGGGGTGGCGGTGGCGGTGGCGGTGTTGGTGGCGCGGTTGGTGATGGTGGGGATGATGGTGAGCGCGGCGATGGCGGAGAGGGCGAGGCTTGCGGCGATGACGGGGGTGCGGTGGCGGTCGAGTGTGGGTGAGAGGCGGATGGGTTGTTCGAGGAGCTGGTAGCTGAGGGACGCGAGTGCGGTGGCGGTGAGGGTGGTGATGGCGATGGTGGTGAGGGGGCTGAGGTTGTAGATCTGGTTGATGACGATGATCACTGGCCAGTGCCAGAGGTAGGTGCCGTAGGAGATTTTGCCGAGGTAGACGATGGGGGTGGTGGAGAGGGTGTGTTTGGTGAGGCTGTGTTGGGTGGTTTCGAGGGTGGTGATGAGGATGAGGGTGATGGCGGTGGCGGCGAGGCCTCGTTCGATGGGGTCGAGGTGGGTCCAGGCGGACGCGGTGTAGATGAGGGCGGCGAGGGCGGCGACGGTGGCGGCGCGGGCGGGGAGCTGGTGGCGTCGGAGGCGGGTAGCGAGTCCGGGGGTGAGGGCGAGGAGGGCCCCGGCGAGGAGTTGGTAGGCGCGGGTGTCGGTGCCGTAGTAGGCGCGGTTGGGGTCGATCGATTTGAGGGACCAGGCCCAGAGGAGCGAGGCGACGGCGCCGGCGAGGACGAGGAGGCGTAGGACGTGCCATTGGCGGGCTCCGGCGCGGCGGGCGAGGACGAACAGGCCGCCGAGGAGGAGGGGCCATGCCAGGTAGAACTGTTCTTCGACGGCGAGGGACCAGTAGTGGAGGACGGGGTTGGTGGCGAGGTCGGCCCCGAAGTAGTCCGCTGACTGGGTGATGAAGTGCCAGTTGGCGTAGTAGAGGAACGAGGCTTGGAAGCCGTTTTCGGCTTGGGTGACGTCGAGGGGCGACGCGAGCGCTGAGTAGATGAGGGCTGTGGTGACCAGCATCACGAACGCGGCGGGGAGCAGCCGCCGGAATCGGCGGGAGTAGAACCGTCGGAACGAGATCGATCCGTTCGCGGTGATGTCTCGGAGGAGGAGCTGGGTGACGAGGAACCCCGACAACACGAAGAACACATCCACACCAATGAACCCGCCAGTGAACCGATCACTCCCCGAGTGGAACACCACCACCAGATACACCGCTACCGCCCGCAACCCATCCAAATACGGCCGATACCCCCCACCCCCAGTCACCTCG
>JANOQG010000246.1:0-5127 GCA_031422255.1 Actinomycetes bacterium | reverse complement strand
CGGTGGTTGAGAGCCGAGCCGGCGAGGGAGCCGCCAAGGCCAGTAAGCCCGAACACGACGCCGGTGCTGACTCGGACGCGGCCGGCCCGCCAGTGGGTTCCCATCCCGACAAGTGAGGCGGACCCCACGAGCAGAAGGCTGGTGGCGGTGGCGGCCTTCGGGTCCTGCCCGGCGGCAAAGACGAGAGCTGGCACGGCGAGGATCGAGCCGCCTCCACCGAGCGCGCCAAGCGACAGACCGATGAGGAAGCCGAGAGGGGACGCAAGGAGCGCTCGCACAGGTGCTTGATCTCAGATCACGGTGCAGGATCGGCGGTTGGTGGGGACGACGGGGAGGCCGGCGGATGGGCGGCGGCGTAGGTGAGCCACGCGCCGTAACCACCGATGAGGTCGGCCACCCGGGTGAACCCGTGCGCGGCGAGGGTGGATGCCGCCACCGAGGAGCGGTAACCGCCAGCGCAATAGACGATCGTGGGTTTCAGCGGATCAAGGTCGCCCAAGTGATCGAGGAGCTGGGGGAGCGGCAGGTTGCGAGCGCCGGGGATGGTGCCGCCGACCTTGGTTTCGCCGGGGTGGCGGACATCCACGATCTGGAGGTCGGGTTCCTCGGTCAACCATGCGGCCACGTCGGAGGCCGGTAGCCGTCGGGCGGAGGTCGCGAGCTCTGGATGTGCGACGAGCGCAGCTTCGATGTCCGGGACCTCGCCCGCGACGTCGTCAAAGCCGATCCGGGCGAGGCGGACCTTCGCCTCGGTGCCGCGCCCGGCATCGCCGAGGAGGATCACGTGCTGCCCCGGACGCACGATGTCGCCGGCGTACTCCGCGAAGCGGCCGTCGAGGCCGACGTTGATCGATCCGCGAATGTGACCCGAGGCAAAGGACTCTGGGGCGCGCGTATCAAGCAGTACCGCACCGTCTTGTACGAGCTCGAGCGCCTCGTCGACGGTGAGCGGGTGCGGCGGTTCGTGGTCATCGAGAAGCTCTCGCTCGCGGCGGTTCGCGTCGGCGGCAAACGCGAAGTAGAGCGGGGCGATCCCTTGGCCTTCCGTGACCGCCTCGATGAACTGTTCCTCGGTCATCGGTGCGAGCGCGTAGTTGGTCTCGCGTTGCTCGCCGATGGTGGAGGATGCAGCGGTGGAGAGGTGCTTGCCGCATGCGGACCCAGCGCCGTGTGCGGGATACACGAGGGTGGCGTCGGGCAAGGTCATCAGCTGCTCGTGGAGCGAGCGGTAGAGATCGCGGGCCAAGCTGTCGGCGCTGCGCCCGACCGACGTGAGCAAGTCGGGTCGCCCGACGTCACCGATGAAGAGGGCATCACCAGTGAGCACCGCCCATGGCTCCGCCTCGGGCGTTTGGTGCACGACGATGGAGATCGATTCCGGCGTGTGGCCGGGCGTGTGGCGGATCTCGAGCGTGACCTGCCCCAGGGAGAGGCGTTGGCCGTGGGCCCGCGGTTCGATCGGAAAGTCGGGATTGGCAACGTCGCCGTAGGAGATCGCGGCGCCGGTGGCGGCAGCCAGCTCGAGGTGACCCGAGAGAAAGTCGGCGTGGTAGTGGGTCTCGAGCACCCGCTCGATGCGCAACCCGTTGGCCGCAGCGTCGGCGACGTACTCGCTGATGTCGCGCTGAGGATCGACCACCACAGCGCGGCCGGTGGTGGTGTCGCCGATGAGGTAGCTGTACAGCGATAGGCAAGCGAGGTCGTACTGGCGGAAGTACAGGTGGGAAGACATGGGTCGGTCCCTTCTGGTTCAGTGCGAAAAGGAGACGTGGGGGAGTCGGCGATCGAGCCACGCGGGTAGGTACCACGCATTCTCGCCGAGCATCCCCAACAGCGACGGCACGAGCATCATCCGGATCACAGTGGCGTCGAGGAAGACGGCGAGAGCGAGGGTGATGCCAAGTTCGGTTGGCGGGATCGGACCGGTCACGCCGAACGCGACGAACACCACGATCATGATCAGTGCGGCGTTGGTGATCGGACGGCCGGTGCGGGCGATCCCTTCCCGGACTGCGAGGCGGGCGTCGCCGGTGGCGTCGCGTCGTTCCTTGATCGCAGCGAGAAGGAACAGCTGGTAGTCCATCGAGAGCCCGAACAGGAGGGCGAAGAAGAACAGAGGGGCCCACGCGTCGACGAAGCCTTGGTGCTCGATGCCCAACAGTGACGCGCCATACCCGTGCTGAAACACCAGCGTGGCGAATCCGAAGCTGGCTGCCACCCCGACCAGGTTGAACAGGATCGAGGTGACCGCGATCAGGGGGCTACGGAACACCACCAGAAGCAGCACGAACGCCACCAGCATGATGGAGCCGATGGCTAGAGGTGCCGTGTCGGTCAGCGCCGCGGTGAGGTCGTGGTTCTGCGCGCCCGGTCCGCCAACCTCGGCCGCAGGGAGGGCGACGTCGAGCTGTCCGCGAAGGCGTCCCACGAGCTGCGAGGTGGCTTCGTCGTCGACACTGCTAACAGGGGTGATGCGCACGACAGCGCGACCTGATTCCGCGGGCTCGGCCACGACGCCGGCGTTGACGACCCCGCCGTCGGCGACGGCGATCGCCACCACCACCGCCGCATCCGCGGCGGGCACGGTGACAAACAGCGGGGCGGCAGCTCCGGGGCCGAAGGAGTCGACGACCGCCTCGTAGCCGTCGCGGCTCTGCTCGCCTCGGTCCACCACACCCGCGCCTGGCATGCCGAGGCGCATGCCGAGGGCAGGCGCGGCGAGAAGCAGAAGGACACCGAGGCCGGCGGCGAGGGTGAGGCCAGGACGGCGCATTGCGGCGGCAGTCCAGCGAGCCCATCGTCCTTCCGCTGCACGGTCGGGGTCGTCCTCGCCCTTGGCGACGAGGACGCGGTCACCGAGTGCCACCAGGATTGCGGGCAGGAGCGTCAGCGATGCGGCGGCGGTGGCCACCACGGAGAGGATCATTCCGAGCGCCATCGATCGGAACACCATGACCGGCACCAGGAAGATGGCGGCCAGGGACAGCACGACGGTCAGAGCCGAGAGGAACACGGCTTTGCCTGCGGTGGCAAGCGTGCCGGCGATGGCGTCGAGCGCGTCCTTTCCGTCCTCGCGCTCTTCCCGGTAGCGGGAGACGATGAAGAGGCTGTAGTCGATCCCAACTGCGAGCCCGATCATCATCGAGAAGTTCATCGACCACACGGACAGCGGCGTGGCTGCGGTGCCGAGGTGCAGCGCTGCAAAGCCGACGGCGATCCCGGCTAGGGCGAGCAGCAAGGGGAGCCCCGCGGCGATGGCGGAGCCGAACGCGACGAACAGAAGGATGACCGTTGGTAGACCCGAGAGGAGCTCAGCGCGGTGGAGCGCTTGCTCGTTGAGGGTGTTGAAGTCGTGCCACACCGCCCACTCTCCGGTGGTGTTGGCCTCTGCGCCGTCGGGCAGGGAGATGCCGGCAACTGTGTCCATCACTCTTCCCGCGGCTTCGGGGAGCTCCGCGTCGCTGGCTGACTCGAGGCCAACGGGGATGAGCGCGGCTCGCCCGTCCGGGCTGAGGAGGCCCGCTTCCGGAGGGGCTGCCAGCGGGTCGACGATTGCGCTGGTGCCGGCACTGCCCCGAAGCCCGGTGACGAGGGCGGCCAGTCCGGCGCTGTCGTCGGCGATGGGGGTGCTCTGGCGATAGGCGACGATGGCGGCTTCGGCGCCGAGCTGTGGGAAGTCACGGCGGAGCTCGTCGCGCACCTCCTGGGTGGTCGATCCCTGGGCCTCCCATCCGGCGCCAGAGAGCGCGCCGGTAAGGGTGAGCGCGAGCGGAGCCGACGCGATGACCGCGATGGCCCAGAGGGCGAGCACTCGCCGGGGTCGGCTGCCCGCGGCTCGGCCCGTTCGGGCGAGCAGGCCTTCCCGCGGGGCGGGATCGCCAGGGGGGGCGGCGTGGCTAGTGGGATCCTCGAGGAGGGTCATTGCGGTCGCTCGTTTCGGGTCGAGGTGCGACGGGGGTGTCCGGGTCGCACCGGGAGGCGGAAGCGCTCTTGGTGTTGTGTGGGCGGGTCGCCCTTGGCCTCAGGCCAGCTTGGTGAACATCTTCTGGACGTCGGCGATGTCGTAGCCCTCGGCGGCGGAGCGCTCAGGGTCCTCGAGGCACCAGGTCAATCCCGCGGCAACGAGCACGAAGCCCGCCTGCTCGAGGGCTTTGTTTGCCGCTGACATCTGGGTGACGATGTCACGGCAATCCCGGCCGTCGCTGAGCATCTGCTGGATGCCGCGGACCTGTCCCTCGACACGCCGGAGGCGGCGGACCAGATCGGCGATCGTTTCTTCGGGAAGCTCCATGTGGAGCACCCTATCATTATACCCCTAGGGGTATCAACAAGAGTCAGGTGAAGATGATCTGGCCTCCGGCGGCGATCTCGTAGAACTCGCCGACGGTGATGATGTCCTGGACCTGGGGGATGAGGTCGTTCTTCTCGAGTCCGAAGAGGTCGACGGAGGCCTTGCATGCGTACATCCCGGCGCCGGTGTCGGCGATCATCTCCACGAACTCGGGGATGGGGGGGATGTCGAGCTGCTCCATCTTGTGGTTCATGTAGTGGGTCATCACGGTGGAGACGCCCGGAAGCCCGCCGGCCATGGTGGGCAGGTGGAGTCCGGGGTTGCCGACGGTGGCGAGCTTGATGTGATCGTGACGGGCCCGGTGGATTGCGTCGAGCCCGAAGAACGTGAAGAACATGTTCGCTTCGATGCCCTCAGCGCGGGCGCCGTTGGCCATGATCAGCCCCGGATAGATCCCCTCCAGGGAGCCCTTGGAGATGATGATCGAGACCTTGGTGATCGGGTCCGGCTTGGTGGTGGTGTCGTCCATGGGTGGGCCGCCTTTCAGATGCAGCCGCGGGGCTTGGGGATGCCGGCGATCTTGGCTGCGATCTTGGCCGGTCCCTTGGGGAAGAGCAGGTAGAGCTCCTTGACGGAGACACCGGAGGTCTTGCCGAGCAGCCGGACGGTGGGGCCGGTGCCCTTCTCGGCGTACTCAGTTCGCATGAACTTGATGACGCGCCAGTGGTCCTCGGTGAGAGCGTCGATGCCTTCGGCGGCGGCGAGCTCGGGGGCCATGGCCTCGGTCCACTGATCAGGGTCGGTGAAGAAGCCCTCGTCGTTGCGGTCGACGGGGG